>NZ_JACBXA010000197.1 GCF_013870515.1 Streptomyces albidus (ex Kaewkla and Franco 2022) | reverse complement strand
GGACGCCTCGGCGTGGGCCGCGCACCGCGCTTGCGCTCGATGAGGGCCACCGCACCCGGAGGCAGCCAGGCCGAGGCGGTGCCGCTGTCGTCACCGCCGGACGAGAAGAGGTGCGGAGCAAGCTGGGTCTGCAGGTCGGCAGGGCTGGGACGCTCCTCCGCAGCCATGCGCATGCAGGACTCGATGAGCGGCCGCAGTTCCTCGTCCATGCCCTCCAGGTCAGGGCCGTCACGCAGCAGCATGAAGACCGTCTCCACCGGGTTGGCGCCGTGGAAGGGCGCATGCCCCGTGGCGGCGAAGACGAGGGTGGAGGCGAGGGAGAAGATGTCGCTCGCACCGGTGACGCTGCGAGAATCCCGGGCCTGCTCGGGAGACATGTAGGCGGGCGTGCCGACGGCCACGTTGGTCATCGTCAGCCGGGTGTTCGAGACGCCCGAGGCGATTCCGAAGTCGATGACGCGAGGGCCGTCCTCGACCACGAGCACGTTGGAGGGTTTCAGGTCACGGTGTACCAGCCCGGCACCGTGGATGGACTGCAGCGCCTCGGCCACACCGGCCGCCAGCCACCGGACGGCCTGCACCGGCATGGGGCCGCACTCATTGACTATTTCCTCGAGCGAGGGGGCGGGCACGAACGCCGTCGCCAGCCACGGGACGGCCGCCCGCGGATCGGCGTCCACGACGGCCGCCGTGTAGAAGCCGCTGACGGCGCGGGCCGCCTCGACCTCGCGCGTGAAGCGCACCCGGAACAGCTGGTCCTCGGCGAGCTCGGTCCGCACTGTCTTGATCGCCACACGCCGGCCGGACGCCGAGCGAGCGAGATAGACCAGCCCCATTCCGCCTGCGCCGAGTCGGCCGAGCACCTCGAACGGGCCGATCCGTCGCGGATCGTGCTGCGTCAGCTGCTCCACCACTTGCCTGCCACCTCCCCGTAGGGGCTCATCGACATCCGCCCCGTGCAGCTTCTCACTGCCGTACCGGACACACGGTCCACAGGCCGATTCTTCCTGTCGAAGCCGACGGTTGCGAACCCGGGGGCGCTCCCGACGTGTCTCGTTTCGATCGCTGTAGTCAGCAAGCCGGGACGAGTCCGACATTCCCCCCGCAACGGCGCCGCTTTCACGCTGCTCCCCCGGGCGCGGAGGCCGGCGCCTGCAGCACCGCGAAACTCGCACCCTGGTCGTCCACGAGCACGCCGTACCGGCCGAAGGGCGTCTCCTCCGGCTCGCGCAGCACCCGCCCGCCCAGCCGTACGGCCGTGTGCGCTGCGGCGTCGCAGTCGTCCACCGCGAAGTAGGTGAGGAAGTGGGCGGGCATCTCAGCAGGGTAGGTCCCCCCGATGAGACACCGCCCGGCGATCGCGTGTTCCTCGTCGACCGGATCGCCTGCCGCGGCCCACACGGCGATGCCCTCGAGGTCGGCCTCGCCCCCGTGCTCCTCGTCCGTGGGCCCGTCGCCGCTCGCGTCCAGCCCGGTGAGGTCGCGCATGCCGTAGCCGAAGACGTCGGTGTAGAAGGCGTCCACGGCGTCCTTGTCGCGCGTGTGGACCTCCGACCAGACGTATGCGCCGTGCTCGCCCCGCACGCCGAAGCCGCCCGGCCCGCCCGTCTGAAGCAGCCCGAAGACCGCACCCGAGGGATCGGCGGCGACCGCGGCGACGAGCTTGTGGCCCGGACGACCGGCGTCGGACGGCTCCGTCAGCACGTTGCCGCCCGCCTCGCGGATCCGCGCGACGGCGGCGAAGGCGTCCCCGGTGGCGAGATGGAGGTTCCAGACGGTGGGCAGCCGGCCGTCGGACTTGGCGAAGAGCCCCGCGGCGGACCTGCCGTCCAGCACGGCCGTCACATAGCCGTTCCGCTCCGTCTCCCCTTCACCGAAGGTCCAGCCGAAGAGCTCGCCGTAGAACCGCTTGCCGGCCTCGACGTCCGAGAGCATCGCGTCCGCCCAGCAGGGCACACCCTCGGCGAATGTCTCTGCCAGTACGGCCATGACCTGCCTCCCGTGCCTCACGCGCGAGCGCGTACGTCCGTACGGGCACGCTAGCCGCGTTCGTGGGCCCCCGCAGTCCAATGTTTCGAACGAACGGACAATTCGGCGTCCTGCGCGGATATGACGCCCCGGCATTCAGCGGGGCCGACCCCATTTGCATGCGGCCGAATCGCGCGCTCGTTCCCCGTCGATAAGCTGACGGCATGACAGGACAAGTTCGAACCGTCGACGGGCGAGTAGCGGGGCGCCGCGGGCAGGCGACGCGGCAGAAGCTGCTCGACTGCCTCGGCGAGATGCTGAGCTCGTCGCCGTATCGCGATGTCAAGGTCATCGATGTCGCCAGACGGGCGGGCACGTCTCCGGCGACCTTCTACCAGTACTTCCCGGACGTCGAGGGCGCCGTCCTCGAACTGGCCGAGGCCATGGCGAAGGACGCCGCCGTCCTCTCGGAGCTGGTGGCCGACCGCTCATGGGCCGGCAAGTCCGGCTGGCGCACCGCAGAGGAACTCGTGGACGGATTCCTCTCCTTCTGGCGCAAGAACGACGCCATCCTGCGCGTTGTCGACCTCGGTGCAGCCGAGGGCGACAAGCGGTTCTACAAAATCCGCATGAAGGTCCTGAATTCCGTCAACGGGCCTCTCACCGACTCCGTCAAGGAACTTCAGGCGAAGGGCAGAGTCGACAAGGACGTCAATCCCGCCGCGACCGCCGGCGCCCTGGTGACCATGCTCGCTTCGGTGGCGAGTCACCAGAAGGGTTTCCAGACCTGGGGCGTGAAGCAGGCGGAGCTGAAGCCGAATCTCGCCCTGCTCGTCCACATGGGAGTCACGGGCAGGAAGCCCACCAGATGAACCGTCAGCTTCGAACACCGCAAGAAACGTTTCTCCCCTGACTCGTGGCATCTCTTCGCCGACTCCCCGTCAGCTGCCGCCACGTGCTCTTCCCGTGACGCTTCCGTGACGGGAACACCGCGCCACCAGCACTAGGCTCTCCGTCATGCCCATGACCGACGACGGGGTTCCCGTTCACATCATCGGCGCCGGTCCCGGTGGGCTGGCGACCGCCGCCGCGCTCCACGAACACGGGATCAGCACCGTCGTGCTGGAGAAGTCCCCGTCCGTAGCCGCCTCTTGGCGCGCCCACTACGACCGGCTGCACCTGCACACCACCCGCCGCTGGTCCTCGCTGCCCGGCCTGCCGATCCCGCGCTCGTACGGACGCTGGGTCGCCCGCGACGACTTCGTGCGCTACCTGGAGAGCTACACCGAGCACCACGGCATCGAGGTGGCCACCGGCGTCGAGGTCGACAGCATCGAGCGCCACAAGGGCGAGTGGGCGCTGCACGCCAACGGCGGACGACGGCTGGCCACACCGGTCGCGGTCGTCGCCACCGGCTTCAACCACACCGCACACATGCCGTCGTGGCCCGGACGCGAGGGCTACGAGGGCGAGTTGCTGCACGCCTCCCGCTACCGGAACTCGAAGCCGTACGCGGGCAAGGACGTGCTTGTCGTCGGAGTCGGCAACACCGGTGCGGAGATAGCCGTCGACCTCGCCGAGGGAGGCGCCACCCGCGTCCGGCTCGCGGTGCGCACCGCTCCGCACATCGTCCGCCGCTCCACGCTGGGCTGGCCCGCGCAGGCCAACGGCGTCCTCTGCCGCAGGCTTCCGACGCGACTGGTGGACGTGCTCGCCGCGCGCATGGCGAAGGTGGCGGTCCCCGACCTCTCCAAGCACGGGCTTCCGCGTCCGGACACCGGCCTCTACACGCGTGCCCGGCAAGGCGCGATCCCCATCCAGGACGTGGGCCTCATCTCGGCGGTGCGCAAGCGCAAGGTCGAACCGGTCGCGGCGGTCGAGTCGTTCGACGGTTCCAAGATCCAGCTCGCCGACGGCACGACGGTGGCCCCCGACGTCGTCATCGCGGCCACCGGCTTCAGGCGCGGCCTGGAGGACCTGGTCGGCGGCCTCGGGGTGCTCAACGACGAGGGCCGCCCTCTGGCGCACGGCGCCCGTACCCATCCGGAGGCTCCGGGGCTGCACTTCATCGGCTACACGAATCCGCTCAGCGGGATGCTGCGTGAACTGTCGCTGGACGCGCAGAAGATCGCGCGAGCCATCGCACGCGCGACGCGGTGACGCGGCATGTGACGCAGTGAGGCAGAGCCTCCGGGTGCCGTGACGTGGTCGTGCCGCGGCATCGCCGCGATCCCGAACTGCCGTGACGGTGCGGGCTCCTGACGTCCCGGTGCCGTGAGTGGCCGCGGCGGCACGGTGCCGGAGGCCGGCCCGTCTAACCGGTCGGCGCGGGCTCGGCGCACACCTCGTGCACGCCCAGGCCCGCCTGGCCCGGTGCGATCCACGGCTGGAGCGTCAGGTCCTCGTCGTAGTCGCCGCCGCTCTCGTGCCGGTAGGCCAGCGGCGCGGCCTCCGGCAGACCGCGGAGCAGCCGGCGCAGCCCCCGCGCGACATCCTCGTATCCGGCCGGCCCGAGTCGGTCGGCGCCGTGGACCACGAAGGGCTCGTGGGCGGCCATGCCCGTGTACCAGAACGTGCCGTGCAGCAGCGGCCACAGGACCTGGTCGATGTGCCCGTGAATGCCGCGAGGGCCGAAGCTGCTCTCCCTGGCACCGACCGACGTGATGACCAACGCGCGCTTGCCCGCCAGGCCGCCCTCGCCGTAGCGCAGGGTGCGGCCGTCCGCGTCCCGCACCCCGAAGGCGAAGCCCTGAACCAGGACGCGGTCGAGCCAGCCCTTGAGGATGGCGGGCGGCCCGAACCACCACAGCGGGAAGTGGAACACGAGGGTGTCGGCCCAGGTGATCTTTTCCTGCTCGGCACGGATGTCCTCGCTCTGTTCGCCGCCGAGGTAGGCACGCTCCTGCTCCGCACCCACGGCGAAGCGCGAGCCGGATGCCGGAACCGGGCGTACGTCGGCGGCGTCCAGCACCGCCTTCCAGCCCATGCCGTAGAGGTCGGAGACCTGGCTTTCATGGCCGTGGAGCGCCAGTTCACGCAGCCCGTCGCGCATGAGGGAGGCGTTCAGGGAGCGCTGCTCGGGGTGGGCGAAAATCCAGAGAACCTTCATGGTGCCGATGGTGCGAGGCGCCGTCATCCCGCCGCGAGTGGCCAGATGGTCAGCTTGTGAAAGAATCTGGCCATGACGGTGTCATCGGCTCCCAGCGCACGCGCCACGTCCTTCCAGCAGGACGGGCGCCACCGGGTCGCGGTGCTGGTACGCCACGGTGTGATGCCGCTGGAACTCGGGCTGGTGCACCAGCTGTTCTCCGCTGCCAGGAGCCCGGACGGCGACAGCCCGCTCTACGAAGTGATCACCTGCACGCTCGCCCCGGGGCCCGTCCGTACGAACGCCGATTTCCCCGTCCACGTCGCGCACGGCCCCGACACTCTGGCCGAGGCGGACACGGTGATCATTCCGGCCACGCACGAGGAGGACGAGCCCGAGAGCGAGGGGCGTCTCGGCGACGCACTCGCCCGCGCCCTCGGCCGCATCCGCCGTCCCGGCACGCGCGTGGCCTCGATCTGCACGGGCGCGTTCGTACTGGCGGCGGCGGGTTGGCTGGACGGCAGGCGGGCCACGACCCACTGGAAGTCGACCGACCGCTTCCGCTGCCTCTTCCCGGCCGTCGACCTCGATCCGGACGTTCTCTACACGGGCGACGGCGACCTGTTCACCTCCGCGGGGGAGGCGGCAGGCATCGACCTCTGCCTGCACCTGATCCGGTACGACCACGGCGCGGCCGTGGCCAACGACGTCGCCCGTTCCACCGTCGTGCCTCCTCACCGTGAGGGCGGCCAGGCACAGTTCATCGTCCGGCCCGTGGCGGGGGGCGGCGCGCGCTCCTCGACGGGCGCGGCCAGAGCGTGGGCGCTGCGGAATCTGGACCGTCCGCTGTCGCTGCGCCAGCTGGCGGAGCGGGAGTCCATGAGCGTACGGACGTTCACGAGGCGGTTCCGCGAAGAGGTCGGACTCACGCCGGTGCAGTGGCTGACCGGGCAACGCATCGAGCGAGCACGGCAGTTGCTGGAGGAGACCGACATGCCCGTCGACAAGGTGGCCGCGGATGCGGGCTTCGGCACGGGCGCATCGCTGCGGCAGCATCTGCAGGCTGCCCTCGGCGTCTCCCCCAGCGCCTACCGGGCCACGTTCCGCGGGCCCGCTCCGCCACCGTCACAACCGCCGGGCGCCGAGGGCGTGTTCATGTCCTGACCACGACCTCGGTCTCCGGCCGCCTCCGTATCACCAGCGCCATCAGTGCCGCGGTCGCGCACAGCGCCCCCGAGGCGACCCAGGCGACGTCGTAGCTGCCGAAGGTGTCCCGGACGACTCCCGTGAGGAAGGCGACGACGGAGGCACCCAACTGGTGCGACGCGAGGACCCAGCCGAAGACGATCGCACCGTTCTCCCCGAAGTGCTCGCGGCACAGGGCGATGGTGGGCGGCACCGTGGCGACCCAGTCGAGCCCGTAGAAGACGATGAAGAACAGCATGGTCGGCTGCACCGTCTCCGCGAACAGCAGCGGCAGGAACAGCAGCGAGACGCCGCGCAGCGCGTAGTAGACCGCCAGCAGCCGCCGCGCGTCGAAGCGGTCGGTGAACCAGCCGGACGCGACGGTGCCCACGAGGTCGAACAGCCCTATGACCGCGAGCAGCGAGGCAGCAGCGGGCACCGGCATCCCGTGATCGTGTGCCGCGGGCACGAAGTGGGTGCCGATCAGGCCGTTCGTGGACGCGCCGCACACCGCGAAGGTGCCGGCCAGCAGCCAGAAGACCTTGCTGCGGGACGCGTCGAGCAGGGCGCGCAACGCACGCTTTGCGGCACCCGGAGGCGCGGGCGGCGGCGTGACGTACCCGGGCCCGGCACCGTAGGGCCGCAGCCCGGCGTCCTCTGGCCGGTCGCGGAGAACGAACAGCACGAGCGGCACGACGGCGAGGGCGGCCACCGCGACGGCCAGCGACGCCGTGCGCCAGCCCGGCCCCTCCACCAGCAGCGCCACCAGGGGCAGGAAGATCAGCTGCCCGGCGGCGGAGCCCGCAGTGAGGATGCCGGTGACCAGCCCGCGTCGCTGGATGAACCACCGGTTGGTGACGGTCGCCGCGAAGGCCAGCGCCATCGAGCCGCTGCCGAGTCCCACGAGGAAGCCCCAGCAGAGGATGAGCTGCCAGGTGGCGTCCATGAAGACGGTGAGGCCGCTGCCCGCGGCGATCAGCAGCAGCGCGCACGAGACGATGCGGCGTATGCCGTAGCGCTCCATCAGGGCGGCGGAGAAGGGCGAAGTGAGCCCGTAGAGCAGCACGTTCACGGAGACCGCAGCCGAGATGGTGCTGTGCGACCAGCCGAACTCGTCGTGCAGGGGGTCGATGAAGACACCCGGCGTGGCCCGGAAGGCGGCGGCGCCGACGAGGGCGACGAAGGAGACGGCCGCGACCCACCAGGCGCGGTGGACGCGCGGGCGGGGCCGGTCCCGTGGCCCGGATTCGCGAGGCTCCGAATCGGGTGACCCCGATCCGCGGGGTTCCGGTTCGCGGGCGGCGGGCGCCGGCTCTCGGCGGGGTGCGGGCTCTTCGTGGGCGGGAAGTCCGGTTGTCCGTGTCACGTGACCAGCCTCGGGCCGACGATCCCGGCGTACGAGTGGCCCGGAGGCCACGTTGTGCGAGGATCGGGCCATGAGCGCCTTCCGTCATCCCGGTCGCCACCGGGTCGCCGTGTTCGTACGGCACGGCCTGCTGCCCATCGAGCTGGGGATTCCGCACCGCCTGCTGGGCTGGTCGTGGAACGAGCGGGGCGAGCCGCTGTACGAGGTCGTCACCTGCACCGTCACCCCGGGGCCGGTCCGTACGGACGCGGACTTCACGGTCGCCGTCGAGCACGGTCCCGAAGCCCTGGCGGAGGCGGACACGGTGATCGTGCCGGCCTCCCACGAGCTCGACGAGCCGTTCACCGACGGCCGTCTCGACACATCGCTCGCCGAGGCCCTGGCCCTGATCCGGCCCGGCACGCGCATCGCGTCGATCTGCACCGGAGCCTTCGTACTTGCGGCCGCGGGGCTGCTGAACGGCAGGCGGGCGACGACGCATTGGGCCTCCTGCGAACGCCTCCAGTCGTTCCATCCCGAGGTGAAGGTCGACCCGGACGTCCTCTACGTCGCGGACGGGAACGTGCTCACGTCCGCGGGCGTCGCCTCCGGCATCGACCTGTGTCTGCACATGGTGCGCGACGACTTCGGCGCGGCAGTCGCCAACTCGGTCGCCCGGCGCACCGTCGTGCCGCCCCACCGGGACGGCGGGCAGGCCCAGTTCATCGAACGGCCCGTGCCCGAGGCGGGCGTGCACACGACCGGCACCGCACGCGGCTGGGCCCTGCGGCACCTCGGGCAGCCGATCGGACTGCGGGAGCTGGCGCAGCAAGAGGCCATGAGCGTGCGGACCTTCACGAGGCGCTTCCGCGAGGAGGTGGGGATGAGTCCGCAGCAGTGGCTCACTCAGCAGCGCATCGACAGGGCCCGTCATCTGCTGGAGAGCAGCGATCTGGCCGTCGACAGGATCGCTGCCGACGCGGGCTTCGGCTCGGCCTCGTCGCTGCGGCTGCACTTCCAGTCGGCTCTGGGGGTCTCACCCAGCGCCTACAGGCGCACCTTCCGAGTCCGTACGGGCAACGCCGCCGACGACGCGACGGGCGGGAGCACGAGCGGAGAGCACACGGGCATCACGGCCGCCTGAACGCCCCTGAACGCACCGTCCGCGCCGCTGCGTTCAAGCGGCTCAGACATGCGCATACCGGCAGTGCGGCAACAGCGCGCAGCCATCCGTCCAACCGTGAACTGCCGGAGGGGTGATCGGCCGGGCCGGCCTCAACTGCGGGCCCCCGGCCTCGGTTTCATGCCCGCAGAGCACCCGAGCCGACTCCCGCTGAGCCCGCCGGCTCAGAGCCGCCGCAGCTGACTCCCGCGGTCAACTGCACGATCGCGCCCGGCAGCTCGACCGAACCGGGCGCACGGCTCTGCTCCTCGACGCGGTCCAGCTCGCACCAGATGCGCTTGCCCGCACCCTCGCGCTGCCACCCCCAGCGGTCGGCCAGACCGGAGACCAACTCGAGGCCGCGACCGTTGGTGTCCTCACCGTCGGCCTGGCGCTGACGCGGCGGACGGCTGCTCAAGTCCGTCACCTCGACCCGCACGGCGCCGGAAGCCTGCCGGCCGGGCACCCGCATGCGGAGCACCGCCGGAGCACCCGTGTGCACGACCGCGTTGGTCACCAACTCCGAGACGAGCAGCAACAGCGTCTCCGCCAGCGGCTCGTCCGTGCCGAGCCCGCAGCCCGCCAGCCTGGACCTGGCCCACCTGCGCGCGCGCCCTACCTCTGTCGGGTCCGCCCCGATCTCCAACTGCACCTGAAGCACCTGCACCGCTCACACCGTCCGTACTGGCAAGCACATCGCCTCGCGTCTGCACGGGATCACAAAACGTGACCCCTTCATGGAACAGCATGGTTGACGCATAGTTGGGGCAACAAGCGCTTCAGGCATATTCCGGCGCAAAGGAGTAGACGTGCTGCATACTGTGCGGCACCACCCAGGAGGGCATGAACGACAGCGCTTCCCACTGCATCGTCTGCTATGCCGCACCTGTGAATTTCCCGCACGCAACGGAGCGTACCCGAGCGGAATGTCTTCATCCGCTTCTGGGATCACAGGCAGGGCACAAGCCGGTATCGACGAATGCCGAAGTGGGCCCGCGCGTCTCGCGCATCGCGCACGTCTGTGACCGGGGCCTCATCGCAGCCTTGCAGCGGATCTGCACCGCCGGACCTCACGCCACGGGCGAGTGCACTTCCGCGGGCGCATGCGCTCCGCGGGACTTACTGCTCCGCGCTCAGGCGGAGAGGGGGCCGGCGGCAGCTCCCTGCTGTGTGGCGGTGGAAAGGTCCGGGTAGCAGTCGAAGAGACGCCGGACGCCCAACGCGGCGAGCACGCGGTTGACGTGGGAACCGTCCTCAGCACCGCGTGCGGGCAGGATCAGCCGCAACTGCCCGGCGCACGAACGCATCAGACGCCGCGACGCGATCAGGACGCCCACACCGCTCGAATCGCAGAAGAGCACGTCCGACAGGTCGAGCACGAGACTGCGCCGGCCGTCGGCGACCGCGTCGTGGACGTGCTGCCGTACCGCGGGCGAGGTGACCAGGTCCATTTCCCCGGACACCCGGAGAACGGCCCACTCCCCCCGCTCCTCCTCCAACACCTTCAACGACACGTCGTGCTTCCCCTTCGCTCGGCTGGGGCCTTGCTCGGGCCTTGACGCCGCACCTGGAATGGTTCCTTCCTCCTCGGCTGCCCGGACCCCCACGGTCAAAACGAGCCATTCACCAGACCCTAAGCGCTCGTCAGCCAGTCCTCCCCCGCAATGGTCGCAGTCATACCCGCATGACTGCTCTGCAATTTCGCGTGTGATCGAGCAGCGACACTTCTTGAGAAATTTCGCAACGTGACGGGATCGACACCATCAGCGATCAGCACGGAAGGCACATTGCCGCAAAGAGGCCTGTGTTGTCAGCCCCTCGCACTACATTCGAGGGGTCGGCTCGCCACGAAAGGCGGCGAAGAGGCGGCACGGACTTGGCTGGGAGCCACCATGGCGAATGACACACCACCGCGCTGGGACCGGAAGATGCAACAACGTCTCGCACGTGGCGAGGCCGCCGCGCTGGGCGAGTTGTACGACCGTTTCGCCTCGCTCGTGCACAGCCTGTCCCACCGCGTGCTGGACGACGAGGCCGCCGCCGACAGCACCACTCGCGACGTGTTCGGCTACATCTGGGAGAACCCGCACGCGTACGACCCGAAGCAGGGCCCGATGCGCTCCTGGATCGCGGGGATCACGCAGCGGATCGCCGCCGGGCAACTGCGCCTGCAGCACCGCGAAGACGGGCCGCACTCTCCTGAACAGCACGAACAGATAGAGGAGAAGGTGCGCGCCGCCTCGACCGCCGCACGCGCGGACTACATCGTCACCTCCATGCCCGCCTCCCTCCGCGCCGCTCTCGAACTGACCTATTTCCAGCGCCGTGACTACCGTCAGACGGCTCGGCAGTTGGGCGTCACCGAGGACGAGGCGAGGCGGAGGCTGCGTCTGGGGCTGCAGTTGCTCTCTTCGGCCACCAGCAGACCCCTGCCCGCTCAGCCGGGCAGCGGCCCGGGGCTCCCCCGATGACCGGGCCCCACGGTCAGGTTCC
>NZ_JACBXA010000196.1 GCF_013870515.1 Streptomyces albidus (ex Kaewkla and Franco 2022) | reverse complement strand
GCCCAGCCTGCCCAGCAGGAACGCCACGGGTACGGAGACCAACCCCGGGGAGTGCAGCGGGAAGTAGCTCCAGTCGGCGTCCGGAAAGAGCGCGTCCGGGCTGCCCGAGACGCCCGGTGAGAGCGCCAGCAGTGCGAGGGCGACCAGCGTCCCCCCGTACACGCACCAGCGCAGACCGCTGATCGAGAACGGCTGCCACATCAGGCCGTAAGCCAGGGCGGGGAGCACGACTGTGGCCGCTTCGGTGTAGGTGACGGTGAGCCAGAACTGTGCGTCTGCTCCGCGTCCCAGCACCGCGAGCCCGATGCAGACCACCCCTACGGCCACCAGGGCGAGCCGCGCCCGAATGTGACCGTGGACCGGCCCGCTCCCGGGCGGCGAACCGCGGTCGCGCCCCATGTCGTGGACGATCGCGGCGGAACCGGCGAGCAGCAGCACCGATGCCGAGGCCAGCACGGTGAGGAAGGCGGCGCAGGAGACGAAGGTCAGCAGAGTGCCGGTGCCGCCGGGGTTGTTGGGATCGCTCCCGTCGAGGGCGGCGGCCAGCAGCAGCAGGTTGTTGCCGCCGTGCGGCCCCGCCTCTCTCAGCGCCTCCGACCCGACGAGCGCCTGTATGCCGTAGCCGATGACGACGGCCGTGACGCACAGCAGGCAGATGGCCAGAACGGCCCAACTGGTGGCGCGCCGCGCGGCTTCCGCCGTCGGCGACGTCGACAGCCGCATCACCAGGTGCGGCAGGAAGGCGGTGCCCGTGAGGACCGTCAGGGCGAGGCTCAGCGTGTCGAGACGGCCGGTCATGCCGGTGCCGAAGAGCTGTCCGGGGGCGAGGTAGGCGTCGCCGACGCCGCTGCCCTGTGCGGCCTGGCTGAGCACCTGCCCGTAGTCCCAGTTGAATTCGGCGAGGACCAGCACCGCCAGGAGCGGCGCGATGAGGACGAAGGCGACGGTCTTGCCGATCTGGAGCAGTGTGGAGCCGCGTATGCCGCCTATGGCCGCGCAGGCGAGCATGAGCACTCCGACGAGCGCGATGCCCGCGATCTCCCCCTCATCGCCCGGCAGTCCCATCAGCGCAGCGGTGATCTGGCCGATCGGGATGAGCTGGGCGATCAGCAGGGGCACCGAGACGGCCAGCGTCGCGATCCCCGCCGCGCGGCGCGCCGGTCCTGCGGGCAGCCGGCGCGCGAGGACGTCGCCGAGTGACCAGCCCGGCCCGGCGGGAAGCCGCTCGGCCAGCCACACCTTCAGCAGCAGTGGCGAGAGGGCCGTCGCCGCGATGAGGAGGACGCCGTCGTAGCTGCCGACGGCGACGACGCCGCAGAGGTAGAGCACGCCGGCGGCGGAGATGAAGTCGCCGGTCAGGGCTAGTCCTTGGCGGAACGGCCGGGTCGGGGACTTCTCGGTGTAGAAGTCGTCCGCTCCGTCGTGCAGGTCCGGGCTGGTCAGCATCGAGGCGAAGAGGCACCCGGTGATGAAGACGAGGAAGAGGGAGATGGCGATGACACGGTCGTCCGTCACGGAGCTCACGGAGTCGCCCTCTCACCGAACGCCCTGAAGGAGTCGAAGGCGTTGAAGCCGCCGGCCTCGTCGGAGCCGTCGCGCGTGCCCGCGTGACCGTGGCCCGCGAAGTCCCCGGCGTAGCCGTCCCGTTCACGCCGCGTCAGCAGCTGGGCAAGCGGGTCCACGTACCGCCGCGAGTGCCGGTCGTGGGACCACACGCCGACGCCGATCACCAACACCTGGGCGAGAGCTGCCAGTTCACCCACTTGGAACCCGTGGCTCACCGTGCTGGTCATCAGCTCGGGGGCGAAGCAGGAGGCGAGGGCGTACAGCAGGAAGCAGCCGGTCACCGTGCCGACGCTTCTGCGCAGCAGGTCTCGGCGTACGGCGCTGAGGGCTTCGCTGGAGGAGCCTGTGCGGGCGATCGGTGCCGCGGAGCGCCGCAAGTCCGCGGTCGGGACTGCGTGTTCGGCGTGGTCGGTGCGGTCCGTCCGTATCCGCGGCGCCTGGCGGTGGTCGTGGTGGGAGGGGATGCCAGGGCGACGACGGACAGTCAATGAATCTCCAGCAAGAGGGTGGGCAGCCGGACGCACCGAGACACGGGGAGACTGCGAGAACACCAGGGGTTACCAGTGGTTACTGGTGGGTTGTCAGGAGTTTAGGGCGACGTGCCGTTATCGGCCAAGGGCTGCGTGTGCAGGGGGCGGTGAAGGTACGGTGCGGGGCCGCTCACACCCGCGCGCCCCCGGCCCGCCCCTCCGGAGGCCGACCGGACAGCCCCGTCGTCAGCCCCCCGGCGCGTCCCTCAACTCCCGTACTCACAGCCGCACATGCTGCCCCTTGCCGAGCGCAACGATGCCGTCGGCGGAGACGGTGCAGTACTCGGCGTCCTGTTCGCTGTTCACACCGACCGTGGCACCGGCCGGGACGACGACGTTCTTGTCGAGGATCGCCTGACGCACCACTGCCCCGCGCCCGACCCGTACCCCCGGGAGCAGCACGGCGCCCTGAACCACCGCGCCCTCCTCGACGATCACACCCGGTGCCAGGACCGAGCCGGTGACCTGCCCCGCGATGACGCCTCCGGCGCTGACCATCGACTCGCTCGCGATGCCGCCCGCGACGAACTTGGCGGGAGGCAGCTGAGCCTGGTTGGTGAAGATCGGCCAGTCGCGGTTGTAGAGGTTGAAGACGGGCCGCGTCGAGATGAGGTCCATGTGCGCGTCGTAGTACGCGTCGAGCGATCCGACGTCCCGCCAGTAGCCGTGGTCGCGTTCCGTCTCGCCGGGGACCTCGTTTTCGTCGAAGTCGTAGACCTGGGCCTGTCCGCGGGAGGTGAGCATCGGCAGGATGCTGCCGCCCATGTCGTGCACGGAGTCCTCGTCGTCCGCGTCCTCCCTCAGGGCGTCGAGGAGGACCTGGGTGGAGAAGATGTAGTTGCCCATCGAGGCGAAGACGTGTTCAGGGTCGTCCGCGAGTACGGGCGGGTCCGCCGGCTTCTCCAGGAACTGGCTGATCCGCCGGCTCCTCTCGTCCGTGCTGATCACGCCGAACGACTCCGCCTGCTCGCGGGGCACCTTGATCCCGGCGACCGTCACCCCCGCGCCGCCGTCGATGTGCTGCCGGAGCATCTGGCGCGGGTCCATGCGGTAGACGTGGTCCGCGCCGAAGACGACGACGTAGTCGGGCTGTTCGTCGTGGATCAGGTTGAGCGACTGGTAGATGGCGTCGGCGCTGCCCATGAACCAGCGCGGCCCGAGGCGCTGCTGCGCGGGAACGGGCGTGACGTAGTCGCCGAGCAGACCGGTCAGGCGCCAGGTCGTGGAGACGTGCCGGTCCAGCGAGTGCGACTTGTACTGCGTCAGCACGCAGATGCGCTGGATCCCCCCGTTGACGAGGTTCGACAGTACGAAGTCCACCAGCCGGAACACGCCGCCGAAGGGCACCGCGGGCTTGGCGCGGTCGGCGGTGAGCGGCATCAGCCGCTTGCCCTCGCCGCCCGCGAGCACGATTCCCAGCACACGTGGTTTTGCCGCCATGCCCGACACCTCCGCGCCTCATGTTCACGGCCGGGCGGCTCCGCCCGACCGTCGATCACGCCGTCACCCCACCACGCCCGTACCGCGCAGCTCGTACGCGGCACGCCGCGCGCCCGGCGCCAACGGACCGGATCGGGGTGCCAGGTGCCGTAAACCCCTTGTGCGCACGATCGCGGAGCGGCAAACGTCGGGCGCCGGAGGAGCCGGGGCTGCGGGCCGGGACAGCGAACCGCTACTGCCCGGGTGCCGCACGGAGGGTCGCGCTCGGAGACGCTCCGCGCGAGACTGCGCGGACGGATCCGCCGGCGAAGAGTCCAGATGGGCGGGGTCGGAGGTCGAGGAGGACGGATGAACGGCAGCGCCGAGGACCGGGGACGCGTGCTCGTGGTGGACGACGACGCGGCGATCCGGCGCTCGCTGCAGCGCGGACTGCGCCTGAACGGCTTCGCCGTCGATCTCGCCGAGGGCGGGCGCCGGGCGCTGTCCCGCGTACGGGAGCAGCCCGCCGACGTCGTCGTGCTCGACATATCCATGCCCGACCTCGACGGCATCCAGGTGTGCCGGTCGCTCCGCGAGGGCGGCAACGACGTCCCCGTGCTGATGCTCTCCGCGCTGGACGAGACCGCCGACCGGATCGCCGGGCTTCAGGCGGGGGGCGACGACTACCTGATCAAACCGTTCGCGCTGCAGGAGCTGGTGCTGCGCCTGAACGCGCTGCTGCGCAGGCGGGTCCCCGCCAGGGAAGCGGAGGCGGCCGGAGCCGTCCCGGCCTCTCCCGACACCGTGCGCGTCGGCGGCCTCGTACTGAACCCGGCGACCCGCGAAGCGCACCGCGACGGCGAACTCCTGCCGCTCACCCGCCGCGAGTTCGAACTCCTCCACGTCCTGGCCCGGAACGCCGGCATCGTGCTGACCCGCGACCAGCTCCTGGAGCGGGTGTGGGGCTACGACTTCGAGGTGCGCACCGACGCCGTCGACACATTCGTCAGCTATCTGCGGCGCAAGACCGAGAGCGGGGGCCGTGCTCGGCTGCTGCACACAGTGCGGGGCGTCGGCTTCGTACTGCGCGAGGACAGGTAAGGGTGGCGGACAGTGAAGATGAAACTCTCGACACGGATCGCGCTGGCCGTCGGCGTGGCGGTGCCCCTGCTCGTACTCGCGTCCGGCTGGCTGCTGTTCGAGCTCGTCGCACGGGACCTGCACGCCGAACAGGACGCGCATCTGCGCGAGCGCGCGGCCGTCGCAAAGACCGACGCGCGCAGGCTGCTGCGCGTCACCGCCGACGATCGTCCCGCGGCGGAGCAGGCCCGCGAGCGGAGGCTGTACGCGTCGGCGCTCGATGTGGGCATCCGCGTCACCGGTCCGTACGGCACCGTCTCCGGCGGTCCGCAGCCCGATGAGGCGACGCCGCTGCCGAAGGCCGCCCCGAAGCCGGTCACCGTACGGGAGAGGGGCACGGGCAGAGCCGAAGGGATGCCGGGCAGGCAGCGGGTCAAGAACTGGCGCGTGCTCTCGCTCCATGTGCAGGGCAAGCGGCCGGGCGTCGAAGGCACGCTGTGGCTGTTCTCGCCGGACACCACGAGCCAGGCCCAACTCGCCTTCGTACGGCGCCGGGTGGTGGGCGTGGCCCTCTTCGCCGCCCCGGTCTCGGCGCTGCTGGCCTGGGCCGCCGCCTCGCGCGCCAGCCGGCCGCTGCGCCGCCTGCAACAGCGCACCAGCGGTCTCGACCCGCGCTCCGACACCTCGCGCCTGGAGCACACCCCGTCCCGGATCACGGAGGTCGACGACCTCGCCGAGACCCTCCGTACGGTGCTCGCGCGCTACGACGAGCAGGCCGCCCGCACGACGCAGGCCCTGGCCACGGCCCGCTCGTTCTCCTCCGCCGCGGCGCACGAGCTGCGCACTCCGCTGATGAGCATGCAGACCAACCTTGAGATCCTCGCCGCACACCCGTGGCTGGCGGGTGAGGAGCGCGACGAGGTGCTCGACGACCTTCAGCAGGAGCACGGCCGGCTGCTGGGGCTGCTGGTGATGCTGCGCGAGCTGGGCCAGGGAGACCTCGTCGAGGCGGACGCATTCGGCCCACTCGACCTGGGCGAGGTGGTGGAGGCGTCGGCGGCGGACGCGCGGCGTCGCGACCGTACGGCCGAAATCACCGTGTCCGCCGGGGCGTTCGCCGGAGCACCGGGGTTCGCGGCCGCACCCGGCCCAGGACCCGCGCTGACCGTGCAGGGGTGGGAGCCCGGGCTGCGCTCCCTCCTCGACAACCTCATCGCCAACGCCCTGGCCCACGGGCGGGGTGCCGACGGGCGTGCCGTCGTCGAAGTGGCCGTCCGCGAGGACGGATCGCCCGCGGGGCCGATCGCCGTGCTGACGGTGGACGATCACGGCCCCGGCATCCCGCCGGACCAACGGGCCGCCGTCTTCGGGCGTTTCCAGCGCGGCCGCGACAGTGCCGGCTCCGGACTTGGGCTCACGCTCGTCGCACAGCAGGCCGCACTGCACCGGGCCACGGTCGAGGTACGGGACCGGCCGACGGGCGGACGCGGTACGCGCGTCGAGGTACGCCTGCCCCTAGCGCCCCGCGAAGCGGGCACCGCCGACCCCCGACTTCCGGCACAGCGCGACTGGCTGATCGGAACCGTCTCCGGGCCACAGGGAAATCACAAAGACGGCCTCTAGCGTCGTCGGCCGCGCGGGCGTTCCGCACTCGTGCTGTCCCGAAGAGGAGGAGACACCACCATGAGGAAGACCACGACCGTCGCCCTGACCACGGCCGCGGCACTGATCGCCACGGGCGGTGCCGCCACGGCGTTCGCCACGACGGGCGGCGAATCGAGCCCGGCGTCGGCACAGGCCACGAAGGCGGACGCATCGGCGAAGCACGCGCCGAAGAAGGACGGCGCGCGGAAGCTGTGCAAGCGCGCCCCGAAGATCGACAAGAGGATCGACCGCGTACTGAAGCGCCTCGACGGCGATGCGACGAAGCGGGGGTCCGTCGACAGGCTCGAGAAGCGCATCGAGAACGCGAAGAAGGCCGGCCACGGCACGATCGAGGACTTCCTCAACGAGCGCCTCAAGGACCGGCGCGCGCTCAAGCCGAAGCTGGAGGACCGCCAGAAGGACCTCGCCAAGGTGCGGGTGTGGTGCGCGGCGGAGAAGAAGGAGAAGAAGGAGCGCAAGGCCGAGAAGCAGGGCGAGAGCAGCGACAGCTGATCAGTGCGAACGCCTCGGTGACCGGGGGAGCTGCGGCCGTCCTGCTGTGCGGGGCGGCCGCAGCGTTTGTCTTGCCTGGTCCAGTGACCTAACGCGAAGGCAAATCGGCCCTTCTGCTGGTCGACGCTCCACTTGGAGCCATGAGCGGTCATCGGAGGCAAAGTGGTTTTCCCATATGACTGGTTATCGGGCACAACGCCCTGCACCATACGTACATAGACAGTCACATCGGGCTTTCACAGTCAGCGCCGCCGTTACCCCTTCCGAAGCGGCTCAACGCGGTGCTCCGCCTGTACGACGCGCCGCTGTACCGGGACTGGATGTTCTGGATGACCGTCGGTTGGGGCGTCACGGCAGCACTTGCCTTGGCCACGAACACCGAGCCGAGCACAACACCGAGATGGTTCGACGCAGTCTTCGGATCCCTGTTTTTCCTGGCCACACTCGGGTTGTTCCCCGCCTGGCTGCGGCTCCTCTTCAGGCGATGGCGCTGGCACCGGAGCCACCCCGTCTCCTTCGCCACCTCAGCCTTCTCCATGTCGGCGGCCGCAGCGCAGGCTCCAGTCCCGGCGGCACCGGTCGACACGTTCACGGCAGGACCTACTTGGCATCCTCCGCGACCACCGGAGACCCCTCCCGCATGGGCCCGAGGCGCAACTCATGCGTCACGCCCGAGCCGTAGCGCGGCGCCGGACACCAGGAAGCACGCTTCGCTCTCTTTCGAGTTGATGGCACAGGCACGCCGCGCCCTGCCGCATCCCGCAGCACGCGCCGTCCATCTCGTCGGGCAGGCCCACAGGCCGAAAGACCAGTACGAAGCGCTCCTTCACGCTGCCGAGATCATCGCCTCCACGCTCACTCTCACCTCAGCAGCGCTCGTTCGCGCTGAACTCGAGTCGCCCGTAACCGGACCCGGTCTTCCGCGCGACAAGGCAGAACGTCAACTTTCAACGCTCCGGAACGCATATCTCAAAACCGGTCCCACATTCGGCACCTGGACCAACTGGCTCGGCGCACTCAACGAGCTTCTGAGCAGCAGTCCTGCCCTGATGCCTGGCCTTCTCGATTCGCTACTGCCTTCGGAGGGCGACGGAGGGCTCCACGCCCATCTGCTGGCACTGAAGAACGAGCGCAACCAGGCTTCGCACGGGAGCAAGCCGCGCATTCAAGAAGAGGCAGCGCTCCGGATCGAGGAGTCTGCCGACCACTTCAACCGGCTCCTCTCCGGCAGCCGTTGCCTCGGCGACATGCCCTGGTTGCTGACGCTCTCGAGCGCTTACCGCTCTCGGGATCACACCTTCGAGGTGACGGCCAATCGCGTCATGGGCAACAACCCGGATTTCGAGCGAAGTACGCACGTGTTCTCCGCACCGACCGCCGACAGGACGATGTATGTGCTGACGCCCCGCGGCCCTGTCTCGCTGTCGCCGTTCGTGGCCAGCCGCTTCTGTCATCGGTGTCTGCAGTACGAGGTCTGCCACACCTGCCGGTTGGACAAAGAGACCGAGGAGGTGCTCCTCAAGAGCTTCGCAAGCGGTCATGAGATCCGGGACGGCGAACTTGCAGAAGAGGTGCGGGCATTGCCCGAGGGACGCAAGGGCAAGTGACCCCAAGTACAGTGGCCCGCACCTCCCGGGGCGACCGTGAGAGACGCATCGGTCGCCCCGGCAACTGCTAAGCCCCCCGCCGCCCCGCCGCGATGAAGACCCGGGCGGCCGAAGTGCCCAGTCCCGAGGGGATGCCGATGCGGCGCTGCGGCTCGGGGACGGACGGTTGGAGCGGTCGCTGGAGGTCTTCCTCCCGGTAGCGCCGGCAGCCCTCGTGCCACGTCTTGATGCCCGAGAGCCAGTTCTCCAGGTCCTTCACGTAGCCGTCCAGAACCTCACGCGCCTCGGGGCCGAGGTCGAAGTCGTCGTAGAGGACCGGTAGTTCATGGGCGACGACGTGCTGGAACTCGCGCATCCGCGACGTCATCAGGTCGTGCACGACGGTGAGGGCGGCCGCGTAGTCGCAGTCGAAGAAGTTCTGCACGACCAGGATGCCGTTGTGGACCTCGCCCTCGTACTCGATCTCCTTCTGGTACGAGAAGGCGTCGTTGAGCAGGGCGGCGTAGTCCGAGGCGGCGTGCTCCAGCGAACGCACGGGCCCGCTGCGGTAGACCGCCTCCGGGACCCGCTGCCCGTGCGCGAGACGGCACAGGCTCATGGTCAGATCGGATCCGAAGGTCAGGCGGCGCATCTCGACGTAGTCGACGGGGTCGGGGATGCGGTTCTGCGCCTGGTTCGCCAGCTCCCACAGCCAGCTGCCGGTCATGTCCTCGATCGACGACCGCAGCGACCGGCGGTTCTCGACCGTCATGGGACCGGCCGTACGGGCCCACAGGTCGGCCAGGCCGCGCTCCAGCGCGTTGGCCGGCACCGGTGTCGCACTGCCCTCGATCGGCATGAAGGCGGGAAGCCGGTCGGTGGCCGCCTTGGCACCCGCCAGGTCGCGCGGGTGTCCGTAGACGACGGGGTAGTAGTCGTCTCCGTACGTGCCCCACGCCAACCAGCCGGAGCTCAGGTCGAGTTCGTCAGGTGAGGCGTCGGGGTGGATGCCCGCCGCGCACAGCGGCAGGTCGATGTCGCGGAGCCTTGCTTCGTCCCAGACGTGGGAGTGGGGAACACCCGGCTGGGGTTCGAGGAGGCCCATGCGGTGCGCCCACTCCACGACGTTCTGCCGGGCCGTCTCCAGGTGCGGGCTGAGCCTCGTCGTGAACGGCATGAAGAAGTCGGGCAGCCGGGACGGGCCGACGTGCCGGAACGGGACGTGGGTGAAGCTGCGCGCCCGGGCGGACTCCGCTCGCGGGGTCGTCGGCCCGCCGCGGCCCACGTACGCGGCGGACGAGCCGAGTCCGGTCGGCCGCGGCAGTACGTGAGGCTCTCCGTCCGCGTCGTCCAGCGCCCCCTCGTTCATGTAGCGGCTGGAGCGCATGTGCCATTCGTGTCCGCCCGCCTGCCAGTCCTGAAGCCCCTTGACGTAGGCGAGTACTTGGGCGCAGGAGTGCGGGTCGAGTCCCTCGTCGGCGAAGAGGGGGGCGAGTTCGGTGAGGGCGGTGTTCTCGAACTGCTGGATGCGCGATGTCAGCAGGTCGTTGACGGCTTCGGCCGCCTCCTGCGTGGTGCAGTCCAGGAACGTCTCCAGGACGAGTACGCCGTTGCTGTTCTCCCCCTCGTCCTCGACCTCGCGCTGGTAGGAGAAGAGGTCGTTGCGCAGGTGCACACCGTCGGAGAAGGCGTCCCGCAGGACGCACATGGGCCGTGAGGCGGCGATCGACGCGGGGACCTCCGCCCCCGCCACGTACTCGACGAGACCCGCGGACCAGGGAGCTCCGCCGACCTTGCGGCGCATCTCGATGTACTCGACGGGGTTGGGGATGCGGTGGGCGTTGATGTTGGAGAGTTCCCAGAGGGACTCGTTGAGCAGGTTCTCCGTGCTCAGCGCGAAGCGCGCCCGCCACTCGGCGGACATGCCGGGCACGGTGCGGGCCCACAGGTCGGCCAGGCCCGCCTCGACGGGATTCGTCGGCTCGGGAACACCCGTGTCCAGGTCCAGCGGCATGAACGCCGGGAGCCTGTCCAGATAGTCCTTGCCGCCCTCGCGGTCCTGCGAGCGCTTGAAGGTCTCCAGGAAGTGGTCGTCGAAGAAGAAGACCCACACGTACCAGTCGGTGACCAGGGACAGGTCGGGGCCTGAGGCGTCGGGGTGGGTGTAGGCGCACAGCAGGGCGTAGTCGTGGGCCTCCAGGTCGCGTTCCTCCCAGATCCCGGAGCCTTCGAGCATCCCCATCTCGCGAGCCCAGCGGGTGGAGTGCTCCCGGGCCTCCCGCAGATGCGGATTCAGCCGCGCCGGATACGGCGTGTAGAAGTCCGGCAGTTCAAAAGGCTGTGTCACTGATGCGCGGCCTTTCCCAAGTCGCCCCTGCGGTACGGCGGTTGTGCCGGCCGCAGCGGATCTGCGCACTGCCGGCCCCACGCCGTGCCCCTCGGTCGGCTCAGCACTACCCGGGGCCGTACGGACGTATCCGCCCCGGAAAACAGTCATATAAGCCCACGCATGCTCGCTCCCCTGAGCCTCAACTGCCGTACGGCGCAGGCGGATCCGGGTCCTGGATGATCGCGTTCTTCGATCACCCAAAGGACTCTATACACACCGTGTATACGCACTGTGTATAGTCGATCTGGCGATCACCCCCACAGGACCGCGAAAGGGCAGGACATGTACGGCAAGGCATTCGCGCCCGAGTACCAGGGCGCCCTCGGCTCGCTGTCGGTGAACTCCTCGCTGGCCGACGTACTCGCCCGCGGAACCGAGCAGTTGCGCACGGCAGAGCGGACGGGCTCAGCACGGGAAGCGGCCCGGTGCGGACTCGCCGTCGCGGAGGCGCACCGGCGCCTCGGGAACGTGGAGGAGGCCGAGCAGACGTGGAAGGCGAGTTACCGCGCCGCCCGCAGCGCGAGCAGC
>NZ_JACBXA010000195.1 GCF_013870515.1 Streptomyces albidus (ex Kaewkla and Franco 2022) | reverse complement strand
CAGCAGCACCGTGCCGAACAGGGCCAGGCCCGCTCCTGCTGTCTGCACCGCGCGCAGTCTCTCGCGCAGCACTCCGCGGGCCGCGAGCGCCGTGATCACCGGATACAGCGAGGCGAGGACGGCCGCCGTGGTGACCGGGCCGTATTCGGTGGCCAGCATGTACGTGCCGTTGGCCGCGACGTCCGCCAGCCCCACGAAGGCGAGCGCGGGGAGTGCCGCGAGGACGACGCGCCGCCCCCCATCGACGGGCAGTGCCGGTGTGCCGCGCTTGACCTGCACGAACAGAGCGGCACCGCCGACGACGACGTTGCACACGCGCTGCACGAACAGGGCGAGGAAGAGGCCCGCCAGGGTGCTGGTGAAGGCGTGCTCGATGAGGGCCATCACCATGCCGAAGCCGAGCGCCGAGATGAGCGTCAGCGCGATGGTCTGCCGCTGTACGGGCGCGCCGCGCAGCTCCGGCCCTCCTGCCAGCACGACGCCGGCCACCGCGACGGTGATGCCCACGGCCTGGAGCCACCCAGGGCGTTCGCCCAGCGCCAGCCCGACGGCGACGGGAACCACCACGGCGAGCGAGGCCAGGGGGGAGACGACACCCATCGGCCCCTGGGACAGCGCCTTGTAGAAGGTGAGCATGGCCACCGGGCCGACGAGGCCCGCGGCGGCGGCGAACCACAGGTGGCCGCCCCACTCGCTCCAGCCTCCGGTGGCGATCACGATCGCGCCGAGCACGCCGGCCGCGAGCGCCTGCGAGACGACGACCACGGTCAGTGCCGGCATGCGACGGGTCAGCAACCCGCCGCCGAAGTCGGCCAGCCCCCACATCAGGCTGGTGACCAGGGCCAGGGCGGCGGTCATGGAGACACCTCGCAGTACAGTGACGTGAACACGGAAGTCCAGTGCACCGTAGTTTAGCGAACTGAACTCTGTCATCCAAAATATTGGACGGTACCGAGACCGTGACGGACCTCGACCACCTCACGCAGTCCCTCGCCCGCAACCTGAAGCGCTGGCGCCAGGAGCGCGGCTTCACCCTGGACGCCCTGGCGGCCCGGGCCGGTGTGAGCCGGGGGATGCTCATCCAGATCGAGCAGGCCCGTACGAACCCCAGCGTGGGCACCGTCGTCAAGGTGGCGGACGCCCTCGGCGTCAGCATCACCACGCTGCTCGACTTCGATCAGGAACCGCAGGTGCGGCTGGTCCCCGCGGAGCAGGCCGTCCGGCTGTGGTCCACCCCCGCGGGCAGTCACAGCACGCTGCTGGCCGGTGCGGAGGCGCCGGGCCCGCTGGAGCTGTGGTCGTGGAGGCTGATGCCCGGCGAGGGCAGCGACTCCGACCCGCATCCCGCGGGCACGACCGAGCTGGTGCACGTGACCGCGGGCGAGCTCGTGCTGAGCGTGGAGGGAAGCGACTACCGCCTGCCGGCCGGGACTTCGGCTTCCTGCGAGTCGAGCGTGCCGCACGGCTACCGCAACGACGGCGGTGAACCCGTCGAGATGACGATGGCCGTCTCGGTGCCCCCACCGCGATGAGGCCGCACGCCGTCCGCTGACGGGCGGTGTTAGCGTGCGCCGCATGCGCGCACCCATCGGAGACTTCACCTCGGCTGATCCCGCCGCCGACGCCGCACACTTCACCGGGCCGGCCGCCGAGGCCGTGCGGGCCTGGAAGGGCGCGGTGCCTGCGGAGCAGCTGCTCTACGTGGACACCGACCCCGAGAAGGCCGACACGGCCGTCTTCGTGGAGACCTACGGCGCCGATCTGCACGAGACCTCGGCCAACTGCGTCGTGGTCGCCGCGAAGCGCGGCGGCGAGCGCACCCTTGCCGCGTGCGTGGTGCTCTCCCGTACCCGTGTCGACGTCAACGGTGCCGTGCGCCGTCAACTGGAGGCGCGCAAGGCTTCGTTCGCGCCGATGGACACGGCCGTGGAGGAGACGGGCATGGAGTACGGGGGCATCACGCCCATCGGGCTTCCCGCGGGGTGGCCGGTGCTGATCGACGCCGCCGTGACCGAACTGCCCTGGACGCTGATCGGCAGCGGGCGCCGCAGGGGCAAGCTCATCGTCCCCGGCAAGGCACTGGCCGAACTGCCGGGCGCTCTCGTCCTGGCGGGGCTGGGAATCTGACGCGGGGTCTCGGCCGCGTCACCGCGGGAAGGTCAGGCCGCGTCAGCGCCGGGAGCTCAGATCGAGGGAGAGCGCGATGGAGTGTTCTCCGAACCCCAGGGCGCGGTAGAGGTGTTCGGCTTCCTCGGTCGCGTGCAGATCGACCCGGGTGACGTCGCGGGCGGCGAACCAGTCCAGCAGCGCCTCGGTCGTCGCCCGCGCGTAGCCGCGACCTCGATAGCGCTCGTCCGTGCAGACGTTGAAGATGAAGCCGAAGCGCCCGGCCGCGTGTCCGGGAGCGGGCAGCCGCTCCTCCACCCTGCCCACCGCGCAGGCGGCGAGGTGAGGCTCGCCCCCTTCGTCGCCGTCCACGACGAAGGCACCCAGAAGCGGCTCCGTGCCGGGCCGGGTGCGGAGTTGGCGACGGGCGAGCTCCTCGGCCGCGCGCTCCCACGGCCCCGGCTCGTCGCGGCCGTGCATCGCGGCGAACATCAGGCGGCGCAGCCGCACGAGCTCCGCGGCGTCCTGCGGGAGGGCCATGCGTATCGGGATCACGCCGCCGGAGGATAGCCGCCTCTCCTGACGCGGTTCATCCCAGTTTCGGGATCTCGATCGCCGGACAGCGGTCCATGACCATCTCCAGCCCCGCGTCGCGTGTGCGCTCGTACGCACTCACATCGACGACGTCGAGCTGGAACCAGACCGCCTTCGCCCCGATCTCCACCGCCTCGTCAGCCACCTTCCCGGCCAGCTGCGAGTTGACGAAGACGTCGACGACGTCCACGGGGAAGGGGACGTCGGCCAAAGTGGCGTAGCCCTTCTCGCCGTGCACCGTCTCCGCCTTGGGATGCACCGGTACCACGCGCTTCCCGAAGCGCTGAAGGACGCCCGCGACGCCGTAAGCCGCGCGCGCCGTGTTGCCGGACAGCCCGACGACCGCCCATGTGTCTCCGGACTCGGTCAGAATCCTGCGTACCGTCTCCTGGTCTGCGTACATGACCAGTGCAACGGACGGCACCGCCCTGGTGATTCCCGCCCGAGCTCGTTGCCTTCGGGCCCTGCGTAGAGTCCTCCGTATGCATGAGCAGTACGTCACCGTCGCCGGTGAGGGCGTCCACGAGACGGAGGTCAGCCGCTCGCGCTTCCTGTGCGCGCTGGCTCCGGTGGCGACCGAGGAGGAGGCGCGCGCGTTCATCGCACGCGTCCGTGGGGAGCACCCCGGAGCGAGCCACAACTGCTGGGCCTACGTCCTCGGTGCGGACGGCGGCGTGCAGAAGGCGAGCGACGACGGCGAGCCCGGCGGCACCGCGGGGATGCCGATGCTGCAGATGCTCACCCGTCGCGGCATCCGGTACGCCGTCGCAGTCGTCACCCGCTACTTCGGCGGTACCAAGCTGGGCGCGGGCGGTCTGATCCGGGCGTACGGCGGCGCGGTCGGCGAGGCCCTGGACGCGGTGGGCACGCGCGTGCGCCGGCCCTGCCGGCTCGTCACCGTCACCACCGACCACCAGCGCGCGGGCAGGCTCGAGAACGACCTTCGTTCGAGCGGCCGATCCGTGCGGGAGGTGACGTACGGGGCCGAGGTGGCGATCGAGCTCGGGCTCCCCGAGGCCGACCTCGGCGACTTCCGCCGCTGGCTGGCCGACAGCACGGCGGGCACGGCGCAGCTCGAACTCGGCGGCGAGGCGTACGACGACGCCTGAGCTTTTGCGAGCCGATGAGGGCGGACATACCGTGACGAATGCGAAGCGTTCCGTCACGGGCGCGAGGCCCTGATGGCGGCGCGGAGGATCGGCGTCACCACGCCGTGCTGCCGAAAGGTCCGTGGATGCCCGAGAGCCCGGCCGACCCGCCAACCGGCGGTTCCCCTTCCGGCCCCTCGGCGTCGGAGCCGGAGGAGCACACGCCGCACCGCTGGTGGGCCCTGGCCGTCATCGGGCTCGCCCAGCTGATGGTCGTGCTGGACGCGACGATCGTGAACATCGCCCTGCCGTCCGCACAGCGCGATCTGCACTTCTCCAACGACGGCAGGCAGTGGATCATCACCTCGTACACGCTCGCCTTCGGCAGCCTGCTGCTGCTCGGCGGGCGCCTGGCCGATTACTTCGGGCGCCGCCGCACCTTCGTGACCGGGCTCATCGGCTTCGCCGTTGCCTCCGCTCTGGGCGGGGCCGCGGGCAGCTTCACCGCGCTCGTCAGCGCCCGCGCCGTCCAGGGGATGTTCGGATCGCTCCTCGCCCCGTCCGCGCTGTCCCTGCTGACGACCACGTTCACCGAACCGCGCGAACGTTCCAGGGCGTTCGGCGTCTTCGGAGCCATCGCGGGCTCCGGCGGCGCCATCGGGCTGCTGCTGGGCGGGGTGCTGACCGAACACCTGAGCTGGCGGTGGACGCTCTACGTCAATGTGGTCATCGCCGTGGTGGCGGTGATCTTCGCGCTGACCATCCTTCCCCCGCACAAGCCGACCGCACGGCCGTCGCTGGACCTGCCCGGCACCGTCCTGGTCGGCGGCGGGCTGTTCTGCCTGGTCTACGGGTTCTCCAGCGCCGACACGGAGAGCTGGAGCGACTGGAGGTGCTGGGCCTCGCTGAGCGTGAGCGCCCTGCTGATCGCCTGCTTCGTCGCGCGGGAGCTGCGCACGGAGGTGCCGCTGCTCCCGCCCCGCGTGGTGCGCGACCGCAACCGTGCCGCGTCCTTCATCAGTGTGTTCATCGCCGGCGCGGGGATGTTCGGGGCGTTCCTCTTCCTGACGTTCTATCTGCAGAGGACGCTCGGATACTCACCGGTGACCACGGGGCTGGCCTTCCTGCCCCTCGTCGGCTCCCTGATGGTGACGGCTCAGCTCTCCACGAACGTGCTGATCCCCCGCCTGGGGCCCAAGCCCGTGGTGCCGACCGGGATGGCGCTGGCTGCGGGAGGGCTGGTGTGGCTCACCCCGCTCGGGCTGCACAGCTCGTACGTCCCGCATGTGCTGCCGCCCCTGGTGATGCTGGGTGTGGGGCTGGGCCTGGTCATGCCCTCTGCCATCAGCCTGGCGACTCTGGGCGTCGCGCGGCAGGACCAGGGCGTCGCGTCCGCCACCGTCAACACGATGCAACAGGTGGGGGGTTCCATCGGCACCGCCCTGTTCAACACCATGGCGGCCGCCGCGGCCACCGATTACGCGCGCAGCCACCCGCGCACACCGAACCTCTTCGCGCAGGCCGCCGTGCACAGCTATGCGACCGCCTACCGGTGGGCTGCGGGATTCTTCGTGACGGGCCTGGTCATCACCGTCCTGCTCTATCAGCGTGGCCGGCCCAAGGACCTGGCGTCGGGAAGGACGACCGGAGGCCCGCCCGAGGACGCCGGCCGGCCGGGCGCCCGCCTCGGGTGAACCCGCAGGCGAAGCCGGTCCGGACGGGCCGAAAGGCATCGCTGCCCGTCTGTGCAGGTTGACCGGGACGGACAGGGCTGGTGGCATATAGGTGCCCTATACAACTGTCTCGCCCGGAGGGGCCGGCCGTCTCCCACGGCGTGCCTCCCGTGGCGCCGTGCCGTACTCCGGGACGACGCTCCGGCCGCCCCGGAATCGGAGGAAGAAGATGTGCGGAATCGCCGGCTGGATCTCGTTCGGGCGCGATCTGGCGCCGGAGCACAAGACCGTCGAGGCGATGACCGAGACGATGTCCTGCCGCGGGCCGGACGACAGCGGTACCTGGATATCGGGGCCCGCAGCACTCGGTCACCGGCGGCTCGCGGTCATCGACCTGCCGGGCGGGCGCCAGCCGATGAGCACCGAGAGGCCCTCGGGTGAGAGCGTCGCCATGGTGTATTCGGGGGAGTGCTACAACTTCGAGGAGCTGCGCGGGGAACTGGGTGCCCGCGGCCACCGGTTCACGACCGATTCGGACACCGAGGTGGTCCTGCACGGCTATCTGGAGTGGGGCGAGGCCGTCGCCGAACGCCTCAACGGCATGTACGCCTTCGCGATCTGGGACGAGCGTGAGCAGAAGCTCGTGATGATCCGCGACCGTATGGGAATCAAGCCCTTCTACTACAGCGCCACCGAGGACGGGGTGCTCTTCGGCTCGGAACCGAAGGCCATCCTCGCCAACCCGCTGGCCCGCCGCGAGGTCGGACTCGACGGTCTGCGCGAGCTGTTCACCCTCATCAAGACGCCGGGCCACGCGGTGTGGGAGGGCATGCGGGAGGTCGAACCCGGCACCGTCGTGACGGTCAGCCGTACAGGCGTCCGCACCACCGCCTACTGGACGCTGGAGACCCGCGAGCACACCGACGACAGGGACACCTCGGTCGCCCACGTCCGTGACCTGCTCGAAGACATCGTCAGCCGCCAGCTGGTGGCCGACGTGCCGCGCTGCACGCTGCTCTCCGGCGGACTGGACTCCTCCGCCCTGACAGGCATCGCCGCACGGCAACTGGCCGCCCAGGGCGAGAGCGTCCGCAGCTTCGCCGTCGACTTCGTCGGCCACACGGACAACTTCGTCGCCGACGAGCTGCGGGCCACCCCCGACGGACCGTTCGTGCACGACGTGGCCGCCGACAGCCGGACGCAGCACCAGGACATCGTGCTCAGCTCCGCCGAACTGGCCGACCCCGACGTGCGGGCGCGGACGATCAGGGCCCGCGACCTGCCCATGGGCTTCGGCGACATCGACACGTCCCTGCACCTGCTCTTCAAGGCCGTACGCGAGCACTCCACGGTCGCCCTGTCGGGAGAGTCCGCCGATGAGGTCTTCGGCGGCTACAAGCAGTTCTTCGACCCCGAGGCCCGCCGCGCGGATACGTTCCCCTGGCTCGCCGGGCTCGCCCAGATGATCGGCGAGCAGGGGCGGTTCCTGACCGAGGACGTGAGGAACGCGCTGGACCTCTCCACGTACGTCGACGACGGCTACGCCCAGGCCGTCTCCGGGATCGAACGCCTCGACGGCGAGAGCGACTTCGACTTCCGCATGCGGAAGATCTGCCATCTCCATCTGACGCGGTTCGTGCGCGTGCTGCTGGACAGGAAGGACCGCGCCAGCATGGCCGTCGGTCTGGAGGTGCGCGTCCCCTTCTGCGACCACCGGCTGGTGGAGTACGTCTACAACACCCCGTGGAACCTCAAGTCCTTCGACGGCCGGGAGAAGAGCCTGCTGCGGGAGGCGACCGCCGACGTCCTGCCCCGCTCGGTCTACGAGCGGGTCAAGAGCCCCTACCCCTCGACGCAGGACCCCCAGTACGTCGTCGCCCTGCAGAAGAACGCCGAGGAGATCCTGGCCCGGCCCTCCCACCGGCTCTTCGACCTCGTCAGCCGCGACTGGCTGAAGGAGGCGGCCACGGCGGACAGTGAGCAGATCCCGCCGGGGCACCGGCACGGCCTGGAGCACATCATCGACCTCGCCCTCTGGATGGACATGTACGAGCCCGGCCTTACGCTCTCCTGAGCGCACCATCAGGTGACGCCGGGAGCGGCCCGGCCCGCTCCCGGCGTCACCGCAAGGCTCGAATCAGGGCACGTACGAAGGACGGCGAAGCAGGATGGCTCAGCAAGCGGCAACCTCCGAAGGCGAGTTCAGCGGGCGGACGGCCGCCGTGACGGGAGGGGCGTCCGGCATCGGGCTGGCCGTGGTCCGGGAGCTGTCGCGGCGCGGCGCGCAGGTGTGCGTGCTCGACCTGGCCGGTGACGCGCTGCCCGAGGACCTGTTCGGGATCACCTGCGACGTCACCGACCGCGACTCCGTCACGAATGCCATGGCCGCCGTCGAGAAGCGCTACGGACGCCTGGACGTGCTGGTCAACAACGCGGGCATCGGAGCCCAGGGCACGGTCGAGGACAACGACGACGAGGAGTGGCGGCGCGTCCTGGACCTCAACGTCACCGGCGTCGCCCGCGTCAGCGCAGCCGCACTGCCCCTGCTGCGCCGGGGTGCGGCGGCGGAAGGCGACGGCGCCGCGATCGTCAACACCTGCTCCGTCGCCGCCACCGCGGGTCTCCCGCAGCGGGCCCTCTACTCCGCGAGCAAGGGCGCCGTGCTCGCTCTGACCAGGGCGATGGCCGCCGACCACATACGGGAGGGCATACGCGTCAACTGCGTCAACCCCGGCACCGTCGACACCCCGTGGATCGGACGGCTGCTGGAGACCGCCCCGGACCCCGGTGCGGAGCGGGCGGCGCTGGAGGCCCGGCAGCCCACCGGCCGGCTGGTCTCCGCGGAGGAGGTCGCCGCCGCCGTGTGCTACCTGGCCGGGCCGCTCTCCGGCGCGACGACGGGCACCGACCTGGCGGTCGACGGCGGCATGCAGGGGCTGCGGCTCCGTCCCGCCGGACAGTGAACGGACCGGCACGCACCCGGTCGTGCGGTGAGCGGCGCGCGCCCGTCGCTGACTGACGTCGCATCAGGTTCTCCGCCACGCCGCGACGGTTCCCGGCCCGCCTCAACTGCCCATGCTCCGGCAGTGTTTGAGGGGGCTTCGAGGGCGGCTTCGAGCAGCATCGGGAGGGACATCGGGAGGGATACGCCACGGGCCGGTCCGCGCGTTTGTCAGTGCCGGCTGATAGACCAGTGGTGATCCGAATCGAATTCGGCCCGGGGAGAGCACGAGTGCGGGTGGGAGCACTGCTGTGAGATTGCTGCACACGTCGGACTGGCATCTGGGGCGGAGCTTTCACCGCATCAGCCTTCTCGACGCCCAGCGGGACTTCCTCGATCACCTGCTGGCCACAGTCGAGGAGCAGCGAGTCGACGCCGTGGCCGTCGCCGGCGACGTCTACGACCGTGCCGTGCCGCCCCTGGCCGCCGTCGAGTTGTTCGACACCGCCCTGCACCGCCTCGCGGAGCTCGGCGTGCCCACGGTGATGATCTCCGGAAACCACGACTCCGCCCGGCGGTTGGGCGTCGGCTCCGGTCTGATGGAGCACGCCGGAGTCCATCTGCGCACCGACCCCCAGGGCTGCGGCACACCCGTGCTGCTCTCCGACGAGCACGGCGACGTCGCCTTCTACGGGCTGCCCTACCTCGAACCCACGCTCGTCCGGGCCGCCCTGGGCGCCGAGAGCACCGGTCACACCTCCGTGCTCGAGGCCGCGATGGGCCGGGTGCGCGCCGATCTCGAGGGGCGGCCGCCCGGCACACGTTCCGTCGCGCTCGCGCACGCCTTCGTCCACGGAGGTGAATCCTCCGACAGCGAGCGGGACATCACCGTCGGCGGTGTCGCCTCCGTCCCGGCCTCGGTCTTCGACGGCGTCGACTACGCCGCGCTCGGCCATCTGCACGGCTGCCAGAGGATCACCGACCGCGTGCGGTACTCGGGTTCGCCCCTGGCCTACTCCTTCTCCGAGACCGCACACCGCAAGTCCATGTGGCTCATCGACCTCGACGCCGAGGGTGCGGTGACCTCGGAGCGTGTGACCTGCCCCGTGCCCCGCCCCCTGGCGCGGCTGCGGGGCACCCTCGACGACCTGCTCGAGGATTCCGCCCACGCACAGCACGAGGAGTCCTGGGTCGAGGTCACCCTCACCGACTCCGCACGTCCGCACGCCCCCATGGCCCGCCTCGCGGCCCGCTTCCCGCACGTCGTCAGCCTCGTCTTCGCACCCGAGCGCGAGGAGACGGGCACGCACACCTCGTACGCGCGCCGCCTGCGCGGCCGCAGCGACCAGGAGATCGCCGAGGACTTCGTCGGGCACGTCCGCACCGGTCGGACGGCCGACGCCGACGAGCGGGAGATGCTGGGAGAGGCCATCGAGGCCGCCCGTGTGGAGGAGGCCCGGGACGAGGCGTACGCGCAGGCCGACAGCGGCGAACTCGCCCGCGCGCAGCGGGAGTCCGGCAAGGGGCGTGACCCGGCGGTTCTGGGGGCCGCCGGATGAGGCTGCACCGACTGACCCTCACCGCGTTCGGCCCCTTCGCCTCCACCCAGGACGTCGACTTCGACGAACTCTCCGCCGCCGGGCTCTTCTTGCTGCACGGGGCGACGGGCGCCGGCAAGACGTCCGTCCTCGACGCCGTCTGCTTCGCGCTCTACGGCGGTGTCCCCGGGGCCCGCCAGCAGCCGGGGGGCACGCTGCGCAGCGACCACGCCGCGCCGGGCACCCTCACCGAAGTGGTGCTGGACCTCACCGTCGGCGGACGCCGCCTGGAGATCACCCGACGCCCTGAGCAGAGCCGGCCGAAGAGGCGCGGCACCGGCCACACCCGGGAGCGGGCCCAGTCCTGGCTGCGCGAATTCGACGCGTCCGAAGGCGAATGGCGGGCGCTCAGCCGCTCGCACCAGGAGATCGCGGAGGAGATCGCACAGCTGACCGGCATGAGCCGTGACCAGTTCTGCCAGGTGGTCCTGCTCCCGCAGGGAGACTTCGCGCGGTTCCTGCGTTCCGATGCCGAGGACCGGGCCAAGCTGCTCGGGCGGCTCTTCGACACGGGCCGATTCGCCGCCGCCGAGGAGCAGTTGGCGCGGATGCGCAGAAGCGCGCAGGAGGAGGTGCGAGCGGGCGACGAAGCGCTGCTCGGCCTGCTCCACCGGATGCGCCAGGCGCTCGGCACGGGCAGCGGCGGGGGACCCGACGCCGGATTGGACCAACTGCCCTTCTCCGCCGCCTCGTCGGAGACCGGCGAGCCCGCACCGGACGCCCCTCGGACCCTTCCGGACCAGCGCGCCCGCACCTCCGGCCGCCCGGCGCGCGGGCTGCAGCGCAACGGCACAGGCGGGGTGCCGGCACCGGGCGACCCGGGCCTCACCTCCGCCGTACTGGAGTGGGCGGCCATGGCGCGTACGAGTGCACGTGAGCGCCTGGACATCGCCACGATCGCTGCTGCCGCCGCCGAGGAGCACCACGCCGCTGCGACGGCGGAGCAGGAGACCACGCGTGAACTCGCCCGCCGGCAGCGGAGATACGAGGACGCGGAGCGACGCGCACGTGAGCTCGCGCTGCGCGCCGAGGAGCGGGAGCTGACGCGGGAACGGCTGGAGCGCGCCCGTGCCGCAGCCGGTGTCGCCCCGGCCGTCGCCCTGCGCGAGTCGGCGGTGAGGGCCCACACGGAGGCGACTGCGGCGGATGCCGCAAGCCGCGGCCTCATGCCGCCGCACCTGCGGGACGCTCCCGCCGAGAGCCTTGCCGAGTTCGCCGGAGAGGCACGCCAGGAGCTGGGGTCCCTGAACGCCGCCCGGCGGGCGGAGCAGCGCTGCAGCGACATCGACGGCGAACTCGCCACGCTGGAGCGGGAGTCACGCCTGGACGAGGAGGTGCTGCGCGATGCCGGTGAGTGCTCGCCGACCCGCGCACCTCCCGGACGCTGCACGATCATGCGGGAC
>NZ_JACBXA010000194.1 GCF_013870515.1 Streptomyces albidus (ex Kaewkla and Franco 2022) | reverse complement strand
AGGACCATGATCCGCAGGCGCAGGCGCAGGCGCAGGCGCAGGCGCAGGAGCCGGGGCCGGACCATCGTTCCCAGGTCCAGGCGGCGGGCCCGGAACATGATCCGGTGCAGGAGCATCGTTGGCGGGGCCGGGTGCCGGACCATCGTTTCCAGGGCGGGGTGCCGGATCGGCAGGTCCCTGGGCGGGGGCGTCTGCGGCAGGTCCCACCAGGCGATCGTTCTCGGGGCCGGGCGGTGGACCGGCAGGTCCTTGAGCCGGGGCGTCACCCGCAGGTCCCACCAGGCGATCGTTTCCAGGGCGGGGTGCCGGATCGGCAGGTCCCTGGGCAGGGGCGTCTGCCGCTGGTCCCACCAGGCGATCGTTCTCCGGTCCAGGCGGTGGACCCGGAGCATGATCCGGTGCAGGAGCATCGTTGGCGGGGCCGGGTGCCGGAGCATCGTTTCCAGGGCGGGGTGCCGGATCGGCAGGTCCCTGGGCAGGGGCGTCTGCCGCTGGTCCCACCAGGCGATTGTTCTCGGGGCCGGGCGGTGGACCGGCAGGTCCTTGAGCCGGGGCGTCACCCGCTGGTCCCACCAGGCGATCGTTTCCAGGGCGGGGTGCCGGGTCGGCAGGTCCTTGAGCGGGGGCGTCTGCCGCTGGTCCCACCGGGCGATTGTTCTCGGGGCCGGGCGGTGGACCGGCAGGTCCTTGAGCCGGGGCGTCACCCGCAGGCCCCACCAGACCACCGTTCCCAGGCCCGGGTGCCGGTGCGTCGTTCGCAGGCGCCGACGGTGGGGAGATCGAGCTGGTGCCGTGCTGGTCGGAGAGGGTCCTTGACCCGACATCATTGACGCTCGGGCCGTTCTGGGGACCCGCGCCGCCGACGTTCCCCGGGCTCGCCTGGGTGCTCGATCGGACGCTTCCCTGAGCACTCGTATTCGAGTCGGGTCCGGGTGCTGAATCCGGGGCGGAGTTCGAGCTCGTAGTCGAGTTGGATCCGGGCCCGGAGTCGTCCGCGGATGCCGTTCCGGCGGCTACGGCACTTGCGACGATGGCACCCCCGATGACGAATCCACTGCGCAGAGCGGCAGATCCCGGAAATCTACGATTCTTTGCCACTGTTGGACGACGGTGACGTCCTGCCATTCGTCTTCCTTTCCTCGACTGGCGCGCGGTCGGCGCCGGTTTGTGGGTTTTGTTGCGCTCATGGAGCCTGATGAGCCGTGCATTGTCGCTACCTGCGTGAGCCGGCCTGCTGAGATCGGCCGCCCGAACTCCTCCCGGTGCCGGGCTTGTTCAATTGGTGCTCCCTTCTGGTCGGGGGCGCGGCGCTGAACGCCGGTCAGTGCACGAAGCGGCGGAGCCGCTCCGGTGACAGCGATTCGCCGGTGCGTATGCACCAGGCGAAGTGGTTGGCGGAGACGGTGGTCTGCGGGACCGGTCCGGCGCATTCGTCGACCGCCAGGGGACAGCGGGTGCGGAACACGCAGCCGGACGGCGGATCGAGAGGGCTGGGCGGGTCGCCGCCGAGCAGGATCCGCTCACGGTTCCTCTCCGTGGCCGGGTCCGGGTCGGGTACCGCGGACATGAGCGCCTGCGTGTACGGGTGTGCGGGCCGGGTGTAGAGGTGGTCCGTGGTTCCCGTCTCCATGAGGCGGCCGAGGTACATCACGACGACGTGATGGCTCATGTGCTCGACAGCGGCGAGGTCATGGGAGACGAACAGGTAGGTCAGCCCGAGTTCGCCCTGCAACTCCCGCAGCAGGTTCATGATTTGCGCCTGGACCGAGACGTCGAGGGAGGCGGTCGCCTCGTCCAGGACGACCAGGTCCGGATCCGCCGCCAGCGCGCGTGCGATGCTCACGCGCTGGCGCTGACCGCCGGAGAGTTCGTGCGGGTACCGGGCGGCGGTCTCCCGTACGAGCCCTACGAGATCGAGGAGTTCGGCGACTCTGCGGTTGCGTTCGGCGCGTCCGGAAAGCATCCGGTGCACGTCCATGGGCTCCCGAACGGTCGCACCGGCGGTGCGCCTCGGATCGAGTGAGGCGTACGGGTCCTGGAAGACCATCGCGATCCGCCGTCGCAGCTCGCGAGCAGGGGCACCTCGCGCTGCCAGTACGTCCTGGCCGTCGAGGTGGACCGTTCCCGACGTGGGCGGTACAAGTCGGGTCAGCGCGTTGCCTATCGTCGACTTGCCGGACCCTGATTCGCCCACCAGGCCCAGCGTCTGACCGCGGTCGACGGCGAAGGACACGTCCTCGACCGCGTGCACCCACGACCGGTGACGTCCCTCCCGCGGGCCCGGGAAGCGCACGCACAGGTTCCGCACATCCAGCAGCGGTACGGACTGTGCGTCCTGGCCCGTGCCCGGACCTGGTTCGCTTCTCACTGATCCTCCGGGCAGAACGTGCGAGCGAAGTGGCGGCGCCCGACCTCCACGAGATCCGGGACCTGGGTCTCACACCGCGGATCTCCCTTGACGGGACAACGGTCGAAGAAGACACAGCCGGACGGCAGCGCACGGGGGTCGGGAGGTGTGCCCGGAATGGCGGTGAGCTGGTCGCGTCGCCTGCCGAGGACGGGACGTGCTCCCAACAGGCCCCGTGTGTAGGGGTGCGCGGGCGCGCTGTGCAGGGTCTCGACCGGTGCCTGCTCGACCACCTGCCCGCCGTACATCACCACGACGTCGTCGGCGAGCCCGCCCACCACAGCGAGGTCGTGGCTGATCCAGACCACCGCCATGCCCGTGCGCTCCTGCCGCTCGCGCACGAGGTCCAGGATCTGCGCCTGCGTCGTGACGTCGAGGGCCGTCGTCGGCTCGTCCGCGATGAGGACGTCCGGTCCGCAGGACAGCGCGATCGCGATCATCACCCGCTGCCGCATTCCGCCGGACAACTGGTGGGGATAGGCGTCCAGTCGGCGGTCGGGGTCGGGGATGCCGACCGTCTCGAGAAGTACTCGCGCACTGTCGCGGGCGGCCCGGCGGGTGGCGCCGAGATGTTCCTCGATGCCCTCGGTGATCTGCCGTTCGACTGTGAGGAGCGGGTTGAGCGAGGTCATCGGGTCCTGGAAGACGAATCCGAGCCGCCGTCCCCGTATGCCTTCGAGCTCACGCCGGGACAGCTTCAGCAGGTCCCGGCCGCCGAGCAGGGCGCTGCCGGTGACGGCCGCCGGCGGTGGGAGAAGTCCTGCCGAGGCGAGCACCGTCATCGACTTCCCCGAGCCGGACTCCCCGACCACGCCGAGCGTCGCTCCCGCTTCGACGGACCACGACACCCCTCGTACGACGCGGGCTGCGCGCTTCCCCCGGCCGAGCACGACCGTGAGGTCGCGCACGGCGAATCCGGGTGCGTTCATCGGTCCCTCCTGGACTCCATGGCGGAACGCCGGCGCGGGTCCAGGACGTCCCGCAGTCCGTCTCCCACGAGGTTGAACGCGAGCACCGTGACGAAGATGGCGAGCCCCGGGAAGACGCTCATCCACCAGGCGTCCGTGAAGCCCTTGCCGTCGAAGAGCATCCGCCCCCAGGACGGTTGCGGCGGCTGCACTCCGAGCCCGAGGAACGACAGCGCCGCCTCCGAGAGAATCGCGAACGCCAGGCTGAGCGAGGTCTGGACGATGACCGGCGCCGAGACGTTGGGCAGTACGTGGGCACGGATGATGCGCAGCGGTCCGGCGCCGATGGCGGCGGCGGCCCTCACGTACGGCTCCTCGCGCAGAGCCAGCGCACTCGCGCGCGTGACGCGGGCGAACACCGGCACGTACACCACGCCGATCGCAACCGTCGCGGTGGTCACCCCGGGCCCCAGTACCGCGACGATCGCGATGGCCAGAAGCATGATCGGAAACGCGAAGACCACGTCGACGACCCGCATGATCACGGTGTCGGCCCACCCCCGGAAGTAGCCGACGACGAGTCCGAGAACCACTCCGACGACCAGTGCGATGCTCACACTGATCAGGCTGACCTGTAGGGACACCCTGGCGGCGAGGACGACGCGGCTCAGGACGTCGCGTCCCAGGTCGTCGGTGCCGAACCAGTGCTCCATGCTCGGTGGTTGCAGGGCACGGGTGACGTCGACGGCGTTCGGACCGTAGGGGGCGAGTTGCGGGCCGAGTAAGGCGAGGGTCAGGAGCAGGACGACGACGCCGAGCCCGGCTGCCGACACGGGGCGCCGCAGCAGATGGCTCCACGCGGAGAACGGACGGGCGCTCATCGGATCGATATCCTCGGGTCGATTCGCGCGTACAGCAGGTCGACGGCCATGCTGACGAGCAGGAACAGCGTCGCGACCAGCAGCACCGCCCCCTGCACGACGGGATAGTCCCGTGCGGAGACGGCGTCGAACGTCAGCCGCCCCAACCCGGGCCAGGCGAAGACCACTTCGATGACGATGACCCCACCCATCAAGATCGCCGCCTGCACGCCGATCACGGTGATGATGGGGACCATCGCGTTGCGGACCACATGCCGGCTCCTCACGATGCGGCGCCGCAGGCCCTTGGCGCGGGCGGTGCGCGCGTGCTCGGAGCCGAGTGATTCGAGGACGGCGCTGCGGACGAAGCGGGTGATGATCGCTCCGGAGACGAGGCCCACTGCCGTCGCGGGCATGATCACCCTGGACAGCCAGCCGACGGGGTCCTCGGTCAGCGGCACGTAACCGGACGGCGGCAGCCACCCCAGCGTGCTCGAGAACAGCAGGATGAACAGGATGCCCAGCCAGAAGTCCGGTACGGAGACCCCGAATTGGCTCACGACGCGCACGATCGTGTCGCTGATCCTCCCCTGGTGCGTCGCCGCGTAGACGCCGAGGGGGAAGGCGGTCACCACGGCGATGACCATCGCGGCGAAGGCCAGGGAAAGCGTCGCCGGAAGGCGTTCGAGCAGCACGAGCGTGACCGGTTCCCCGGTACGGAAGCTCACGCCCAGATCGCCGGTGAAAGCGCTGCCCACGTAGTGGAAGTACTGGCTGATCAGCGGCCGGTCGAGGCCCGAAGCCGAACGCAGCGCCTCGTAGGACTCAGGTGTGTACTGCGTGCCCAGAGCGACCCGTACCGGGTCACCCGGCACCAGATGCATCAGGGTGAAGACGACGACCGTCACCCCCAGCAGGACCACCACGGCGTGCCCGGCACGGGCCAGCGAGAAGCGCAGCATCAGTCGGCCAGCCTCACGTCACGGAAACGGACAGCACCGTCGCTGCGGACCTTGTAGTTCTCCAACTGCGGTGCCCACGCCTGCACGACGTCGGGGTTGTAGAGGTAGACGTAGCTCGCGTCGTCGGCGATCTTCCGGGCTGCTTCCGCGTAACGGTCCTTGCGGGCCTTCTTCCCGGTCTCCTTCTGGCCCGCCTCCAGCAGCCGGTCGACCTCGGGGCTCGAGTACTTCTGGAAGTTGAAATCGCCGTCGGAGTGGTGCTGGGCGTAGTAGAAGTCTTCCGCGTCCAGGTTGCCGAGCCAGCCGAGCATCAGCATGTCGAATTCGCCCTTGCCCTGCTTGTCGAGCCATGTGGCGAAGTCGACCTCGCGGGGCTGGACGGTGATCCCGATCTTCTCGAGCTGGGACGCGATCACCTGGCCCGTGATGACGGTCTCCGGGTACTCCTTGGTCACCAACATGTCGATCTTCAGGTCACGTACGCCCGCCGCAGCGAGTAACTTGGCCGCGCGGCGCGTGTTGTGCGAATAGGGCGAGTACGCGGCGTACCAGGGGTTCGTCTTCGGTATGGCCAGCTGGTTCACGGTCGCGTTGCCGTACTGCGTGGCCTGGACGACGGCCTTGCGGTCGATGCCGTAGGCGATGGCCTTCCTGACGCGCGGGTCGTCGAACGGACGGCGGTCCTGATTGGCCGCCAGATACCAGTAGTCGTTGCCCACAGCCGAGTCGAGCTCGAGATCCTCGTTCTGCGAGACCCGCTCGACCTGCTGCGGCGGGATGTTGTCGGTCCAGTTGATCTCGCCGGCTTCCAGGTCCGCCAGGGCCGTCGTGGGCTCGGGTATGAACCGGAAGGTCAACGACGGGATCTTCGGGGCGCCGCCCCACCAGCGGGAGTTGGCTTTCAGCCGGATCGACTCGCCGGGGTTGTAGTCGTCGAAGGAGAAGGGCCCGGTGCCGAGCGGCCGCGTTTTGATCTTTCCGCTCTCGACGTTCCTCTTGTTGACGATGGCGAGCCCTTTGTGGCCGCCGATCCTGGAGAGCAGGTTGTACACGGGCTTGTCGAGCTTGAGCACGACGGTCGAATCGTCCGGAGCCGAGATGTCCTTGACGCCGTCGAACCGCCAGGCGTTCCCCAACTTCTCGTCGATGATGCGCCTGTACGAGTAGACGACGTCGTCCGCGCCGAACGTGGAACCGTCGTGCCAGGTGACGCCTTTGCGGAGAGTGAACGTCCAGGTGAGCCGGTCCTCGCTGACCTTCCAGCGCTCGGCCAAACCCGGTCTCATGACGAGGTCTTCGCCCGGCTCGACCAGAGTGTCGAAGGTGTTCTCCAGCACCTGGAAGGAGAAGTACGCCGACGTGCGGTGCGGGTCGAGCTGATCGGGCTCGCCGGCGATCGCGGCCACGACGCCGGAGCCGTCCTTGCTGAGGCCGCGGTCCACTCCGGTGCCGGGCGAGCACGCACCGAGTAAGGCCAACACGAGTGCGGCGCCTGCCCATCGGCTCAGCCGTCTCACGCCCTACCTCCCCCGCTTCGGGTGACTGGTCGTCGACACCCGCCATCATTAAGATGAAGGTGCATCATTATTACGAAGCACGGCGGGCACGCTACGAACCTCGGCGAGCGAGGTCAAGACAGTGCCCGTAACTGTTACCCGGAGTACTCGGGCAGCGGCCCGCCCGTTCGGAGAGGAAGACGTGACCTATTCCCTGGTGGTACGGGACGGAGACGGAAGCTTCGGCGTCGTCACCGCGTCGAAGTCCCTGGCCGTCGGCGCCTCTGTACCCGCCTTGGCCGCGGACGCGGGCGCCCTCGTGACCCAGGCCCACACGAACACGACGTTCGCCGAGCGTGGGATCACGCAGCTGCGTGCCGGGTTCGACGCGGCTCGGACGGTCGAGCGCCTGATCTCCTCCGACCCGGGACGTTCACTGCGGCAGCTCGCGGTGCTCGGTCCGGCGGGTGACGCCGCTGCGTGGACCGGCCCGGACTGCACGGATGCCGCGGGGCATCTCCTCGGTCCCGGATGCGTGGCCGCCGGGAACTGCCTGAGCGGAACGCCGGTTCTCAGCACCCTGCGGGACACCTTCCTGGCCTCGGCAGGCGCCCTCCCGCACCGCCTGATCGCGGCGCTCGCCAGCGGCGAGGAAGCCGGTGGGGACCGTCGCGGCAGGCAGAGCGCCGCACTGCGCGTCGTCGGCCCGGCCGACGACGGCAACCTCCGCAGCGCGGCCCGTGTCGACCTGCGGGTGGACGATCACGACGACCCGGTCGGCGAGTTGCGCCGCCTCCTCGCGCTGCACGACGTCTTCACAGGCGCGGCGGACCCGTCCCGGCATGGCCGCTGAAGGCGGTGCCGCCCGCCGCGTGGTTCACCGCGAGAGCCCGAACCCGGCCTGCCGTACGGCCTGTTCGCCGTGCCGCTGCTGAACGCCCCGCCGGTGACGGGTCGTTCAGAAGGCCAGGGGGATGACCGCTCCGAGTACCACAGTGGTCTCCGTCCCGGGGTTGGCCCACCAGTGGGCGGCCGTGCAGTCGTAGGTGATCGTGTCGCCCTGCGACAGGTCGACGACCTCCTGGCCGATGCTCACCCTGAGCCGGCCTGACAGCACGACGACGCATTCCTGGCCCAAGTGGCGATAGGAACGCCCCTCGTTGCTGAACCCCGGAGGCACTTCGCTCCGGATCACTTGCAGCCGTCCGCTCGACGGGGTCAGCAACTCGCGCAGCACCTGCGAGTCGCGTGTGTCATCGCTCGGCGCGGGCAGCCGGGGGCCGAGACCGGCGCGGACGACATGGTGCTCGGGCTCGGGTGCTCCCTGGAGCAGCTGCACCAGTGGGATGCTGAGCGCGGTGGCCAGACGCTGCAGCGTCTGGAGGGAGGGATTGCCCTGACCGCGTTCGAGCTGGCTCACCGCGCCCGTGCTCACGCCCGCGCGGGACGCGAGCGCTTCGACGGTCATGCCCAGCAGGCGCCGCGTCGACCGGACGGTCGTCCCGATGGTGGCGAGTTCGCCGTCACGGTCTCCGGCGGGAGCGCTCCGGGACTCCGCGAACTCCCTTGCTGAACCGTCGGGTTCCCCGGCGGGTTTCCTCGGCATCCCTCACCCTCCGGTACACCGCTCCGGTCGGACGCCCTCATGAGCGCCTCAGGATTCTATGCGTCGCGGCAGCGCGCCCGGAGCGCCCGCCCCCCCCCGCGTCCGCACGTGGCGCGGCCCCACAGCTCTCGGAGCCGGGCAGGTGGGGACACGGTCCTTGCCCGGTGCCACGTCTCAGGGGACGAGGTCGAGCGCGGCCTTCCCCGAGCCGTCCATCCGGAACGGGACGGACTGGTGCTCGTGCGTGATCAGCCAGCGTCCGTGGCGGCGTTCGAGACAGACGGTGTTGCGGAACCACAGTTCGACGGGCCCGCCGTCCGACTTCTCTCCGCGCATGCGGTCCAGGCTGTGCGCGAAGGCGGCGTCGCCGCCGACGGTGACATCGAGCCGTGTCACGTCGTAGCCCAGAGTTCCGTTCCACGTGTCCAGCCATGCGGCTGTGCCCTCGATGTCGCGCCCGGTGTGGAGCAGTGGGGGATCGAGGGTGAAGGACGTGACCTCCGGCGCGTAGTACGAGTTCAGCGCCGCGGCGTCCTTGATCCGGAGGGACTGCGACCGCGCTTCGATCAGCTCGTGGACCTGCGCCGTGTCGGGGTTGGTGAGGACAGACATCTCCGGCCTCCTCGGTGGTCGGTGCGTGCTCTTTCACAGATACAGACCACCGGGGCGGCCGGATTCATCGGTCCGGCCGGTTCGATCAGCGGGTTCAGCAGATTCAGCGGGGGTGGTCAGGCGGTGCGGTCAGGCGGTTCGAGCGGCGCGCGTCGCGGCGGAAGGCGCCGGCGCACGCCGTCCCCCGGTTGGCGCACAGAAGCCTGTACGCGCGGGATTTTCCTGGTCACTCTGGACAGGGTGCACCAAGCACCGCAGACGAAGCCGGAGGGGAGAGATCCGTGGACGGTGATCGCCCCTCGGCGGAGAACCAGGGCGGCAGGGCGACAGCGGTGGCGATGCTCGTACTGACCGTGCTGACGGTGCTGATGGCGGCGGCCGCGGCCTGGAAGTTGATCTGGTGAGGTCGACCGGGACCGCCGTGACGGTCCCGCTCGTTGTTGATCTACTCTGTGCCACCAGCCGTTGATCGACGGAGCTTCGGGGGAGTCGGTGGAAGCACGGGCCGGGACGGTCGGGGAACGTACCGGCGTCGTCATCGTCGGGGCCGGGCCGGCGGGACTCACACTGGCCAACCTGCTGCGGGCCGGGGGCGTCGACTGCGTACTGCTGGAGACCGAGAGCCGCGAGTTCATCGAACAGCGGCCCCGCGCGGGCTTCTTGGAGGAGTGGGTGGTGCGCGGGCTGGAGCGGCGCGGGCTCGCCGGTCCGGGGCTGCTGGGTGCTCAGGCGCACGGCGACTGCGAGTTCCGGCTGGAGGGTGAGCAGCACGTCTTCCGCTACGGGGAGCTCTCCGGGCACCGCCATTTCGTCTACCCGCAGCAGCTGCTGGTGACGGACCTCGTGCGGGCGTACGCCGACGGGGCGGGCGGAGACGTCCGGTTCGGGGTGCGGGACGTCGCCCTGCACGGAATCGGAACGGACGCCCCGGCCGTCTCCTTCACGGACCCACGGACCGGTCAACACCGCAGTGTCACCTGCGACTTCGTCGCCGGATGCGACGGCGCACGCGGCGTGAGCCGCAAGGCCATGACCGAGCACGGTGCCGGGGTCTTCCGGCACGACTTCGGCGTCGGCTGGCTCGCGCTGCTCGCGGAGGCACCGCCCTCCGCGCAGCGCGTCGTCTTCGGGCTGCACTCCCGCGGCTTCGCGGCGCACATGGCCCGCAGTCCCGAAGTGACCCGCTACTACCTGGAGTGCCCGCCGGGGGACTCACCGGAGAACTGGCCGCACGAACGCGTCTGGAGCGAGCTGCGGCTGCGGCTCGGCGCACACGACGCGACGCCCCTCAACGAGGGCGCGCTGATCGAGCGCCGGGTGCTCGACATGCACAACTACGTCGTCGAGCCGATGAGTTACGGGCGTCTCCACCTGGCCGGCGACGCGGCCCATCTGGTGGCACCCGTCGCCGCCAAGGGCATGAACCTTGCCTTGAACGACGCCCTCCTGCTCGCCGACGCCTTCCTCGCGCACTACGCCGACGGCGACGACGGCGCCCTGAACGGCTATTCGGAGACGTGCCTCCGTCGCGTATGGCAGTACCAGGAGTTCAACCAGTGGGTCTCCGAGATCCTGCACGGTCCGTCCTCCGGCGACCCGTTCCGTGCGGGTGTGGCCGCCGCCCGGCTGCGCCGCATGACCCGCTCCGAACGGGCGGGCACGGCGCTCGCGGGCCTGTACATCGGCAGCGACGCGGACCACTGACACTTCTCGGCCGGGCGGCGTCGCGGACTCCTTGCCGGGCGCCGCCGCCGTCCACGAAGAGCAGACGCCGGTCCAGGGCGGCGGTCCGGAGCGCGAGCGCTTCGGCGCACTCGGGGGAGGCGTACCAGCTCCGGGCGGCGTCCATGTCGGGGAACTCCACGACGATCAGGAGGGCGTCGCCCGGCCAGTCGCCCTCGACCGCCACGGGAGTCTGCCCCCGCGAGAGAAGCGCCCGTCGTGGAGAGCGACGGAGGCAGTCGTCAACTCGCGGTAGGCGTGGGCTCGTTCCTCGTCGAGGACTGTGACTTCGGAGATGACGCAGGCGGGCATGCGCGCTCCAGTGCGACGAGGTCCGGGCGAGTGTCCAGGTAGACGACAGCGCCGGGCGAGGCGTAGGTCACCGGCCCGGCACAGCAAGCCGTCGACGCCGGTCCAGCAGCCTCAACTCAGGCGCAGCGCAAGGAAGAAGTCCAGCTTGTCCTCAAGGCGGGACAGGTCGCGTCCCGTCAGCTGCTCGATGCGGCCGATGCGGTAGCGGAGGGTGTTGACGTGCAGATGGAGGTGGGCGGCGCAGCGTGTCCAGGAGCCGTCCGCGGCGAGGAACGCCGAGAGCGTGGGCAGGAGTTCGGCGCGGTGGCGGCGGTCGTACTCGCGCAGCGGCGCCAGCAGACGGGCCGTGAAGGCGCGGCGGACGTCGTCCGGGACGAAGGGCAACAGCAGTACGTGTGAGGCCAGTTCCTCGTGCCCGGCGGCGCAGACCCGCCCCTCGCGGGCTGCCGCCACGCGGCGTGCGTGGCGGGCCTCTTCGAGGGCCCCGTGCAGTCCTTCCGCGGAGTGCACGGTCGCGCTGACTCCGATCGTCAGCCGCTCGTCACCGTCGAGTCCCTGCTCGAGCGGGTCGCGTACGGCGGCGAGCAGGGTCCTCGCATCCAGCCCGGGGCCCCGGTGGCTGCCGCCCTCCGCCTCGTCGTCGTCCGGAC
>NZ_JACBXA010000193.1 GCF_013870515.1 Streptomyces albidus (ex Kaewkla and Franco 2022) | reverse complement strand
CTGCGCACGCTGATCGGGGCCGGCCTTGTGCGCTTCCACACGCCGCAGCCCGCCCCCGCGCCGGAGACCGACGGCGACCCGGCTCTCAACTCCCGTACCGGCACGGCCGCCGAGGCGTACTGGGACCTGGCCGGGCTGGACGGTGCACGCGCACGGGAGGTCCTGGCGAAGGCCTGCGTGAGCGTCGAGGAACTGGCGGGCGTCGACGGCTCGTCGGTGACCGAGGCCTACCGCGACTCGGGGATCACGGTCGTCGCGAAGGGCTTCGACGCGCCTTTGACCGTCGTCCTGTGCGACGACTACCTCTCGCCGGAGCTGCGTGAGGTCGACGCCGTCCACCGGGCGCAGGGCCAGCCCTGGCTGCTGGCGAAGCTCTCCGGGACCGACCCGTGGGTGGGGCCCGTCTTCCGGCCGGACAGCGGCCCGTGCTGGAACTGCCTGGCCGCTCGGCTGCGCGGCCACCGGCACTCCGAGTGGCCGGTGCAGCGTGCGCTCGGCCTGGACGGCCCCCTCTCGCGCCCGCCCGCTTCCCTGCCGGCGGGCCGTTCCATCGCACTGCACGTCGCGGTCCTGGAGACCGCCAAGTGGCTTGTGGGGATGCGGTATCCGGAGCAGAGCACCGTGCAGACGCTGGACACGCTGCTGCTCCGTGCCCGTGCGCACCCCGTGCAGCAGCTGCCGCAGTGCGAGGGATGCGGTGACCCCGGGCTGGTCGACGCCCGCACCTGGGCTCCTTTCGTACCCGCGTCCCGGCTCAAGGCGTCGCAGGAGGCCAACGGGCACCGGGCGTTGACGCCCGCGCAGATGCTGGAGAAGCACCGCCGTCTCGTCGACCCGGTGACGGGGATCATCAAGGAGATCCGACGGGCGCCGCGCAGCCCCGAGTTCATCGACTGCTTCCTGTCCGGGCCGAACCTGGCCATGGGACCGCACACCCTGGACGGGCTGCGTGCCGGGCTGCGCGCCATCAGCGGCGGCAAGGGCCTCACCGAGACGGAGGCGCGGACAAGCGCGCTGTGCGAGGCGGTCGAGCGCTACAGCGGCACCCGCCACGGGGACGAGTCGGTCGTACGCGAGACCTACCGGGCGCTGGGGGCGGAGGCACTGCACCCCAACGCCTGTCAGCTCTACGACGAACGCCAGTTCCGCAAGCGGGAGTCGTGGAACGCCCGCCGGTCCCCCTTCGAGTACGTCCCCGCCCCTTTCGACGAGGATGCGCCCGTCGACTGGACGCCGGTGTGGTCCCTGACGTCGGGCAGGCACAAGCTCCTGCCGACGTCGCTGCTCTACTACGCGAACCGGGAGAGCCCGCAGGACGCACTGCGCGCGGACTCCAACGGCTGCGCGGCGGGGAGCAGCCCGGAGGACGCGCTCGTGCAGGGGTTCCTGGAGCTGGTCGAGCGGGACGCGGTGGCCCTGTGGTGGTACAACCGCACTCGTCAACCCGCCCTGGACCTCGGCACGTTCGACGAGGAGTACATCGAGCGGCTGCGGATGGGCTACCGGCGCATGCACCGGCGGCTGTGGGCGCTGGACCTCACCTCGGACCTCGGGATTCCCGTGGTGGCGGCCCTGTCCGCCCGTACCGACAAGCCGTCACAGGACATGATCTTCGGCTTCGGGGCGCACTTCGACCCGAGGGTGGCGCTGCGCAGGGCGCTCACGGAGATGGGCCAACTGCTGCCCGCGGTCAGCGAAGTGCGCGCGGACGGCTCCGGGTACGGCATCGACGAGCCGGAGCCGCAGGCCTGGTGGAGGCATGCCACCACCGCCAACCAGCCCTGGGTACGGCCCGATCCGGCTCTGCCGACGCGGTCGCCGGCGAGCTGGCGGTACGTACCCCGGGGCGACCTGCTGGAGGACGTCACCGCCGTCACCGAACTCGTACGCGGAAAGGGCATGGAGCTGCTCGTTCTCGACCAGAGCAGACCGGACCTCGGCCTGCCCGTGGTCAAGGTCCTCGTGCCCGGCCTGCGCCACTTCTGGGCCCGTCTCGGCCCCGGCCGGCTCTACGACGTGCCCGTGGCGCTGGGGAGGCTGAGCGAAGCGACCGCCTACGAGGAGCTGAACCCCATTTCGATGTTCGTCTGAACTCCTCATCTCCCTACGGTCTTTACCCGTTGTCGCATATGCTCCCCCCTGACAGCGCATACATTGGCGATTGCAGAGGCAGTGCAGAAATGGCACTTCAGGACCGGCTCAGCGGTGCTGCTCGGCCGGACGAAGCCGAGAGCGGCGTGCGGCCCGGACGCAGCCGGAATCTTCCGGCTCCGCGGTTGGCCCAGGCCATTCTGCTGGCTGCATTGCTGAGCTATCTGACCATTACGATGCTCAACATTCTCGGCGCCGGACTCGGCCCCGTGAAACTCGCCTGCGCCCTTGTCGGGCTTGCCGCCATTTTCCTGCTCCAGTTGCTGCACTCGGCACCGGGAGCGAACCGCGCCTGCGTATGGCAGAAGTACCTGACATTGATCATTCAGGCACTGATCACTTATCTCCCCATCGTCGTGTTCAGGGCGGCGTGGGGGGCCATGGCGGGATTTCTCGCAGGCTCCCTGCTTCTCCTTTTACCGACGAAGACGGCCTGGATTCTCTACGGGTCCGTGGGCTTCAGCATGCTTCTGCCGCCGCTCCTGGAGGGCCGCTCCGCGCTGGACAGCATCTACCTGTGCCAGTCGACGCTGCTCACCGGTCTCGTCGTCTACGCCCTCTCACGCCTCTCGGAGCTGGTCAGAGAGGTGCACGAGACCCGCGACGAGCTGGCACGGATGGCGGTCACGAAGGAACGTCTGCGATTCGCCCGCGACCTGCACGACCTCCTCGGCTACAGCCTGTCCTCGATCACGCTGAAGAGCGAGCTGATCCACCGTCTGATCCCCACGCATCCGGGCCGGGCAATGGACGAGATCGCGGACGTCCTGACGATCTCCCGCCAGTCGCTCGCGGATGTGCGCCGGGTCGCCAGCGGCTTCCGCGACATGTCGCTGCGTCAGGAGATCGCCTCCGCGCAGTCGGTGCTCAGCGCCGCGGACGTCGTCGTACGTGCCCGGCTCTCACTCGGCTCGCTGAGCAAGCAGGTCGACACGGTGCTCGCCTCCGTGCTGCGCGAGGCGGTCACCAACCTGCTGCGCCACAGCCGGGCTCAGCGGTGCGACATAGAAGGAGTCCAGGAGGACGGCCTGATACGGCTGTCCGTCGCCAACGACGGCGTCGACCCCGCCTACCGGGACCCTTCGCCCTACAGCGGCAGCGGGTTGGGGAACCTGGAGATGCGGCTGCGTGCCGTGGGCGGCAAACTCCGCTCCGGGCGGGGCAAGGACGGGATGTACCGACTGGTGGCTGAGGCCCCCGTCAACGCGGTCAGAAAGCTCGCGGCTCTGGACGTCGAAGGGCTCCCCGCGGAGGGCCCGGCAGCATGACCGTGAACACCGGTCTCAGCACCTCAGGTTGGTAAGATCGCACATCAGAGCGGACACACGGCAGACGGGGGCGTGGTGATTCGAATACTGCTCGCCGAAGACATGCACATGGTCCGCGGAGCGCTCGTGGCGCTGCTCGATCTCGAGGACGACTTCGAGGTCGTCTGCGAACTCGAGCGCGGCGACGAGGTGTTGGCCGCCGCGCAGGAGAAGCAGCCCGACGTCGCCATCATCGACATCGACCTGCCGGGCCTCGACGGTCTGACCGCCGCGTCCCTGCTGCACGAACAGATGCCGCAGTGCAGGACGTTGATCCTCACCAGTCTCGGCCGGCCCGGCACTCTCCGGCGGGCGCTGGCGGCCAGGGTCTCGGGCTATCTCCTCAAGGACGCACCGCCCAAGGAACTCGCCGCCGCCGTGCGGCGCGTGGCCGCCGGCCACCGTGCCGTCGACCCTCAACTGGCCCTGGCCGCATGGGGAGGCACCGAGAGTCCGCTGACCGAGAGGGAGACGGAGGTGCTGCGCCTGGCCGCCGAGGGCGCCGAGGCTCCGGAGATCGCCTCGCTGCTGCACCTCTCGACGGGCACCGTGCGCAACTACCTGACGACCATCGTGACGAAGATGAACGCCCGCAACCGCGTCGACGCGATCCGCATCGCGCGGGAGTCGGGCTGGCTGCTGTGAGCGGCGCAGCCTGACGGGCTGATGCCTTGCCATGCCGTGACGTGCCGTGCACCGGCTCAGCGGCTACCCGTCGCCGTGGCCCGTACAGGGGCGGCTGCCTGTTCCATCTCCACCGCGAGCGTGACGAGCGCACTGCGCGCCGTGCACCGACTCAGCGGCTCAACGGCTACCCGTCGCCGTAGCCCGCACAGGGGCGGCCATTCCCGCGCCGGCCAGGTAGTCCAGGATTCCCTCGGTGACCTTGGCGGGCAGCGGCAGCGCCGATGAGACGTCGTCAGGCGTGATGGGCCAGGCCAGCATGCCGACGACCCAGATGGCCTCGGGCCGGTGCAGCACCACCCGGTGCGGGGAGTCGGGCAGGTCGAGGGCCACTCCGGCCGGTTCGAGCGTGAAGGACACTTCGGCCGGAAGCCGTACCTCGCGCAGCGAGGGAAGCCGCTCCGGCGTGAAGGACGCGCACCGGGAGACGGGTAAGACCGAGAGCAGCGGCCCCTTCAAGTCGTCGAGTCCGAGGGTGCGCACCACCAGATGGGACAGGCGGCTGAGCATCAGCATCAGGAACAGGTAGGCGCTGGGGTCCGCCCCCGAACCGTTCGACCGGATACCGACGTTGAGCAGCAGCACCGGCCCGAGCACCATGCGGCGCAGAGCCTCCCGTACGACGGGCCCGGCACCCTGGACGCTTTCCCTGCCCCAACGTCCCGTCAGGACAAGTTCGTCGTCGCATTGCCCGGGCTCGACGACCACGTCTTCGGACAGCGACCACAGGTGCAGTGTGCAACTGTCGGCCGGAAGCGGCACGGTTGCCTCCCTTTCAAGCCTTTTCAAGCGCAGCGGTACCGGCCAAGTATGCAAGCGCCGCCAAGCGGCGTGACAGCCTTCCGATCATCTGCGCGGGATGAGAATTTCATATCGCACGCTTCGACTTCGGTTGATTTGCAAGGGGTTCTTCGGTGTTTGTGCGGTACGGAGAGGCAGAAATGCCGACAAGGCCGTGGACGGAAGAGACCGAACAGAGAGGGAGCATACGGAAAACGCACCTTTTGCCCCATGATCACAACTGCTTCAGTTTTTCTTCCCCAGTTCTACAGCGGAGTAGGTAAACCTAAGGGCGTATTACGGCGACAAACCCCCACCGGTGGCCGCCGGCCTTCCGGACACTGCCGCAGAGGATTTCGATGAGTATCGTCCCCAGACCCACGGTCCGCCCGCGCTCCTCCGCTGTGCCCGCACCATCGCTTCTCGGGCCGCACCACCTCGTGCACCGTCCGGACACGCCGGAGGGCTTCCTCCTGCAGTCCACTCCGCCGGTACGTCAGCAGTTCGCGTTCTCCGCCGAACTCCCCCAGGACCACCCGCTGTTCTGCGACGGCACGGCCGCCTTCCACGACTTGCTCTTCCCCCTGGAGTCGTTGCGGCAGACCGCCGTCTTCGCCGCACGGCGCTGCTTCCGCATCCCGGGGAACCGCCACATGGTCCTCACGTCCGGCACCACGGACGTCACCGACACCGAGCCCTGGCGGCGCAGGAGCGGCAGCTCCCAGATCGCCCTCGACCTGGGCATCACCCCCATGGACGTGGTCAACGGAGTGCCGCACAGCCTCAGTTGCCGGGCCGCGGTGAGCATCGACGGGCAGCCCTGCGGCACCGCCGAGGCGCGTATCGCCTTCCCCACGCCCCTCGTCTACCGCCACCACTGGAACAAGGGCCGGATGGAGAGCACGACGAGCCTGCCCGGCAACGACGGCGGCAGCTCAGAGGCGAGGATCGTGGTCGAGGGACGGCTGCCGGGGCAGGTGCCCGCGCAGCGCCCGGCGCTGACAGCCCATCGCTCCCCCGCTCCTGAGCGCGTCGGGCGCCGCTCCGCCCGCAACGTGCTGATCGGACTGCCCGTCCAGGCCCCGCAGGAGGAGGGCACCCGGCACGAGAACGAGACGGCGGCCGGGCTCACCTTCCCCGTGGACCTGCCCACGGCCGGCGAGGTGCTGCCTGACGCGACCGACGCCTTCACCACCGCGCTTCTGGTCGAGGCCTCGCGCCAGTCGGCGCTGTTCGCCGCCACCGAGCTGTACGGTTTCGCTCCCGCGCACGCGCTGCTCTCGCACTGGCAGGCATCGTTCCGCGGATTCGCCGAGAAGGGGCTTCCGCTCCTGTGCACGGTCCGTACGGACGTGAAGGACCCGGCCGGCGACCTGCCCCGGGACTCCTCCGGCCGTCCCTACGCGACGCTGATGCTCTCCTTCACCCAGGGCAGCCGACTGGTGTCCGAGGCGTCGGTCCGCGTGCTCCAGGACTGCTGACGGCGCCGGGCGCCAGGGGCCGCGGAAACTGCCGCGCCTGCGCTGCCCGGAGACGGCCGCTGCCGCCCGTCCGCACCGAAATCCCTCCCGCTCACCGGCTGTTGCTCATTGAAGGAGCACCCGTGCGATTCCGCATCCTGGGGCCCGTGCACATGACGCCCCGCACTCCCTCCGCCGCCAAGCCCCGTGCGGTCCTCGCCACGCTGCTGGTGCAGAGCGGCACCGTCGTCTCCGTCCACACGCTGATCGACGAACTGTGGTGCTCGGAGCCGCCGCGGACAGCCGCCACCACGCTTCAGGTGTACGTGTCGCAGCTGCGCAAGGCGCTGCTGCAGGGCGAAGGCGAGGAGCCGCGTGAGCAGGCGCTGCTGACCCGGCCGCCCGGATATCTCATGCGTGTCGGCCCGGACGAGCTGGACCTGAACGTCTTCGAGTCGCTGCGGGCTCAGGGCCGGGAGGCGTACGAGCAGCGCAACTACGCGGAGGCATCGGCTCTGTTGGGCCAGGCACTGGGCCTGTGGACCGGTGCCGCGCTGTCCGGCGTACCGCACGGCCCGATGCTGGAGACGAGTGCCGTGCGGCTCGACGAGCTCCGCACGGAGGTCCTCGAACAGCGGATCTCCGCGGATCTGCGACTGGGCCGCCATCACGAACTGGTCGGCGAGCTGATGGCGTTGGCCCATTCCCACCCGATGCGGGAGACACTGCACGCGCACCTGATGGTGGCGCTGTACCGGTCGGGGCGTCAGTCGGACGCCCTGGCCGCCTATCGCCGCGCACGCCGGGCACTGGTCGACGAGCTCGGAGTCGAACCCGGCCCGGCGCTCAACCGGTTGCAGGAGCGCGTCCTTGCCGCGGACCCCGCGCTGGCCTGGCACGAGGAGCCGAGCAGGGCCGCCCGGCCCGCACCGGCCGCGCCCGCGGAACCCGGCCCCGTGCTGTGGCTCCCGCCGGACGTCGCGAACTTCACCGGCCGACAGGAGCAACTCGCCCTGGGAGCACGGCTGCTGGACGGAGACTCGGCGGTGCCGACGGGTGTCACCGACACCTCCGCCCAGGGCGGTCCGGACAAGTCCCCAATGCCCACAAGGGTGCTCGCCGTCTCCGGCCGGGCAGGGTCGGGAAAGACGACCCTCGCGGTCCATCTCGCGCACGGGGCGGCCGACGGCTTCCCGGACGGGCGGATCCTGCTGAACCTTCGGGACGCGGGAGGGCAGGGCGTCGACCCCGTACGGACGATGGCCACGCTGCTGCGGCGGCTCGGGGCCGCCGACTCCCCCGGTGCCGAATCCGTGCCCGGCGACATAGAGGAGCTGTCGGACCTGCTCCATCGCAGCACCCGTGGGCGCAAGTTGCTCATCGTCATGGACGACGCCGTCTCGGAGGCACAGGTGCGTCCGGTGCTCTCGGCCGTACCCGACAGCACGGTCGTGATCACCAGCAGGCAGGCGCTGGGGGCCCTTGAGGGCGTGCAGCACTTGGTGCTGGACGTGCTGAACCCGCAGGACGCCGAGGACCTGCTCGTCGCCGCCGGCGGTACGCGCATGGCCGAGGAGCCGGCCGCGGTCACGGAGATGGCGAAGCTGTGCGGCTATCTGCCGCTGGCGCTGCGTGTCGCGGCGGCGGGCCTGGCCGCACGCCCGCACTGGAAGGCATCCGAACTCGCCGGGCGGCTGCGCAACGAGCGGACGAGACTGGCGGCGCTGGCGCTGGGCGATCTGGACGTGCGCAGCAGCCTGCTCACGGCGTACCGGGACGTCGGACCGGAGGAGCAACACGCCTTCCGGCTGCTGGCGTTGGCACCGGTGCCGGACTTCGCGCCGTGGAGCGCCGCCGCGCTGCTCGGCACCTCTCCCGCGGAGGCGGAGCAGCTCGCCGAGGAGCTGGTACGGGCGAATCTGCTGGAGGCGCACCGCAGCCCCGCCAGCCGTACTCCCGTGCGCTACGGCTTCCATTCGCTGCTGAGGTCCCTCGCGCTGGAGATGCTCGCCGAGGAGGCCGCACCCGCCGTGGTTCCGGAGGCGACGGAACGGCTGGGACGCGCCTGCCTGGCTCTGGCGCGGCACGCGGACGCCCGGCTGTGCCCCGGCCGGGACCGGCTGGCACAGACCGGGGGCAGCGGAGCCGGGGCCGAGCTCGGAGACGGCTGGACGGACGCGGAAGCGCGGGCCCTGATCGGCGGGTCGCCCCTGTGGTGGTTCCGCGAGGAGGCGGCGGGCCTGCTGGAAGCGGTGCGCAAGACCCACAAGGCCGGGCTGTGGCAGCTCACTTCGGCTCTTGCGTCGGCCGTGAGCGGCTACTACGAGGCGTGCGGCCTGTGGGACGAGTGGGAGACCGGCCATGAGCTGGCACTCGACGCGGCCCGGCAGTCGGGAGACGCACACGCCGAGGCTGTCGTCCTGCGCTCCCTCGGTGATCTGGCGTGGCAGCGCCACCATGCGGCCAGGGCGCTCGACCGCTACCACCTGGCGCAGCACTTCTTCTCCCGCAGCGAGGACGCCGTCGGGGCGGCACGCTGCCTCACGGGTGAGGCCGATGTGCTGCTGGGCCAGGGGCATGCGGACCGCGCGGCGCAGTGCTACGAGCAGGCCTTGAACCTCGGACGGGCGGAGGGCGACGCGCGTGGGGCCATGGAGGCGCTGCGTGGCCTGGCCTTCGTCGAGTTGGTCCACGGGCGTGCCCGGTCGGCCCTCGCGCGGCTGGGTGAGTGCGAGGCCGCGGCGGAACTCGCCGGAGACACACGCTGGCGCGAGTACGCCCGCCGCTCGGCGGAGGTGGCACGCGCGGTCTCCGAAGGCGAGGACGGCGCTGCACACGGCCCGATGCCGCTCGAGGTCCGGCCCGGCGTGTGGCTCGTCCAGCCGCCGTCGGCCGTGCCCAGCGCGGTGTGAAGCTCGGGGCTGGGCGGAGCCGGCACGTGCGGGGAGGGGCGACGGGTGCCGCGTCCCTCCCCTCGCGTCAACTCCCCTTGCGGGCGGTGAACTTCAGGCGCAGGAGTGACGAGAGCAGCCACCGCCGGGTCGCTGCGAGGTGGGCGGGCGAGCCGTGCACGTCGTCGAAGGTCTTGAAGCGCACGTCACCCTGCGCGTGGCGGCCCAGCATTGCGGCGTCGCCGGGCGGGATGATCTCGTCCCGGCTGCTGAGGACGTAGCGGACGGGGATTTGCAGGGCACTCAGTTCGGCAGGGCCGAGGGCGAACTTGCCCAGCAGGGCCCGGAGTTCGCCCTCGTCGCTGACGCCTGTCAGCTCGTGCAGGGTGTCGACGGTGATGCGGGGGACCTGGGGCCACCACTGCGAGTCCGTGAAGAAGTCCGCGATCGGCGCGCCGACCGTGAGCACCCTGCGGATGCGGGGATCCTCGGCGGCCGCGCGCAGCGCGAGGTGGCCGCTGAAGCTGAGGGCCAGCAGGGAGGCGTCGTCCGTGTCCGCGGTGCCGGAGAGGCGGTCGAGCAGGTAGGGCAGCAGGCGCCACGATTCGGGGTGGTAGGCGCAGGTGTTCTCGCCGACTCCGGGAAGCTCGGTGACCACGGCGGCGAAGCCCATGCGCCGAAGCTTCGGCAGCAGCGGCGCCCACTGTTCCTTGACGCTGACGATGCCGCCCATGACCAGCAGCAGCGGCCTGCGCCGCTTCTCGTCCAGTCCGGCGGCCCAGCATGCGACGGTCCCGTCGGGGTGGTCGAACTCCACCCGCTGGATGCCGGTTCCCTCACGCCGCCACTCGTCGAAGGTGGAGACGCAGCGTTGCTGTGCCGCACGCCGGTCGTCGTCGGTGTGGCAGGGGAAGCGGGCGAGTGCGTAGTGGCGGCAGGCGTCCAGGAGGTCTCCGCGCCGGGCCGCGATGTCGCCCTGCGCCGTCCACATCCGCGCCCATGAACGCGGGTCGCCCGGTGTGTCGCAGGAGATGGTCTCCAGGACGTCCTCCGCGTGGGCCGGGCGCATGCCCTGCCCACGAGCGTGCAGCCGTGCGAATTCCTTGAGCTCTTCGAGATGGTTCATGCTCACCGTCGCTCGTCGCAGGTCGTCGGGCAGTGCCGGCCGGGCGCGGCCCAGTGTTCGTCCGTGGCCTTCAGTCCGGGTTGTGTACGGCGGCGGCGGCCACGTAGCGGCAGCCGACGGTGAAGGTGTGGAAGTTCCATTCACGGGGGCCGACCGGGGCGGGCGTGCCGTCGGGCCGGTGCAGCCGCGGCGGTGCGCCGTCGTCCGCGCCGAATCCGAAGTCGGTGAAGCGGGCGCCGAGTCCGATGCCGAGGGCCTTGCTGCAGGCCTCCTTCAGCGTCCACAGCCGGAGCAGCTGAGGGTTCCTCTCCTCGGGCGGCATGGCTTCCACGGCGGCCAGCTCGTGCGGCGTGCACATGTGCCGGCCGAGTCCGGGCCCGTACAGCGGCCGGTCCCCGGCTTCGACGTCCACACCGATCGCTCCGCCCGTCGACAGACCCACCAGGAGGAGGTTCTCGGTGTGGCTGAGGCTGATGTGGATGGCGTCGCAGCCGTGCAGATACGGGCGTCCCGCAGCCGTACGGCCCAACTCCACGTCCAGCGGGCTCACTCCGGCGACCGCTGCCACGGCGTACTTCAGCATCAGCCGTGACGCGGCGAAGCGCTCCCGCAGGAAGGGCAGACGCAGCTTGCGGTACCGCTCCCAGTCGCAGCCCAACAGCGCCCGCAGCCACGGGCCTTCGGCCTCGCGGGGCTGCCAGTCCGCTATGTCCGCGTGCAGCAGTACCGCGGCGTGCCCGTCGAGATCAGCCCGCAGACGGCTCAAGTCCCCTGCGGGTCCTGGGGCCTTGAGCGGTTCGGCGAATCCGCGGACCGGTGACTTCGCCGCGAGAGCCGTCATCGAAGTCCTCCAGGGTGAGTTGGAGATCGCCCAGCACGTCGGCAGCGAGGGCACCGTCGATCACCCGGTGGTCGAAGGTGAGACCCAGGCGCATCAGGGGCGCGGGCACGACACGGCCCGCCCGCACCACGGGCCGGTCCGCGATCTGCCCGGCGCACAGGGTCACCGCGGTCCCGCCCGCGGAGTGGAACCCGTCGACGGGGCGGTGACCGAGCGAGCTGACGGAGACGGTGCCGAAGACGGCCGGCCTCCTGCGCGGTCCCCAAGCCGGAGTTCCTCGTGAACGCGGACGAGGCGCTGGGTGCGGGCGGC
>NZ_JACBXA010000192.1 GCF_013870515.1 Streptomyces albidus (ex Kaewkla and Franco 2022) | reverse complement strand
GTCGGCCGACGCCCGGCAGCGGGCGGAGAGGGCCGAGCGGGCCAAGGCCGACCGCTCGAAGAAGGCGACGACGTACGAAGTCGTGGGCGGCGACAGCCTCTCCGCCATCGCCGAGGAACACGAGGTGAAGGGCGGCTGGCCGGGGCTCTACGAGCGCAACCGCTCGACCGTCGGCGGCGATCCGGACCTGATCGTCCCCGGGCAGCGGCTCCAACTGGACGGCCAGGCCCGCAAGTCGAAGCCGCAGGCCGAGCCGGGCGCCGCGGAGAAGGCAAGGGAGCGGGCCGAGCAGACGGCGCGGGAGAAGGCCGCCGCGAAGCAGCAGGCGAAGCCCGAGGCCGAGAAGAAGACCGAGAAGAAGGCGACGAAGCAGGAAGCCGGCTCGAAGTCGCAGGCCGACAAGAGGGACGAGGCCGGGCACAGGAGCCGGAGCGAGTCCCGCGCCCAGCCGAAGGAGAAGCAGGCCAAGGCCAAGGCGCCCGCATCGAAGCCCGCCTCCGCCGGCGCGAGCGCACCGGTCAGCGGGGTCGCGCCGAGCACCGCATACCGTGCGGCGGGCGGCAGTTGGTCCTCGGGCCACCACACAGGGGTGGACTTCCCCGTGCCCACCGGCACCACCGTCAAGGCGGTCGCCGGAGCCAAGGTCGTCTCAGCGGGCTGGGCGGATGCGTACGGCTACGAGGTGGTGCTGCGCCACAACGACGGCCGGTACAGCCAGTACGGTCACCTCTCGGCGATCTCCGTACGCGCGGGGCAGACCGTCCGTCCGGGACAGCGCGTGGGCCGCTCCGGCTCCACGGGCAACGCCACCGGTCCGCATCTGCACTTCGAAATCCGCACCGGGCCCGGTTACGGCTCGGACATCAATCCGCTCAGCTATCTGCGGGGGCGCGGCGTCAGCCTGTGACCGACACCGGCCCGGCACCGAGCGGCTCTGAGAGGGCGCGGTGCCGGGCCGAGCCGCTTCGTCACTGGTCCTGGTCGGTGTCCATGTCGACCTGACGGGGGCCGGGGGGGCGTGCGGGGCGCGGATCGGGGGCGTCCGCCGCCTCATCGATGTTCTCCAGCCCCAGACCGAGCTCCTGCTCGTCGTCGTCGGCGACGTGCACGGCCGACTCCTCCCCGGAGAGGCCGTGTGCCGGCGACTCGGTGGAGAAGGTGTCCTGGTTGGCGGGCCGCCACGACAGGGGGTCGTCGCTCAGCTGCCCTGCCTGCACGTCAGCGGGCTCCTCTGCGGCCTCGTCGCCCACGTCCGGCTCCTCCTCGGAGAGACGTTCGTCCAGCGACTCACCCTCGACCTGCTCGGCGAACGTCGTGCCGTAGCGCTCCACCGCCACCGGCTCGTCACCCGGCACGGACTCCCGCTGCGGGTCATTGGCCAGTTCCGCTTCCGGCGAGTCGTCCTGGAGGTCGGGGATCCCCTCGTCCTCCGGTTCTGCTCCGGGGTCGTGCCCCTCATCCTCAGTCATGTCACCCGGCGGTACCCGTGGGGGACCGCCGAAAACGTAGCGCGGTCCCGGGGTGCGCGCCCCTAGCGGGACGCTGAACGCCTCTCCCCCTTCCTGCGTCGCAGCACCACGAAAAGGTCGACCACGGAGAACAACGCGAGAACACCGCAGATCACCGTCAGGACCCGCAACGACCCGGCGTCCGGGACCTCGCCTGCGCCCGTCTGCGTCATCCAGAACCAGAACAGCCCCGTGGCCGCCAGGAAGACCGGAGCGAAGATCACTGCGAGGATCATCCGCACGCGCAACGCGCTGCGGGCCGTGACCGGCTCCGTCCCCGTGCGCGACAGATGTGGCAGCTGAACGAGCCGACGGACAGTCATCTCTCTCGCCCCTTCCCGCTTCGGGCTCCCCCTCCAGTGTCCTCCTGCCGCACGGTGTGCTCCGTGCTCCCGCGTCCCCGTGCTCACCGGCGCAGCGCTCACGTTCCGTTCCCTCCGGCAGCACTGGGTGCGCGGCGGTCGGCGGCACCCCTGGTCAGGCGGGTCGCACCTGCCGGTCAGATCTCGGCCTCGTGGCAGATCCCGCAGGTGAAGCGCCTGGCGTCGGGCGAATGAGTCGCCTTGCCCGTACCCGCCTGCTCGCTCACGATCTCCGGTGCGACGTGCGCGTGGTCGATGCACAGACCCGCACCGCAGCGGGTGCACGTGGCCACGGCGGCGGTCGTCTCCTGCCGTGTCAGACAGTCGTAGCAGTTCATGACGGTCCTCCCGTGTCGCCGCCGGTGCTCGCACCCGCGGCTCTGGGGATCCGGGTAGCCCGCGCCGCGGCCTGGGAAACGAAGGCGAAATCTCGTTTCCCGCGGACAGGAGTACGGAATCCGCAGCACTTGCGCGCCCGAGGCGTTACGGTTCCTGGCATCCGTCCTTCATGATGTGTCCCCCACGGCATCCAGAAGAGCAACGGAAGGACGTGGCGCCCCAGTTCGCCGCGCAGTTGTCCGCTCTCCGCCCCGCGGAGAGACCAACGGTCCGCCACAATGCCCCAGTTCACCAGCAGGACGAGCGCATCCGTGGCGGAGGTGACGTACGGGGGGTGTCAGTGCACGGAAGCTCCTGCACACGCAGACAAGATCCAGCCGCAGAGTTACCGATTCCTTCCAACGGCCCGGCACCTGTCAGTAGCCTCATATCCCAGCGGCAACCGCCGCGAAGCTGAACGAGCTGGAGACCCAGATGGAACGTCCTGCCTGGGCCCCGCAGGGCATAGACCTTACGGTGCCGAGCGTGTCCCGAATGTACGACTATTACCTGGGTGGCTCGCACAACTTCGAGGTCGACAGGGAAGCCGCTCGGCGTGCCGTGGAGGCCTGGCCCGGCCTGCCGAAACTCATGCAGGCGAATCGTGCCTTCATGAGACGGGCCGCCGACTTCGCGATCAGTGAAGGCGTCACCCAGTTCCTCGACATCGGCTCCGGCATCCCGACGTTCGGCAACCTTCACGAGGCGGCGCAGGGGATCGACCCTCATTCGAAGGTCGTCTACGTCGACAACGACCCCGTCGCCGTGGCGCACAGCCGCGCGGTGCTCGAGGGCGACGAGCGCACGGCCATCGTCTCCGCCGACTTCCGCTCCCCGCAGGACATCCTCTACAGCAACGAGGTCGAGCGTCTGCTGGACTTCGACAGGCCCGTCGCGCTGATGCTCGTGGCGCTGCTCCACTTCATCGAGGACAAGGACGACCCCTGGAAGACCGTCAAGGAGATGAGTGACGCGCTCGCTCCCGGCAGTCTCCTGGTGGTGACCCACAGTTCGGCCGACGAGGGGCCCAAGCGGGACGGCGGCGCAGGCGTCCGCGACGTGTACAGACAGACGAGTTCGCCGCTGATCATGCGTTCCCGCTCCGAGATCAAGCAGTTCTTCGACGGCTTCGACCTGGTGGAGCCAGGTGTCGTCGCACTCCCCCGCTGGCGTCCGGAGACGGGCCCCGAGAGCGACGATCCCGTCCTCCTGAGCGGTTACGCCGGGGTGGGCCGCAAGGCGGGAAGCGTCGGGTGACTCCCGGCCCGCATGAGCCCGAGGGGCTCGAGAAGGACGGACTACGGCGCTTCGCGACGATCTGGAGCCGCGCCGTCTACCCCGTGACGCAGACGTCGATGACGCGCGCCGAACTCGAGGACTACCTCCACCCGTTGGCCGTCAAGCTCTGCGACGCCATCCACGAGCACCCCTTCTCGGCCGCACCCGGCCGCGAGGTGGGAGTGGCGCTGGTCGAGGGCCACTGCACCAGTCCGGACGCGCTGCCGCACCTGCTCGGCGTGATCGACGCCTACCTCGTCCTCTACGGACGGGACCCGGCCAACAAGAACCTCTCCGTCGAAGAGGCCCGCGCTCGTTGCTCGCGGCTCCAGCACACGATCGCGGCCGGCTTCACACAGGCTCTGCGCGATCGCACCCTCGGTGAGCAGGAAGCCCTCTCCAGGGCCGCGCTGGCCGCGCAGACCGCCGTCGAGGAAGCCCTTCACGCGAGCGAGACCCGGTTCCGCGCCGTCTTCAACGACGCCACCATCGGCATCAGCATCGCCGACATGGACGGACGCATCCGCGACGCAAACGAGACGGTGGCCCGGATGTTCGGCCGCTCCGTGGAAGAGATGCGCCGGCGCAACGTCAACGAGTGGGTCCATCCCGACGACGCTCCTGAAGTATGGAAGCAGCACCGGCAGTTGGTCCGCGGCGAACGCGACCACTTCCGGGTGGAGAAGCCCTACCAGCGGCCCGACGGCACGGTGCTGTGGACCAATCTGACGGTCTCCCTGCTGCGCGACCCCGAGGGCGAACCCCGTTACCAGCTCGCCCTGTTGGAGGACATAACCGAGCGCCGCCTGCTGCACCTGCGACTGCGCTACGAGGCCACGCACGACGAACTGACCGGGCTGCCCAACCGGACCCTCTTCGCGGAGCGCCTGGACAGGCTGCTGTCGGCGAGCGGCGGAGTGAAGCGCTTCGGCCTGTGCTATCTCGACATCGACGGCTTCAAGGCGGTCAACGACAGCCTCGGGCACGCCGTCGGCGACCAGTTGCTGGTGGCGGTCGCCGAGCGCCTGCAGTCGTGCACCGCGGGCTCGGGGCACCTGGTGGCCCGCATCGGCGGCGACGAGTTCGCCGCCCTCGTCACCGACCCGTCCGGCCCTGAGGACGTCGCCGAGCTCGCCCGCCAGGTGCTCGCCGCGCTCGCGACCCCCATCGGCATCGACGGCCGCGAGCTGTCCGTACGGGCCAGCATCGGCATCGTCGAGGGGCCGAGCGGGGAGCTGCGGCCCGAAGAGGTCATGCGCAGCGCGGACATCACCATGTACCGGGCCAAGGACGCCGGCGGCAACCGCTACGAGCTGGCCGACCCCGACTCGGACGCGAGGGCCATAGACCGGCACAGCCTCACCAACCACCTGCCGGCGGCGCTGGAGCGGGACGAGTTCTTCCTGGAGTACCAGCCGCTGATCCGCATGAGCGACGGTCACGTGGACGGAGCCGAGGCGCTGGTGCGCTGGAAGCACCCCGTGCACGGCCGGCTCGGCCCCGACCGCTTCATCCCGCTGGCCGAACACACCGGTCTCATCGTGCCGTTGGGCCGCTGGGTGATGGAGCAGGCCGTCCGGCAGGCGTGCGCCTGGCACGAGCAGCGCGACGCCGAGAAGGTCAAGGGTGCGGCCGCCGAGGCGCCGCTCCGAGTGAACGTCAACCTCTCCCCCAGGCAGCTTCACCACCCGGACCTGGTGCCGGACACCGTCGCCGTGCTGGAGGCGGCCGGAATGGCCCCCTCGTCGCTCTGCCTGGAGGTCACCGAGAGCGCGCTGATCGGCGCCGACGAGGACGAGTTGAAGCCGCTGCGTCAACTCGCCGAGCTGGGCGTGGAGATCGCGCTCGACGACTTCGGCACCGGCTACTCCAACCTCGCCAATCTGCGGCGTCTGCCCGCGACCACGCTGAAGCTGGACCGCTCTTTCACCAGGGGTCTGCAGCAGCACCCCGCGGACCCGGTCGACGTCACGTTCGTCGAGGGGATCGTGACGCTCGCGCACGCGCTGGGGCTCGCCGTGACGGTCGAGGGCGTCGAGACCGAGCACCAGGCCTCCCAGCTGCGGGAGATGGGCTGCGACACCGCGCAGGGCTGGTATTACGCGCGTCCGGGGCCGGCGTCGACCTTCCAGCACGGCTTCGCCGTCACTCCGTGACGGCAAGGCTGAGCCACTCCGTGACGGCAGGACTGAGCCACTCCGTAAGCGAACGACAGCCCCACTCCGTGACGGGGGTCTGTCTCACTCCGTGACGGGGCGCCGCGAGGCGGCTCGCACCCGGGCCGCCGCGCTCAGCCGATGAGCCGTTTGGGCGCCGCCTGACGCCAGGAGTCGAGCAGGATGGCGCGCAACTCCTCGACGTCCTCCAGCGCGGAGAGGCGCACGCGCAGGAAGTTGTAGTTGTCGTCGTGCCCGTGCTTGATGAAGAACTTCTGGGGCTCGTCGGCGATCAGTTCACCCCGCTCCTCCCGTGGGCACTTCACACCGATGGTGGTGTCGTCGTCCCCGAGCGAGACGAAGATCTTTCCCGCGACGCGGAACGTGGGCTGTCCCCAGGCGAGCTTCTCCGTGGCCTCCGGCAGCTCCAACGCCACCGTACGGACGTCGTCGGCCGTGACGGCTCTGTCCCCGTCTCTGTCCCCGCTCTTCATCTCTCGATCTCCCTCACCCGGGAACGCGCCTCACACGTGCGCGTTCAGCCACTGCAGCAGATCTGTCTGGACTTCGCTCCGGTTCGTCTCGTTGAGGATCTCGTGCCGTGCGCCCGCGTACGCGCTCCATGTGAGGTCGCGCAGGCCCAGATAGCGGAAGTCCTCGAGGAGTTCGTAGACGAGCGTCATGCCCTGGTTGCACGGGTCCTGGTCCCCGACGGCGATGTGCACCGGCAGATCGCGCGGGATGCGTCCGAGTTGCTCCGGATCGTTGATCTTACGGCTGCCGAGCACCCAGTCCAGTGACATGCCGGCGCTGAACGGGAAACCGCAGCGCTCGTCCGCCACGTAGAGGTCCACCTCGTCGTCGTCCCGCGAGAGCCACTCGAAACCGGTGCGGTGCGGATACGGGTCGTTGAACGAGCCGAAGAGGTCGGGCACGAAGCCGGAGAGGGCGTCCCTGCCGCCCTTCTCGATCTCGCGCTCCAGCTGGCGCACGGCCGTCTCCGGCTCACAGCCGGGGAGGGAGCGGAAGGTGCCGGACAGCAGGAGCCCGGTCAGGCTCTGCCCGTACTCCTGCGCGTAGTCGCGCGCCAGTTGCGAGCCCATGCTGTGGCCGAGGAGCACGTGGGGCGTGCCGTCGGGGAGCTCGGCGCGTGCCCGGTCGGCGACCGACTTCAGGTCCTCGACTGTCGCACGCCAGCCGCTCGCCCCGACGACGCCGTAGCCGCCTGTCTGTGCCGCGGTGGCGCCGTGGCCCCGGTGGTCGGAGGCGACCACCGTGTAGCCGAAGCGTCCCAGGAAGCGGGCGAAGCCGTCGTAGCGCTGTGCGTGTTCGGCGGCTCCGTGCGCGATCTGGACGAGGGCGCGCGGCTGCTTGCCCGCACCTTCGGCGTCGTCCGGGAGCCAGGTGCAGGTGGCGATCTGTGTTCCGTCCGCCGCCGTCGTGTTGTCCTGCCGTACGCCGCCCACGGTGTCCGCCTCCTCGGCTCGTCCCGGTTCGCTCGCAGACGGTAACGGTACTGGTCGGCGCGGGCAGCGGGAAGAATGCGGCCGGGCGGTGAGGCCGCCCTCCACGTCCGGGTGTACGGGCCCGGAGCGGCCGCTCGATGCTTGAGCGCGACGCACACTTCAAGCCACCTTCGATCGGTTCGGGAGCCCCACGGTTCCGCGCAGGGCATAACCGGTGCCGCCGAATCGGCGCGGGCGCCGTGCGCGCCTGTGCGCGCGCCGCTGCGCCGGGGGTGAGAACCCGAATCGGCGCCCTTCGCACCCTCGGGCGCCTCGCCGCCGGTCCACCGCGCGCCGTGGAACTGCGAGTTCCCAGCGCACGCCGTCACACCTGCCGACGGCCCGCTCCGGGTGCCTTCAGATCCATTTCGCAGACTCCGTGTCGACTTGCCGCCAATCGGCCGGAATTGCTGACCTCAAACCGTAACGGTGCTATGCCAGTGGGTAATGCTTGCGCGGCATCCCCACAGGTCCCGGTCCTCCACACCGTCATTTGCCGTGCCGCACAGCTCAGTTGACATTGCAAGAGGGAGGGTTTCGGCCAAGACCACGGAGCGATTTTGTAAGACTGCTGGACAATGGGAGATATTGCAGTCGGCCTATGCCAGGGGCGAGGCACCAGCCGAGAACGACCTCCGCCCAACCGGAAGCGGAGTCACCCGCGGAGAAGGGTTCGTCATGGAACGCTACTTCACGGACCAACGGCACGAGGAATTACGTGCGGCGGTCCGGGAGTTCGCGAAGCACGAGGTCACACCCCGGATAGCCGAGATGGAGGCCAGCCGCACCGCCTCCCTCGGGCTGTCCCGCCTGATCGCCCGTCAGGGGTGGATCGGCGCCACTGTGCCGCCCGGATACGGAGGCATGGGCGTAGGCCACCTCGGTAAGACGGTGGTGATCGAGGAACTGTCCAGGGTGAGCGGCGCCATGGGCGCCATGGTGCAGGCGTCACAGCTCGGCGTGGCCAAGATCCTTCACTTCGGCAACGAAGAGCAAAAGAAAACGTGGCTACCGGCAATTGCCTCCGGCGACTGCCTCCCGACCATAGCCGTGACAGAGACCGACTCCGGCGGCCACGTACTCGGAATGACCAGTTCCGCCGTACGCGACGGCGACGACTACATCCTCAACGGCAGCAAGGTCTACGTCGGCAACAGCCACGTCGGTGACCTCCACGGCGTCGTCGTACGCACCGGAGAGGGCTCCAAGGGGCTCACCGCCTTCCTCGTGGAAGCGGACTCGCTGGGGTTCTCCCTCGGCAGGCAGCGCCCCGCGATGGGGTTGCACGGTTTCAGCTTCGGCGAGCTGATCTTCGACAACTGCCGTGTTCCCGCGGCCAATCGCCTCGGCGCCGAGGGCGACGGACTCGCCGTGGCCTACTCCTCCAGCGTCCTGTACGGGCGCGCCAACCTCACAGCCGTCTCACTCGGCATCCACCAGGCCATCCTCGACGAGACCACGGCCTTCTGCGCCGAACGCCAGCGCTATGGAAGCCCGTTGGCCGACCTCGGCTCCATCAAGCTCAAGCTCGGCCAGATGCAGTCCAGGCTGATGACGGCCCGGCTCGCCGCGTACCACGCCGTGCATCTGCTGGACCAAGGCATGCAGTGCGACGCGGAGTTGATGAACGCCAAGCTCGTGAACGTGGAGTACGCACTGGACTCCGCCCGCGACGCCATGGAGGTCCACGCAGCCTGCGGGCTGTTCACCGACCGCCCCGTCGAGCGCTATCTGCGCGACGCCCACCACATCTTCGCCCCTGCCGGCACGTCCGACATCCAGCGTCTGCGCCTCGGCGAGGTCGCCCTGGGTACGGCAAAGGGCTCCTGGTCCCAGCGGCTGAGCGAGCTCGTACGGCGCGAGCCCGAACCCGCCGGCTGACCAGAAGCCGAATCGGCGCACCGGACCTCCCGGCCAGGAGCCGGCGAGGTCCGGGGGCCGGGGGCCGGGGGCCGGGGGCCGTCAGGAGTTGCGGTGCTCCCGCCGGTGGATCTGCTCCACCAGCTCGGCGGCGAGCGACTTGATCGTCTCCAGGCCCTGCCTCCCCCACGGGCGGGGCTCCTGGTCGACCACGCACACAGTGCCGAGTGCCATGCCCGTACGGTCGATCAGGGGCGCTCCGAGGTAGGAGCGGATGCCGATCTCGTCGACGACGGGGTTCCCGGCGAAGCGCGGATAGTCGCAGACGTCCTCGAGTACGAGCGCCTTGCGCCGCACGATGACGTGCGGGCAGTAGCCGTGGTCGCGTGCCATGACCCGGCCCACCGAGGCCCCCGCGCTCGCCGTCGGGTCCAGCTCCACGGCCTGGTCCGCGCCCGGGGCGTAGAGACCCGCGAAGTACTGACGGTCCTCGTCGATGAAGTTCACCATGGCGTAAGGAGCGCCCGTCACACGGGCGAGATGGCGGGCGAAGTCGTCGAACTCGGGGACCGGAGCGTCTCCGAGGCCCAACTCCCTCAACCGCACCACCCTGTTCGGCGCCTCCGCGTCCTCGGGTGTGAGCAACAGGTGGCTCGTAGGGTCAAAGGACATCGGTGCCATGGGAGCTCCTCATATTGATCAGATGCTGGACAAGTGAGACAAGGACCTGCGTGCCGGAGCTGGCCTGCCGGGCGTCGCAGAGCACCACCGGCACCTCGGGCTTGAGGTCGATGGCGGCACGCACCTCGTCCGGCTCGTAGTGGTAGGAGGTGTCGAACTCGTTGACCGCGACGATGAAGTCGATGCCCCGGCGCTCGAAGAAGTCCACGGCACCGAAGCAGTGGTCGAGCCGCCGGGTGTCGGCGAGGACGACAGCACCGAGCGCCCCTTCGGACAGTTCGTTCCACATGAACCAGAAGCGCTCCTGCCCCGGTGTGCCGAAGAGGTAGAGCACGTGCGAAGCGCTGAGCGTGATGCGGCCGAAGTCCATCGCGACGGTGGTGGTCGCCTTGTCCTCGACGCCTTCCAGGCTGTCGGTCGCGGCACTGACCTGGGTGAGCAGTTCCTCCGTACTGAGTGGCTCGATCTCGCTCACCGCGCCGACGAAGGTGGTCTTGCCGACACCGAAGCCTCCGGCGATGAGGATTTTCAGCGCGGTCGGGAACGGATCGGCACGGCTCACTTCAGAGTCGTTTACGGAGCCCATCCAGCACCGCCTCCAGCAGGTCTCGATCGGTCGGGTTGGGGCCCAGCGGCGCTCGCGGGGCTCGTGAGGTGATCGCTCCGCAGTCCACGAGGTCGGACAGCAACACCTTGGTCACCACCGCGGGCTGGGAGATCTGTGCGGCGATCTCGGCAACCGAGACAGGTCCGCCGCACAGCTTCAGTACATGGCTGTGGTCCGGGCCCAAGTAGCTCTGCGGGCGGTCCCCGGTGGCCATCACCATGGTCAACAGGTCGAACTGGGCCGAGGGCTTCGTACGTCCGTTGCTGACGGTGTACGGCCGGATCAGCCGCCCGGCGTCGGCGTCGAGCCACGGTCCTTCTAACGGTTCCCGTCTCATCCGGCCGCCTCAGTGGCCGGCAGGCTGTCGCACCGGCGTGCCCAGGTACGGCCTCACGCTCTTGACGAGCATCGCCATCTCGTAGCCGAGGACGGCAGCGTCGGCGTCGCGGCCCGCGAGCACGGCGAGGCAGGCGCCCTGCCCCGCCGTCGAGACGAAGAGCAGCGACGTGTCGAGCTCGACCACCACCTGGCGCACCTCACCGCCCTCGCCGAACCGCACGCCGGCGCTGCGTGCCAGGGAGTACAGACCGGACGCGAGCGCCGCCATGTGATCGGCGGTGTCCGTGTCCAGGCCGTGCGAGGCCTTCACCAGACCGTCCGAGGACAGCAGAAGTGCACTGCGCGAGTGGGGCACTCGCTGGACGAGTCCGGTCAGCAGCCAGGAGAGGTCTGTCGTGTGGCCTACGGGGGCTTCGCTCACCATGATCGCGTTCTTCTCCTTCAGGGGAACCGCAGAGCGGGCGGGGCGGGGCCGTTGCAGACCCTGCCCGGCGGATTCTTGTGAACAGGCCCGCGGCATCGGGTTCGTGGGACCGCAGGCGCAGGGACGTCCTCCAGGAGTCGCCCGAGCCGGATGCCGGGGACCTGGAAGATCCACCGGCGCACGGCTACTGGGCGGGACGGGGGACGCCGTTGCCGTCGGTGTCCTCGGCGAGGCTGGTGCCTCGCCGGAATGCGGCCATCAGGCCGGGGTCGTGACCTTGTGCCGCCTCGTCCCATTCGGCGGATGCGGAATCACCGCCGCGCGCGGACGGCTGATCCCGGAGCTCGGGGACGAGATGCTCCTGGCGGCGGCGCTTGGGGAGTTCGGGACGTTCTCCGTTCATCGCTGTGCCTGCCTGGGCTGAGCCTTGGGGGCGTGCCTGCGGGTGGGACTGGGGGCGGGGTGCGGGCGAGGAGGACGC
>NZ_JACBXA010000191.1 GCF_013870515.1 Streptomyces albidus (ex Kaewkla and Franco 2022) | reverse complement strand
CCGTCCGCTGGTCTTCTCCGTCGGCCGCCTCGACGCCCACCACGCGTACGGGGCCGTGCTGACCGCCGCCCGCTCCTGGCGGGAACTCGATCCTCCGCCGCTGCTGGCCATCGCGGGGGAGGGGCCGCAGCGCGGGGAGCTGCAACACCGCATCGACGAGGAGGAGCTGCCGGTCCGCCTGCTGGGGCGGCGGGACGACGCCTTCGAGCTGCTCGCCGGAGCGGACGTCGCCCTGCTGAGCTCCCGCTGGGAAGGCCGTTCCCTGCTGGCGCAGGAGGCGTTGTTCGAAGGGGTCCCGCTGATCGCCACGTCGGTCGGGGGAGTGCCCGAACTGGTCGGCGGCGGCGCTGTGTTGGTCCCCTACGGCGACGCGGACGCTCTCGCCTCGGAGGTCGGGGCGCTGCTGGCCGACCCGGACAGGCGCGCGCGGCTGGCCTCGGAGGGCCGTGCACGCGCAGCGACATGGCCGACGGAAGAGGCCACGGTGGCTCACGTCCTGAGCGTCTACGACGAACTGACCTTCGGCGGGCGCTGAGTCCCCTCCGCGCGGGTCCGGCCGGCTCCGCCGAGGGCCATGAGCCACTTCTGGTCCGTACGTCCGTGCCTCAGCTCGAATCGCGTACGACCAGCGTGGCGGGGGTCACCACCGGTGCGGGCGCCGGTGCGTCGGAGATCAGGCCGAGGCGCCGCATCAGCAGTTCCGCCATCATGCGGCCCATGCCCTCCACGTCCTGGCGGACGGTCGTCAGGGCGGGCTCCGCCCACGCCGCCGGTTCCAGGTCGTCGTAGCCGACGACCGCGACGTCCTGAGGGACGCGGCGCCCCCGGGCGCGGAGCGTTCTGAGCGCGCCGGAGGCCATCAGGTCGTTCCCCGCGAAGACGGCGTCCAGGTCCGGGGCGGACCTCAGGAGCCGGTCCATGGCCTGCTCGCCGCCCTCGGCCGTGAAGTCTCCCTGCGCCACGAGGTCCGGGTCCTTCTCGTCGACGCCGATGCCCAAGGCGTCGCAGTAGCCGTGCAGCCGGTCCAGTGCGGAGGTCTGGTCGAGGGGGCCGTTGATGACGGCGATGCGACGGCGTCCTCGCTGAAGCAAATGTGCAACGGCCTGCTGCGCGCCACCCCGGTTGTCCGTGTCCACGTACAGCAGTCCGGGCTCGTCCTCCGCGCCGGGCCAGCCCGGGCGTCCGCCGAAGACGGCGGGCAGCCCGGTCTGCTGTGCCATGGTCGGGAGGGAGTCGTCGCCGTGCAGCGAGAACATCAGTGCGCCGTCGACATGTCCTGCCGACAGATACCGGCCGATGCGTGCGTAGTCCTTGCGCTGTTCGAGAAGGATCAGCAGCAACTGCAGGTCGTTCTCGGAGAGTTCGCGGCTGATACCGCGCAACTGCTGGGCGAAGAACGGGTCCGCGAAGACGCGGCGCTCCGGTTCCGCGATGACGACGGCGATGGCTCCGGTGCGGCGGGTGACGAGTGTGCGGGCCGCGTTGTTGGGGACGTAGCCCAACTCCTCCACGGACTGCCGCACCTTCTCGCGGACCTCCGCCCGTACGCCCGCACCGCCGTTGACCACCCGCGACACCGTCGCCCGGGACACCCCGGCGTGGGCCGCCACGGCTTCCAGAGTCGGACGGGAATCGCGAGAAGTGTGCACGGACAACTTCCTTTCTTTGCCTAGGTCTTGACCAATCACCGAACTCTCGGCACCGTACAGGGTCATGACGTGAGAGCGCTCTCACCCCCCACGAACGAGGAGCGTAGGTCATGCACTTGAGAAGCGACAGACGGCGATGGGCACTTGCGGGCATAGCGACGCTCGCGGCCGTCGGCACCTGCCTGGCCCCGGCCGCGCAGGCGGACGACAAGGCGGCCGAGAGGCCGAAGGAGAAGGCGGCGGCTCTGGCCGAGGTCTGGCGTACGGACTTCGACGGAGCGGCCGGATCGCTGCCCTCCGGGGACGACTGGATCATCGACAAGGGGCACAGCTATCCCGGCGGGCCCGGCAACTGGGGCACCGGCGAGATCCAGGAGTACACCGACAGTCCCGAGAACCTCCAGCTTGACGGTGACGGTCACCTCAAGATCACCGCGCTGAAGAACGGCGACACCTGGACCTCCGCGCGCATCGAGACCCAGCGCACCGACTTCGCCGCCCCTGAGGGCGGCGTCATGCGGATCGAAGCGGGCCTCAAGCTGCCCGGTGTCTCCGGGGACGCCGCGCTCGGCTACTGGCCGGCGTTCTGGACCCTCGGTGAGGCGTACCGGGGCAACTACCAGAACTGGCCCGGCGTGGGCGAGTTCGACATCATGGAGAACGTCAACGGCCAGAACACCACCCACGGCGTGCTGCACTGCGGCACCAACCCGGGCGGGCCGTGCAACGAGACGATGGGCATCGGCAAGGCGCACGAGTGCGCCGGCGACTGCAAGGCGGACTTCCACGAGTACGCGCTCGAACTCGACCGCAGCGGCGCCACCGAAGAGCTGCGCTGGTACGCCGACGGACAGCAGTTCCACACCGTCAAGGAGACCGACGTCGACGCCCAGACCTGGGCGAACGCCACGGACCACGGGCACTTCATCCTGCTGAACCTGGCGATGGGCGGAGCCTTCCCCGACGGCGTCGCGGGGAAGCAGACCCCCACCGCCGCCACCCAGCCCGGTGGATCCCTGTCCGTGGACTACGTGTCGGTCGAGACAACCGGAGGTGCCTCGAAGTGATCAGCCGCAGGTCTCTCATCCGTGGCGCCACCGCGGGCGCGATCGCCGCACCGCTCACCGGACTCCTGGTGACCGAGGCGGGGGGCGTCACCCGCAGGAAGGCGGGGAGGGCCGCCGCGATGCCGCTGAAGATCGTCAACAACAGCGGTGAGTACGGCAACGGGTCCGTCCACGTCTACATCGTCGGCAACGACGGCACCAACCAGGTCCGCGTCACCCCGGAGGGCGAGCTGAAGCCCGTCTCCCTCGGCGACAACGGCGGCGACGGCTTCACCGACTACGCGATCCCGCTCGCGGGCAGCGGCGAGACGACGCTCCAGTTGCCGGAGATGTCGGGTCGCATCTACGTCGCGCTGGGCGAGAAGCTGAAGTTCAAGGCGGTCGAAGGCGGCGACGGCAAGGCCGCGCTGGCCTACCCGGCGGCCTGGGTGGAGTCCGACCCCAACTACGGGGTGGTGCACGACTGTGCGGAGTTCACCTTCAAGTCCGGTGCCATGTACTGCAACACGACCATGGTCGACATGTTCAGCGTCCCGCTCTCCATCCGGCTCAAGGGCGCCAAGGACCAGACGACGGGCACCCTCAAGTCCGGCGCCAGGGACAAGGTCTTCCAGGACGTCGGCGCCGCCGAGGGCTTCTCCGGCCTGGTGATCGACGACAAGCGCGTCATCGCCCCCGGACACGGCATGGGAGCGGGGAAGTTCGCGGAGGACTACTTCGACGCGTACATCGACGAGGTGTGGAGCACCTACTCCGGCAAGGACCTGGTGGTCACCACGAACGCCGGCAAGTTCACCGGCAGGGTCAGCGGCGACACCTTCTCCTTCACCGGGCCCGCCCAGGTCTCCTTCAACCGGCCCAGCACGAAGGACGTGCTGTTCTGCGACGGCAACCTCGCCGCCCCGAACGACGGCACCACGGGCCCCGTCGCCGCGATCCTGGGCGCCGCACTCAACCGCACCACGCTCGCCTCGATCGCGGACCAGCCCACCACGGACCCCGCCGAGTTCTACAAGGGGAGCTCGCCCCACCACTACGTCAAGGCCATGCACGCGGCCACCGAGGACGGAAAGGCCTACGGCTTCGCCTTCGACGACGTCGCCGGGTTCGCCTCCTACATCGAGGACGGGGCGGCCAGTGAGATCACGCTGACTCTCACACCGTTCTGAGACAGGACCTGAGAACGGGCATAGGGCATGCGTACGCCCGCTGCGGGAATCCCACCCGGCAGCGGGCGTACGTACGTCGTGAGGCCTGTCCAGCGACCGGTACGCGAGGGGTGTCAGCCGCCGTACGCGCCGGAGGCGGTGAGCCGCAGCGCCGTGTCGATCAGCGGCACGTGGCTGAACGCCTGCGGGAAGTTGCCCACTTGGCGCTGGAGCTTGGAGTCCCACTCCTCGGCGAGCAGACCCAGGTCGTTGCGGAGGGAGAGCAGCCGCTCGAAGAGCTTCCGCGCCTCCTCGACCCGGCCGATCATCGCGAGGTCGTCCGCCAGCCAGAAGGAGCACGCGAGGAACGCGCCCTCCTCGCCCTGCAGCCCGTCCACGTTGTCGCCGTCGACCTGCGAGGTGGGGTAACGCATCACGAAGCCGTCCTCCGTGGACAGTTCGCGCTGGATCGCCTCGACGGTCCCGATGACGCGCTTGTCGTCCGGCGGCAGGAAGCCCATCTGCGGGATCAGCAGCAGCGAGGCGTCCAGCTCACGCGAGCCGTAGGACTGGGTGAAGGTGTTGCGCTCCTTGTCGTAACCCTTCTCGCACACGTCGCGGTGGATCTCGTCCCGCAGGTCCCGCCAACGCTCCAGCGGCCCGTCGACCTCGCCGGACTCGATCAGTTTGACCGTACGGTCGACGGCGACCCAGGCCATCACCTTCGAGTGCACGAAGTGGCGACGCGGACCGCGCACCTCCCAGATGCCCTCGTCCGGTTCGTCCCAGTGGTCCTCCAGGTACCCGATGAGCTTCAGCTGGAGGAGCGAGGCGTAGTCGTTGCGCGAGAGCCCCGTCATGTGGGCGAGGTGCAGTGCCTCGGTCACCTCGCCGTAGACGTCGAGCTGGAGCTGTCCGGCCGCACCGTTGCCGATGCGTACCGGGACCGAACCCTCGTAGCCGGGAAGCCAGTTCAGCTCGGCCTCGCTCAACTCCCGTTCGCCTGCGATGCCGTACATGATCTGCAGGTTCTCCGGGTCGCCGGCGACGGCGCGCAGCAGCCACTCCCGCCAGGCCAGCGCCTCCTGGTGGTAGCCGGTGCGCAGCAGCGACGACAGCGTGATGGCCGCGTCCCGCAGCCAGGTGAAGCGGTAGTCCCAGTTGCGCATGCCGCCGATGCACTCGGGCAGCGACGTCGTGGGTGCGGCGACGATGCCGCCGGTCGGCGCGTACGTCAGCGCCTTCAGCGTGATCAACGACCGTACGACGGCCTCACGGTAGGGACCGTGGTACGTGCAGTGGTCGACCCACTCGCGCCAGAACTCCTCCGTCGCCTCCAGGGCCGATTCCGCGTCCGGCTCGGCGGGCGGGCTCTTGTGCGAGGCTTGCCAGCTGATGGTGAAGGCGACCCTCTCACCAGGAGCGATGGTGAAGTCGGAGTAGGTGGTCAGGTCCTTGCCGTAGGTGTCGGCGGTGGTGTCCAGCCACACGGAGTCGGGGCCGGCGACGGCGACCGTACGGCCCTCGATCTGCTGCACCCACGGCACCACCCAGCCGTAGGAGAAGCGCATGCGCAGCGCCGAGCGCATCGGCACGCGGCCGCTGACGCCCTCCACGATCCGCACGAGCTGCGGTGCGTGCTGCTCGCGCGGCGGCATGAAGTCGATGACGCGGACGGTGCCGCGTGGTGTGTCCCACTCGGACTCCAGGACGAGCGAGTCGCCGCGGTAGCGCCTGCGGTCCGCCTTCGGCGGCTCCCCTCCATTGGGTTGTGCGGGTCCCACCCGCCAGAAGCCGTGCTCCCCCGTGCCAAGAAGACCCGCGAAGACGGCATGGGAATCGAAGCGCGGAAGGCACAGCCAGTCCGCCGATCCGTCCCTGCCGATCAGGGCGGCGGTCTGCATGTCCCCAATGAGTGCGTAATCTTCGATGCGCCCAGCCACGTGCATCTCCAGTCGAACTGCGCCTCGTCCCGTGGGACGTGCGATGACCTGCGAATATCCGTACTGCTCAATCACATGTCCGATCGAGCGTCCGAGCAGGATACGACCTCGCGAGGGCATCCGCCTCGCGCTCGCCACAGTACGGATGAGCCGATGAGGTGAGCTTGCGTCAGGCCGCTCACCAGGTGCAACCACGCCCTCACGGTCGGGGACGAAAAACGGTTCGCCGAGGCGGTCCGTCTGTGATGCCGGACGCAGTCCGGCACACGGCGAGACACAGCTCCGGCAGGTCGCTGATACCCTGGTGGCCCGTGGACCGGTGGGCGAGAGTTCTCGGATTCGTCCTCGAATCTCCGGCACGGCAGCCCCCCGAGCCGCAGCGACGGTATCCCTGAGCAACCGCTGCGCAGCGACTGCGTGTCGAGCCAGGGCGCCGGTGCGCACTCCACCTCGCGACCACGGGAGCACCTCTTGGCATTGCCGCCCAAATCCATGACGACCAAGCACCTCTTCGTCACCGGGGGTGTGGCCTCCTCGCTCGGCAAGGGGCTCACCGCCTCCAGCCTGGGTGCGCTGCTCAAGGCACGGGGTCTCCGCGTCACGATGCAGAAGCTCGACCCGTATCTGAACGTCGACCCCGGCACCATGAACCCGTTCCAGCACGGTGAGGTGTTCGTCACCAACGACGGCGCCGAGACCGACCTGGACATCGGGCACTACGAGCGCTTCCTCGACGTCGATCTCGACGGGTCCGCCAACGTCACCACCGGCCAGATCTACTCGTCCGTGATCGCCAAGGAGCGCCGCGGCGACTACCTGGGCGACACCGTGCAGGTCATCCCGCACATCACCAACGAGATCAAGCACCGCATCCGGCGCATGGCCACCGACGACGTCGACGTCGTCATCACCGAGGTCGGCGGCACGGTCGGCGACATCGAGTCCCTGCCGTTCCTGGAGGCCGTACGCCAGGTCCGTCACGAGGTCGGACGCGACAACGTCTTCGTCGTGCACATCTCGCTGCTGCCCTACATCGGCCCCTCGGGCGAGCTGAAGACGAAGCCCACCCAGCACTCCGTGGCGGCTCTGCGCTCCATCGGCATCCAGCCCGACGCGATCGTGCTGCGCGCCGACCGTGAGGTGCCCCGCTCGATCAAGCGCAAGATCTCGCTGATGTGCGACGTGGACGACGCCGCCGTCATCGCCTGCCGGGACGCACCCTCGATCTACGACATCCCCAAGGTGGTGCACGCCGAGGGGCTGGACGCCTACGTCGTGCGGAAGCTCGACCTGCCCTTCCGCGACGTCGCCTGGGCGCAGTGGGACGACCTCCTGCGCCGGGTGCACGACCCGGACCACGAGGTGACGGTGGCTCTGGTCGGCAAGTACATCGACCTGCCCGACGCCTATCTGTCCGTGACCGAGGCCCTGCGCGCGGGCGGGTTCGCCAACAACGCCCGCGTAAAGGTCAAATGGGTCACTTCGGACGACTGCCGTACGGCGGAGGGCGCCCGCAGGCAGCTCGGCGACTGCGACGCGATCTGCATCCCCGGCGGCTTCGGCGAACGCGGTGTCGAGGGCAAGGTCTCGACGATCACCTACGCCCGTGAGAACCGGATCCCCCTCCTCGGCCTCTGCCTGGGCCTCCAGTGCATCGTCATCGAGGCGGCCCGCCACCTGGCGGGCATCGAAGGCGCCAACTCCACCGAGTTCGAGCAGGGGACGGCCCACCCCGTGGTCTCCACGATGGCCGAGCAGCTCGACATCGTTGCGGGCGACGGAGACATGGGCGGCACCATGCGGCTCGGCCTGTACCCCGCGAAGCTGGCCGAGGGCTCGATCGTGCGGGAGGTCTACGGCGGCGAGCCCTACGTCGAGGAGCGTCACCGGCACCGCTTCGAGGTCAACAACGCCTACCGCGGCGAGCTCGAGAAGAAGGCCGGACTGGTCTTCTCCGGCACCTCGCCGGACAACAAGCTCGTGGAGTACCTGGAGTACCCGCGCGAGGTGCACCCCTACCTCGTCGCCACGCAGGCCCACCCCGAGCTGCGCTCACGTCCCACGCGCCCGCACCCGCTCTTCGCCGGCCTGGTCAAGGCAGCCGTGGCACGGCAGCAGGGCGAGGGCTGAGGCGTGGGAGAGGCACAGAAGCACGACGGCTCGCCCCGCATCGTCGACACCGCGCAGGAGTGGGTGGTCACCGCGACCGCGGTGCCCTTCGAGGGCAAGAAGACCAGCGTGCGGACCGACGACGTCGTCATGCCGGACGGCTCCGTGGCCCGCCGTGACTACCAGGTGCACCCCGGATCCGTGGCCGTCCTCGCCCTGGACGAGGAGGACCACGTACTGGTGCTGAGCCAGTACCGCCACCCCGTGCGGGAGAAGCTGTGGGAGATTCCCGCCGGGCTGCTGGACGTCCCCGGCGAGAACCCGCTGCACGCCGCCCAGCGCGAGCTGTACGAGGAAGCGCACGTCAAAGCCGACGACTGGCGAGTACTGGCCGACGTCTACACCACCCCCGGCGGCTGCGACGAGGCCGTGCGCATCTTCCTCGCGCGTGACGTCCACGCGGCCGAGGGCGACCGCTTCGAGGTCTCGGAGGAGGAGGCGGACATGGAGTTCGCCCGGGTGCCGCTGGCCGATCTCGTACGGGGCGCGCTGGCGGGGGAGTTGCACAACAACTGCCTCGTGGTGGGCGCGTTCGCCCTCACCGCCGCCCGCTCGGGGCCCGGCCTGGACTCGCTGCGCCCCGCCGACGCCCCATGGCCGGCGCGCCCTTTCGAGCAGTAGGTCTCCGGAGGGCCTTTCGCGAGAAGGGCCTTCCGGCCTCGTCTTGTTGACGGGCGCTGATCCGAAGCGGTGATCTCGCGGCGGCGGTGGTGGAGGCTGGGGCGGTGGCTCCGGCGGCGGCTACTCGGACGAGCCCCCCTTCTGACCGGTACGCCACGTGCGTCCAGGTCGGTGCGGGGCCCGACAGCTACACACTTCTTGATACTTAACGGAGAGAGACATGGCGAAGCCGCCTCCCCGCAAGCCTAAGAAGAAGGTTTGCGTGTTCTGCAAGGAGAAGATCTCCTACGTCGACTACAAGGACACGAACCTGCTGCGGAAGTTCATTTCCGACCGCGGCAAGATCCGCGCCCGCCGGGTCACCGGCAACTGCACCCAGCACCAGCGTGACGTCGCCACGGCTGTGAAGAACAGCCGTGAGGTGGCGCTGCTGCCCTACACCTCGACCGCTCGATAAGGGAAGGGTGACCGACAGATGAAGATCATCCTGACCAACGAGGTCTCCGGCCTCGGTGCCGCGGGCGACGTCGTCGAGGTCCGTGACGGCTACGCTCGCAACTTCCTGGTCCCGCGCGGTGTCGCCATCCGCTGGACCAAGGGTCGCGAGAAGGACGTCGAGCAGATCCGCCGCGCCCGCAAGATCCACGAGATCGCCACGATCGAGCAGGCCACCGAGGTCAAGGGCCGGCTGGAAGGCGTCAACGTGCGCCTGAAGGTCCGCGCCGGCGACCAGGGCCGCCTGTTCGGTTCCGTCACTCCGGCCGACATCGCCGGCGCCGTCAAGGACGCCGGTGGGCCGCAGATCGACAAGCGCCGCATCGAGGTGGGTTCGCCCATCAAGACCCTGGGCGCACACCAGATCTCGGTTCGGCTGCACGCCGAGGTCCTCGCGAAGGTGGACGTCGAGGTCGTCCCCGCGTGAGAACGGATTGACCCGCTGACCCGGCAGGTCGTCCCCCACGGGGGCGGCCTGCATCGGGCCACAGCATGACCGAGGGCCGCACCCCTGCAACGGGGTGCGGCCCTCGGGCGTTCTGCGTTCAGTCGTCCCGCGTCATGTGCCCTGCGGAAGGGCCGGACGCGTCACGCCCGTACGGCACCCGTCACGACCCAGCGCCCCGAACGGGCACGTGCCCACAGGGTCACCAGCCGGACGCTCATCATCAACCCGGCCACCGTCCACCAGAGTTCGGCCAGGCCGCCTCCCAGCACCGGCACCAGCAGCGCCACCGGGGCGAACACCGCCAGCGTCACGAGCATCGCCCCGGCCAGATACGGGCCGTCCCCCGCGCCCATCAGCACGCCGTCCAGCACGAAGACCACGCCGGCTATGGGCTGGGTCAACGCCACCACCAGCAGAGCAGGCGTCAACTGGTCGATCACGGCGCTGTCGGAGGTGAACAGGGGCATGAACACGGGCCGGGCCACCGCGACCAGCACCCCCAGGGCCACGCCGGATGCGACACCCCACTGCACCATCCGACGGCATATCGTCCGCGCGCCCGCCTCGTCCCCCGCTCCCAGGAAGCGCCCGATGATGGCCTGCCCCGCGATGGCGATCGCGTCCAGTGCGAAGGCGAGCAACGACCAGAGGGCCAGCGCGATCTGATGGGCAGCCACATCGGCGTCCCCCAGCCGCGCCGCGACCGCCGTGGCAATCATGAGCACCGCGCGGAGCGACAGCGTACGGATCAACAGCGGAGCGCCCGCCTGAGCACAGGCCCGGATGCCGGCCACGTCCGGGCGCAGGGAGGCGCCGTGGCGCCGGGCACCTCGCACCACGACGAACAGATACACGGCGGCCATCCCGCACTGCGCGAGCACGGTGCCCCAGGCGGATCCCGCGATGCCGAAGCCGAACCCGTAGACGAGCAGCACGTTCAGGGCGCCGTTGGCGGTGAAGCCGCCGACGGCCACGTACAGGGGCGTCCTGGTGTCCTGAAGCCCGCGAAGAACTCCCGTCGCCGCCAGCACGACGAGCATGGCGGGGATGCCCAGGGAGCTGATCCTCAGATACGTCACCGCGTGAGGCGCCGCTGTAGCGGACGCGCCGAAGACGTCCACCAGCGCGGGAGCGCTCGGCAGCACCACTGCGACGACGCCGGCGCCGAGCAGCAGCGCGAGCCAAATGCCGTCCATGCCCTGCCGGATGGCCGCGGGAAGGTCGTCGGCGCCGACGCGGCGTGCGACGGCGGCCGTCGTGGCGTAGGCGAGGAAGACGAAGACGTTCACGCCGGTCTGGAGCAGCGCCGCGGCGACCCCGAGGCCGGCGAGCTCAGGTGTCCCGAGGTGACCGACGATCGCGCTGTCCACCATGAGGAAGAGCGGCTCCGCGACGAGCGCGCCGAAGGCCGGGAGGGCGAGCGCGAGGATCTCGCGGTCGTGGCGCCGCATGGTGGCGCGCTTGCTCGCACGTGAGGCGGCGGGCGTGCTTGGACTCGATGTGGAGCGGTCGGTCATGGGTTCGATCCAAGCATCCACAGGTAATGGTTGCAAGTAGCTGTCGTCTATTACTCACGGAGGGTGGGTGCACGTGTTCGGCGTCTGTGCGCGCTACCGCGTCAAGAAGTCGCCCCTGACGATGAAGTTTTTTCCCCGCACAGGCGGTGGACGCCGTAACTACTGGTCAGGAGGGGTCTGCTGGCTGAGCCCGGTAGTTCTCCACAACGCTGTCCCCCGGCCCGTGCACAGCTTTGGCGGTCTTCTCCACAGGAACTGATCCTCTGTCCACATCACCCTGTGGATAACCAGATTGGCTGACGTCGCCGGTACCCATAACGTAGGGCAGCGCCCGCGCACGTACCCGTCTTCAACACCGTGGCTTCGACGCGCCGAGAGCGGAGTCGGGCGACTCATTGTCAGAGCCGTGCCGTAAGAAAGAGGGGCACTGCGGCGAGATCCGGTCGCGCAAGATCGCCGGACGGGGAGGAGGTGGCCGGGTGACTCAGCAACCCGAGCACGTCGAGGACGTCTGGGCCGCCGACTCGAGCTCCCGAAGCGCCCAACAGGCCGGCGCGGGCGACCGGTTCCCCGTCGCCCGCAGGCAGCGGGCGGAGATAGCCGCTCTTGATGTCGGAGTTGATGAG
>NZ_JACBXA010000190.1 GCF_013870515.1 Streptomyces albidus (ex Kaewkla and Franco 2022) | reverse complement strand
TGGCACGGCGACGACGGCCGTGATGCCGCCCTGCTTGCGCTCCCGGAGCTGCACCCGCAGTCCGTGCCGGGACGCGAGCCGGGCGACGACGTAGAGCCCCATGCCCAGCCCTGTTTCGGGCCGGCGGTCCGGTGACTGCGCGCCGGCCGCCGCCTCCATCTCCGGCGGTTCCTGTCCGTCGGGGAGGCTGAGGCGCGCGTTGAGCGACGAGAGGCGCCTGCTGGTGACGCCGATCCCCTCGTCCTCGATCGAGAGCATGACCTCGCCGCTCTCCAACAGCCAGCCCGAGAGGCGTACTTCGGCATCGGGCGGGGAGAAGGTGGCAGCGTTGTCGAGCAGTTCGGCGACGAGGTGGCTCAGGTCGTCCGCGACGTAGCCGGAGACCTGCGCGTGCGGTGGAAGGGTGCCCAGCTCCACGCGCTCGTAGCGCTCTATCTCACTGATGGCCGCCCGCAGCACGTCGAGCAGCGGCACGGGCCCGGAGTGGTGCGAGGTGACGTGTTCGGCGCCCGCGAGCAGCAGCAGGTTCTCGCTGTAGCGCCGCATCCGGGTCGCGAGGTGGTCGAGCTTGAAGAGCGTGCTCAGACGGCCCGGGTCGCTCTCCTCCTCCTCCAGGCCCTCGATGACGCCGAGTTGGCGCTCGACCAGGCCCAGCGTGCGCAGGGCGAGGTTGACGAACGTGCCGTGCACGGCGCCCGAGAGGTTCTCGACGTGCTCCTTGAGGGCTGCGTGGTCGCTGCGCAGCCGGTCCCTCTCGGCGGTGAGCGCGTCCTTGTTGCGCACCAGGTAGGTGTTGTCGGCCTCGGCCTCTGCGGCGCGCTCCTGGACGGTGACGACGGTGCCGCGCAGCTCGTTCAGCGAACTCACCACTTCGGCGAACTCGTCGTTCCTGCCGTGGAAGGACACCGGACGCTCGCCGACGGGATCCCGTGCAAGTCTTCTCGAACCGCGGGTCAGCACGGAGAGCGGGCGCGCCATGGAGCGTGCCGTCTGGACGCTGATGCCGATCGCGCCGAGCAGGCATGCGGCGACGAACGCGAGGCTCAGCTCCAGGCCGGTCACGTCGTCGTCGCGCAGCTGCTCGAGGCGCTTCAACTCCTCGGCGGCGAAGGACGACTGGACGCCGCGCATGCTGTTGATGCGGGCGGAGAGCGCGGCGTCGATGCGGTCGTGGTTCATCGCGCGGTCGCTCGCGCTCAGGTACGGCTGGTCCGTGAGCCGCTCGAGGTACCGCTCGGCGAGCGTGACGTCGGCACCCGTGACCGTCCTCGCGTAGCTCTCACGAGCTGTCTTGCCGGCCGCGTCGTCGAAGTCCTCGAGGGCGGCCTGCTCCCGTACGTAGGCGCGCTGCGCCTCGGCCGCGAGGCCCTTCTCCGCGCCGCCGCCGACGAGGGCGCCGCGCACGAGCCCGCGGACGGCGGACGCCTGCTCGACGGCACGGCCGAGGTCGGGCAGGGCATGGCCTGCTCCGGTGCCGGACGAGCCGTCTCCGGGCTGGGCGCGCGCGGGCAGCGAGCGGGCGACGTCGGCGCCCACGCCCTGAAGGGTCTTGATGGTGCCGGTGTACGCCTCGTACAGGTCCTGGGCGCTGTTCCGGCCGTCCTGCGCCTGCTGGCGGATGCGGGGCAGCTTGTGCAGCGCGCGGCGTACGTGCGGGGGCGCGGTCTCCCTGATCTCGGTGACCTGGCGGTCGACGCGGGCGCGCTGCTCCTCGGTGACTCCGGCGCCGTCGCGGCTGGTGCGTCCCGCCGCGACGTACTCGACCATGCCGTCGCGCTCGTCGGCGAGAGCGTGGGTGAGGGCGACGGAGCGCTTGTCCAACTCCGCGCGTTCGACGAGGTTCTGACTCTCGCTGAGATCGTCGGAAGCGCCGATCACCGCGGGTGTGCCGGCGCCGATCACCGCGAGGGAGCACAGAGCGACACTGACGAGCAGCCGGTTGCGTACCCGTGAGCGCCGGGCACCGCTCGGCGCAGGGGAGCCGGAGCCCGCCCCCTCACCCGCAGTCGTGGTCCGGGATCCACCCGGTCCGGCCGGTTTCCGCAGTAGCTTCGTCCGCACCCGTGCTCGCAATCTCGTCGGGGCCTGCCCCGGGCCGTGCCCGGGTGGCGCAGTCCAACCTTGTGTTGCAGGAGGTGGGCCCCGTCTTGAGTACGTGGCTGTGTACGTCAGTACGCCCCTGGTACGCCGACCGACCCTTCCAGTACGGATGGGAGGCGGACGACGATCTCCTGCCGGGCCACCCGAAGGAGTGAACCTCAATCGGGAGTTGGCGAACAACTCCACCAGCGCACGCCAACCACCCTGTCCGGGGGCATCGGTTGGAAATCCCCAGAGCTCCTGGCAAGATGCGCGCTCGCATACTTACGGACGCACTCATTCCGGTCAACTCCCCATCGGCACCGCATCTGACCTGCCGCTCCCCTGTCAGGATCGGGCCACTTGGTCCCCTTGACACAACCCGGTACGTCCCGTTTCTCCTGCGCACGCTGCGGCACACTGGCGCCATGCGCATCGAGATGGCCAGCGAGCCCGGTGATCCAGGGCGCCCCAACGAGGACTACGCGTCGGCGGCCCTGCCGTCGTCCGGACAGGGCGGCGGGCTGGTGGTTCTGGACGGAGTGACCCCGCCGAGCGAGGACGTCGGCTGCGCACACGGGGTGCCCTGGTTCACGGCACGGCTCGGCGGCGCGATGCTCGAACTGGCGGGTTCACGACGGGATCTGACCCTGGCTGAATGCCTCTCGTCGGCCATTTCTCGTACCGCCGAGGCACATGATTCAATCTGTGACCTTTCTCACAAGCGAACTCCGCAGGCGACGATCGTCGCCGCGCGCTGGAACGAGGAGCACGTCGAGCACCTCGTTCTCTCGGACTCCGTGCTCCTGATGGAGCACTCCGACGGGACCGTCACCGCCGTGCGCGACTCCCGCCTGGACGAACTTCCGGCGCACGTCGTCGCGTTGCGCAGCCGCGTTCGGTCACTGCCCGAGGGCACTCCCGAACGTGCCGCCGCGCGGGCGGAGTTCGTGCGAGCCGTCGAGGCCCTGCGCAACGCCCCCGGCGGCACCGGCTTCTACACGGCCGCCGCCGACCCCTCCGTCGCGTCCCTCGCGGTGACCGGTACCTCCCGGCGCTCGGAGGTGCGCGCGCTGCTCGCCCTCACCGACGGTGCCACCCGCTGGACCGAGACCTTCCGGCTCGGGGACTGGGCCCAACTCCTCGCACTCGTACGGAAGGAGGGCGCCAGCGCACTCGTGGCGCGTGTACGGGAGGCGGAGCTCGCCGACCCCGAGGGGGCGGCGCATCCTCGCGGGAAGCGGCACGACGACGCGTCCGCGGTCTTCGCCGCCTTCACGTGAGGGCTCGTCCGGCCAGCTTTCCTTCGGGAGACTTCGCTCCGGGGCCGGCCGCCTCCACCGGCATCGGGCACCGGGCATCGGGCACCGGGCACCGGGCACCGGGCACCGGCGCTAACTTCCGGCGTCCGCCATGTCGTTGAGCTGGTGGAGCAGTCGCGCCAGCTCCGCCACCTCCTCGCGGTCCCAGGCGGCCAGCTTGCGTACGTACTGCGCGCGGCGGGCCTCGCGCACGAGGGAGAAGCGGTCCCTGCCCTGCTTCGTCAGATGCACCAGTGACGCGCGGCCGTCGGCGGGGTCCGGGGAGCGGGTGATCAGGCCGAGGTTCTCCAGTACGCGGAGCTGACGGCTGATGGTCGCCTTGCCGACTCCGAAGTAGACGGCGAGATCGGTGGCACGCTGCGGGCCCCCGTCCTCCAGACGGACGAAGAGCCCGTACGCGGCGGGCTCGAGTTCGGGATGCACCTCACGGGCCAGTTCGCCCGAGAAGGCGCGGGCGCGTCTCAGAAAGACCGTCAATTCTCTTTCCAGGTCGAGCAGTTCGGGTGCGTACTTCCGCATGGACTCGTCCACGTATGCGCCCTCTCCCAGGTTTCCGTGCAGAAAGTTCCCCGCCGCCGACGGCGATCGTCCCAGCTCCCACAGTATTTCGCAGGTATGGACCACCGGCGGTGCGCTGTCCTCTTCCCCACAAATGTCTACGCGCGTACCGTCAACATGACATGCCCACACCAGAGGCACGTCGCCCCACCCCCACCGACGGTCTCGGAGGCAACGATGCCCCTTCACGGATCCGGCACGGCCCGCAACAGACGTGGACTCCTGTCTGCGGCAGGGATGTTCATCTCGGCCCTGGTCCTCGTGGTCACCGCGCCCGGAACGGCGAACGCGGCTCCGCAGGACGACGGACCCCTCAAGCCGGGAGAGGCCTCGATGGGTGTGGGCGTCCGCATGCACGAGGGCGGCGACCCCACGGACGGCACACCGCCGGAGAGCCTGGCCGCCACGGTCGAGGGCGTCGATGTGAGCGGTCATCAGGGGAACGTCAACTGGTCGTCGCTGTGGAGCAGCGGCGTCAAGTTCGCCTACGTGAAGGCGACCGAGGGCACCTCCTACACGAACCCCTACTTCACGCAGCAGTACAACGGCTCGTACAACATCGGGATGATCCGCGGCGCCTACCACTTCGCGCTGCCCGACAACTCCAGCGGCGCGGCGCAGGCCAACTACTTCGTGGACCACGGCGGCGGCTGGAGCGGCGACGGCAAGACGCTGCCGGGCGTGCTCGACATCGAGTACAACCCGTACGGAGCGACCTGCTTCGGGCTGAGCCAGAGCGCGATGGTCAACTGGATCAGGGACTTCACCAGCCGGTACAAGGCACGCACCGGCCGGGACGCCGTCATCTACACGACGACTGACTGGTGGACGACCTGCACGGGCAACAACAGCGGCTTCGGCAACACCAACCCGTTGTGGATCGCCCGGTACTCCTCCTCGCCCGGCGGGCTCCCCGCCGGCTGGGGCTTCCACACCTTCTGGCAGTACACCTCGACCGGCCCGATCGTCGGTGACCACAACAGCTTCAACGGCTCGATCGACCGGCTGAAGGCGCTTGCCAACGGATGAGCTGATCAACGCCCACGCCGCGCCCGTGCCCGCTGCACGGAGGCGGGACGACCGCGCGGCGATCCCAGCCGGGAGGGGGTGCCCGGTGGCGGCTCCGGGCCGTCACCGGGAGCTCGTGCCGGCCGCCTCGAAGGGGCCGGAGCGGACCGTCCGGAAGATCCGCATGTTCAGCTCTTCCGGTCAGTGGGCCGCCCCGCGCCGGGAAGCAGCGCGGGGCGACCCGAAGGGGAACCGGTGCATCGGGTGCATGAGGTGGCGTGTGTGTCAGGCCGCCACCGGCAGCTCCCGTCCGCCCTCCTCCATGAGGCCGGACTCGGCGGGAGTGAGGGCCAGTTCGAGCACCTGACGGATGTCGGAGAGCGGACGGACGTCCAGCCGCTCCAGCACCTCCTCCGGCACATCGTCCAGGTCCGGCTCGTTCCGCTTCGGGATGATCACCGTGGTGATGCCGGCCCTGTGCGCCGCGAGCAGCTTCTGCTTGACGCCGCCGATGGGCAGTACGCGTCCCGTCAGCGACACCTCGCCGGTCATCGCCACATCCGTACGCACCTGCCGGCCGCTCAGCAGCGACGCCAGCGCGGTGGTCATGGTGACGCCCGCACTCGGCCCGTCCTTGGGCACGGCTCCCGCCGGCACGTGCAGGTGGATGCCGCGCTCCTTCAGGTCGCCGACGGGCAGTTCCAGCTCCGCGCCACGTGATCGCAGGTAGGACAGCGCGATGTGCGCCGACTCCTTCATCACGTCCCCCAGCTGCCCCGTCAGGGTCAGCCCGGAGGCACCCGTCTCCGGATCCGCGAGCGACGCCTCGACGAAGAGCACGTCGCCTCCCGCTCCGGTGACGGCCAGCCCGGTCGCCACACCCGGCACGGACGTGCGCCTCTCCGCCGGGTCCTGTGCGGACTCGGGGGTGTGGTGCGGCCGCCCGATCAGTGCGCGCAGCTCGTCGGGCCCCACGGTGACGGGGAGTTCGCGTTCACCCAGCTCGTGCTGGGCCGCCACCTTGCGCAGCACCCGGGAGACGGCGCGCTCCAGGTTCCGTACGCCCGCCTCGCGCGTGTACTCACCCGCGAGCCTGCGCAGCGCAGCGTCCTCGAGACGGACCTCCTCGGCCTCCAGGCCCGCCCTCTCCAGCTGCCGGGGCAGCAGGTGGTCGCGGGCGATGACGACCTTCTCGTCCTCGGTGTAGCCGTCGAGCTGCACCAGTTCCATCCGGTCCAGCAGCGCCTCGGGGATCGCCTCCATCACGTTGGCGGTGGCGAGGAAGACCACGTCCGACAGGTCGAGTTCGATCTCCAGGTAGTGGTCGCGGAAGGTGTGGTTCTGCGCCGGGTCGAGGACTTCGAGGAGTGCCGCGGCCGGGTCGCCCCGGAAGTCGGAGCCGACCTTGTCGACCTCGTCCAGCAGCACGACCGGGTTCATCGAACCGGCCTCCTTGACCGCCCGCACGATGCGGCCGGGCAGCGCCCCCACGTACGTACGCCGGTGTCCGCGGATCTCCGCCTCGTCGCGGACCCCGCCGAGCGCCACGCGGACGAACTTGCGTCCCATGGCTCGTGCGACGGACTCGCCGAGAGAGGTCTTGCCGACGCCGGGCGGCCCCACCAGGGCCAGCACCGCACCTCCGCGCCGTCCGCCGACGACGCCGAGCCCGCGCTCGTCGCGCCGCTTGCGCACGGCCAGGTACTCGGTGATGCGCTCCTTGACGTCCTGCAGGCCCGCGTGGTCGGCGTCCAGGACCGACTGGGCCCCGCCGATGTCGTACGCGTCCTCGGTCCGCTCGTTCCAGGGCAGTTCGAGGACGGTGTCGAGCCAGGTGCGGATCCAGCTCCCCTCCGGCGACTGGTCGGAGGAGCGCTCCAGCTTCTCGACCTCCTTGAGCGCTGCCTTGTGCACGTGCTCGGGCAGGCCGGCGGCCTCGACGCGGGCGCGGTAGTCCTCGCCCTCGTCCTCCGGGTCGCCGTTCAGTTCGGACAGCTCCTTGCGGACCGCTTCGAGCTGGCGGCGCAGGAGGAACTCGCGCTGCTGCTTGTCGACGCCCTCCTGGACGTCCTTCGCGATCGACTCGGCCACATCCTGCTCGGCCAGGTGCTCGCGAAGTGTCTGGACGGCGAAGCGCAGCCGCTCGACGGGATCGACGGTCTCCAGCAGGGTGATCTTCTGCTCGGCGGAGAGGAACGGCGAGTATCCGGCGTTGTCGGCGAGCTGGCTCACGTCGTCGATCTGCTGCAGCCGGTCCACGACCTGCCACGCGCCACGCTTGCGCAGCCAGTCCGCGGCCAGCGCCTTGTACTCCGTCATCAGGTCGGACACCTCAGCAAGAGGCGTGCCCGCCTCCGCGGCCCTTCCGGGACCAGGCTGCTGCGCGTCCTCCTCCATGACGGTGCCCTCGATCCACAGGGCGGCACCGGGCCCGCTCGTACCGGAGCCGACGCGCACGCGCTGGCGGCCACGGATCAGTGCGCCGGGGTCACCGTCTGCCAGCCGTCCGACCTGCTCGACGCGACCGAGCACACCGATGCCCGCGTAGCTTCCCCCGATCCGCGGCACGAGCAGCACCTGCGGCTTCTCTCCCTCGGGGGCGGCGGCCTGTGCGGCTTCCACCGCCGTCCGGACCTCTGTGTCGGACAGGTCCATCGGCACCACCATCCCCGGCAGCACGACCTCGTCATCGAGGGGCAGCACGGGCAGGGTGAGCAGTGCGGACTTCGGAGCCATGATCTCTCCCTAGGCAGGCAAGTTGAGCTATGACCACTCAATGCTCGGGAGGCGGCGAATGTTCCTTACTCCGGCCTTGTTCGCCAGGAGCGATCACCGGTGGGCCTGCCGCCGCGTTGCTTCCTCGCCCCGTTCGGCTACGGAGCCTGGTGCATCGCGCCGGACGCGTCCTTCCCGCTGGTCCACGGCACTGCCGCCGGCTATGTGAACGCTCAGCGGAGCAGGACCCTTCCCGCCTGCCTCCGGGAAGCCCGCTGGACGCGTGCCGGGTGCGCCGCACGGCAGGATGGCGGCATGCAGCAGCCCGACACCGCTCATCCCGTCGCACCCGCAGCCGCACCCGCAGTCGTGCTCGACCGCCGCGAAGGCCCCCATGGAGAGGTGGTCCTGCGGCAGCAAGGAGAGCTGCTGCAGATCATCGCCAACGGCACCTTTCTCATGGACACCTCCGACGGCAGCTCCGAGCGTCTGCTCGTACGGGCGGCGCTGCAGGAGCTCCGGGAACTGCGGGAGCTTCCGGAGTACGGCCGCGAGCCCGCGCCCTCCGATGCGCCTCTCCGCCTGCTCATCGGCGGGCTCGGCGTCGGCTTCTCGCTCGCCGAGGCCGCAGACGAGCCGGAGTGGGGGCGCATCACCGTCGTCGAGAGGGAGGAAGCGGTCATCGACTGGCACCGCGAGGGCGGGCCTCTCTCACCGTTCTCCTCCGAGGCGCTGCGTGACGCCCGGACGGAGATCGTGCACGCGGACCTGGTGGCCTATCTCCGGGGTACACGGAGCGCAGGATCCGATCGCCCCGCCGGGCCCAGCGGGTCCGACGAAGAGCGCTTCGACGCGCTCTGCCTCGACATCGACAACGGACCCGGCTGGACCGTCACCGACGACAACGGCTCCCTCTACTCCCCCTCCGGACTCGCCGCCTGCGCCGCACGGCTCTCCCCCGGCGGGGTCCTTGCCGTGTGGTCGGCCCAGCCTGCCCCGACATTCGACCATGCTCTCCGGAATTCCGGATTCGTACGGGTTCGTACACAAGAGATCCCCGTCGCCCGAGGCGTCCCCGACGTGGTCCACTTCGCAACCAAACCGGCATAGCCGCAGCCCACACGAGCCCTCTACGCTGCTGCAAGCACGCACACAAACAAGCCACGGGGCCATGCAGGGGCGGGGTCGAATGGACCAGAAGAACATCACACCAGCACAGAGCAGCAATGCCGCCGCGGCGACCACCCCTGGCGCACAGCGCCGCATTCTGGTCGTGGAGGACGATCCGACGATCGTGGACGCGATCGCGATGCGGCTGCGGGCCGAAGGTTTCCAGGTGCAGACGGCCGGCGACGGTCCTGCTGCCGTGGACACCGCGGAGGCCTGGCAGCCGGATCTGATCGTGCTCGACGTGATGCTGCCGGGTTTCGACGGACTGGAGGTCTGCCGCAGGGTCCAGGCTCAGCGGCCCGTTCCGGTCCTCATGCTCACCGCGCGGGACGACGAGACGGACATGCTGGTCGGTCTGGGAGTCGGCGCCGACGACTACATGACCAAGCCGTTCTCCATGCGCGAGGTCGCCGCGCGGGTGCACGTACTGCTGCGCCGGGTCGAGCGGGCCACTCTCGCCGCGCACACTCCGCGCAGCGGAATACTCCGCCTCGGCGAGCTGGAGATCGACCACTCGCAGCGCAGGGTGCGGGTCACCGGTGAGGACGTGCACCTCACGCCCACCGAGTTCGACCTGCTGGTCTGCCTCGCCCACTCGCCCCGCGCGGTGCTCTCGCGCGAGCAGCTGCTCGCCGAGGTGTGGGACTGGGCGGACGCCTCCGGCACGCGCACGGTCGACAGCCACATCAAGGCGCTCCGTCGCAAGATCGGCGCCGAGCGCATCCGCACGGTTCACGGTGTCGGTTACGCGCTGGAGACGCCGGGCTCGGCGTCGAACAACTCCGGCGGCTCGGGTTCGTCGGGCGCGTCCGCCTCGGCGTCGCCCGCCCCGGCAGGCGGGTACTCGTCGGCGGCCGCCGACGAGTACTGACGGCGGCGGACCAGACGTGACAGACGTGCCTGATTCGTCTTCCGCAGATTCGCCCGCCCGCGCCCCGCGCCCCGGCCGCGCTGCCCGCACTCTGCGTGCGGTCCGCACCGGCGGGACGTTCCTGGGGCGCGGGCTGCGCGTCCTGCACCGCCTCAACCAGCGTCTGCGCCGCCGCTGGGAACCCGTCTGGGTTCGCTGGATCGACCGGCTGTGGGAGGGGCTGCGCCCGCTCGACCCGTACCGGTCGGTCAAGGCGGCTCTCGGGGCGCTCGTGATCGTCTCCGTGGTGATCACGACGCTGCTGGCGCTCTTCGCGGTCAACTCCGCGACGGAGCTGCGGGTGATCACCATCATCTCGATCATCGCGTCGCTCCTGATCACGCAGTTCGTGGCCCAGTCGCTGACCGCGCCGCTGGACGAGATGACGGACGCCGCCAGAGCCATGGCGGACGGCGACTACTCCCGGCGTGTGCGCGGCGACAGACGCGACGAGTTCGGCGAGCTGGCGGAGACCTTCAACCGGATGGCAGCCGACCTGGAGGCCGTCGACCAGCACCGCAAGGAGCTGGTGGCCAACGTCTCGCACGAGCTGCGCACGCCCATCGCGGCACTGCGCGCGGTGCTGGAGAACGTCGTGGACGGCGTTTCCGACGCCGACCCGGAGACGATGCGGACCGCGCTCCAGCAGACCGACCGGCTCGGCCGGCTCGTCGCGCATCTGCTCGACCTGTCACGACTCGACAACGGTGTCGTCCCGCTGCACGCCCGCCGGTTCGAGGTGTGGCCCTATCTGGCCGGCGTGCTCAAAGAGGCCAACATGAGCAAGGGCCAGGGGCACTCCCGTACGGACGTCCATCTTCATCTCGACGTCTCCCCGCCCGAACTGACGGCCTATGCGGACGCCGAGCGGCTGCACCAGGTCGTCGCCAATCTGATCGACAACGCCGTCAAGCACAGCCCCGCGCACGGCCGTGTCACGGTGCGCGCCCGCCCGGGCGCGAGTGAGGAGAGCCTTGAGGTGGAGGTGCTCGACGAAGGACCCGGAATCCCGGCGTCCGAGCGGGCCCTCGTCTTCGAGCGCTTCAACCGCTCGAAGAGCGCCGAGGCTTCGTCCCAGCGCGGTGCGGGCACCGGCGGAGGCGACGGCGGTACGGGCCTGGGCCTGGCCATCGCGCGCTGGGCGGTCGACCTCCACGGGGGCTGGATACGTGTGGCCGAATCCCCTCGCGGCTGCCGCATCCAGGTCACTCTTCCGGGCCTGGAGAACGCATCGGGTTGACGTACGCTCGAAGAAGCCGGTCGCAGGTTTGACGCAGGTGGGGCGGGAACCAGAAGAGAGACGCGGTTACATGACGCCGGAATCGGGGCTCGCGGTTCCGTACCGCAGTGAACCCTGTGAGTTTCCCGCCAAATCATGCGCCGAAACCGGTCTCGTGATGTGACTTGCACGACGACAAGGCCGGCCGGACTGCAACTGAGGCCGGTAGGGGCGTAGCCTTTGTTTCCGCTGTCCACCACCTAAGGAACGCGGAAGAGGGCGGTTGCCGCCGTGTCGTCACAGTCCCCCAACAGCTCGAGCGTCTCGACCCAGCAGGACGGTCAGGGATCAGATCCCGCCGCCGTGTTCGGACCAAACGAGTGGCTCGTCGACGAGATCTACCAGCAGTACCTCCAGGACCCGAACTCGGTAGACCGAGCCTGGTGGGACTTCTTCGCCGATTACAAGCCGGGCTCGGAGGCCGTGGGAGCCGTCGGCTCCCCGACGGCCGACTCCGCCGCCTCGCCCAGTGCCGCAGCAGGCACGGCAAGCGTGGCCGCCGGTCCCGGAAAGGCCACTCCAGCTGCTCCGGCCCCCTCGGGTCCGGCTGCGGAGGGCCAGAAGCAGGGCACCTCCAAGGCCGCTACGCAGAAGGCGCCGGCCGGAGGCACGACCGCGAAGGCGGCTGCCCCCGCGAAGCCCGCCGCCTCGAAGCCTGGGAAGGCCTCTGCCCCGCGGACGAACCGTTCCTGGAACAGGCA
>NZ_JACBXA010000019.1 GCF_013870515.1 Streptomyces albidus (ex Kaewkla and Franco 2022) | reverse complement strand
CGGGTCACGCCCTGGCGCGGCGTGGTGCTTCCGGGACTGCCGCGGGAAAGCGCCCGGGAGCTGCTGCCGGCGCTGGACGAGGCAGGGCTCATCACCCACGACGGCTCGCCCTGGCTGGGTGTGGGCGCCTGCACCGGCCTTCCCGGCTGCGCCCGTTCGCACCGCGACGTACGGTCCGACGCCGCCGCCCGGATCACCGGGACCGGTGAACTCACCGAGCCCGCCGGCTCCCCGGAGACCGCGGCGCGGCCGGGTCTGCTGCCCGTCTACTGGTCGGGCTGCGAACGCCGCTGCGGACGTCCGCGGGGTGACCGGGTCGATGTCGTCGCCGGGGAGGACGGCTATACGGTGGCCGTTCAGGCAGAGGGCTCCACACGGAAGCGGGTCGTGCCGGACGGAGAACTCGCCCGAGCCGTCGCATCAGCACGTACCCACCGAGAGACGGAATGAGCGACAGCGACGTGTCCGAGTACGGCTCCGAGCACGAGACGGACGTGCACGCGAAGTACGAGTACGAGAAGGACGGTGCGGCGATCTACCGCCGCTCCTTCGCCACCATCCGCGCCGAGTCGGATCTGGCGGAACTGCCCGACGACGTCAGCCGGGTGGCCGTTCGGATGATCCACGCCTGCGGCATGACGGACCTCGTGCGCGACCTGTCCTGGACGCCGGGCGTCGTGGCCCGGGGCCGCGCGGCACTGCGTGCAGGTGCGCCCGTCCTGTGCGATGCCGCGATGGTCGCCAGCGGCGTCACCCGCAAGCGGCTGCCCGCCGGCAACGACGTGGTGTGCACCCTCTCCGAACCGGGAGTGCCCGAACTCGCCGCCCGCATGGGCACCACGCGCACCGCCGCCGCACTCGAACTGTGGCGCGACCGGCTGGAGGGAGCCGTGGTGGCCGTCGGCAACGCGCCGACCGCTCTCTTCCGGCTGCTGGAGATGATCGACGAGGGTGCACCGCGGCCCGCCGCCGTCATCGGAGTGCCCGTCGGCTTCATCGGCGCCGCCGAGTCCAAGGACGCCCTCGCGGCACATCCCTCGGGCCTCGACCACCTCGTCGTACGGGGACGCCGTGGCGGCAGCGCGATCGCCGTGGCCGCGATCAACGCGATAGCAAGCGAGGAAGAGTGAACGAGCAGCAGACGCAGCAGCCCACCGGCCGTCTCTTCGGAGTCGGACTCGGCCCCGGCGACCCGTCGCTGATGACCGTACGGGCCGTCCAGGTCATCGCCGAGGCCGACGTCGTCGCCTATCACAGCGCACAGCACGGCCGTTCCATCGCCCGCTCCATCGCCGCGGAGCACCTGCGCCCCGACCACATCGAAGAGGCCCTGATCTACCCGGTGACCACCGGCAGCACCGACCATCCCGGCGGCTACCAGGGCGCCATCGAAGAGTTCTACGCGGAGTCCGCCGCGCGGCTGGCCGCGCACCTGGACGCCGGACGGACGGTGGCGGTCATCGCCGAGGGGGATCCGCTCTTCTACGGCTCGTACATGCACATGCACAAGCGGCTCGCCGACCGCTATCCGACGGAGGTCGTCCCCGGCGTGACCTCCGTCAGTGCGGCGGCGTCCCGGCTGGGCACGCCGCTCGCGGAGGGCGAGGAGGTGCTGACGATCCTGCCGGGCACGCTGCCGGAGGAGGAGCTGGCAGCCCGTCTCGCCTCGACGGACGCCGCCGTGGTGATGAAGCTGGGACGCACCTTTCCCGCCGTACGCAGGGCGGTCGAGCGTTCCGGACGGCTGGCGGAGACGCACTACGTGGAGCGGGCGACCATGAGCGGGGAGCGCACCGGCGCCCTTGCCGAGGCGGACCCCGACTCCGTGCCGTACTTCTCCGTCGCCGTGCTGCCCGGTCGCGCGGGCAGCACGGGCCGGGAGCCGGAGCCCGACGTGCCGGCGTCCGGTCCCGGCGAGGTCGTGGTGCTGGGCACCGGGCCGGCCGGACCGCTGTGGCTCACGCCTGAGGCGCGGGGCGAACTGGCCGCCGCGCAGGACCTGGTGGGCTATGCGACCTACCTCGACCGTGTGCCCGTACGTCCCGGCCAGCTCCGGCACGCCTCGGACAACAAGGTGGAGTCGGAACGCGCCGAACTCGCCCTCGACCTGGCGCGGCGAGGACGACGCGTGGCCGTGGTCTCCTCAGGTGATCCGGGGGTCTTCGCGATGGCCACCGCCGTGATGGAGGTCGCCGCGCAGAAGACCTACGAGGACGTGCCGGTACGTGTGGTGCCGGGCGTGACCGCGGCCAGCGCGGCGGCGGCGCGCGTGGGTGCGCCGCTCGGGCACGACTACGCGGTCATCTCCCTGTCCGACCGGCTCAAGTCGTGGGAGGTCATCGCGGAGCGGCTGGCCGCCGCGGCCTCGGCCGACCTGGCGCTGGCCCTCTACAACCCCGGCTCACGCAGCCGCACGTGGCAGGTCGCCAAGGCACGCGAAGTGCTCCTGGAACACCGCTCCCCGGACACCCCTGTGGTCGTCGCCCGCGACGTCGGCGGCCCGGAGGAACACGTACGCACCGTGGAGCTGGCGGAACTCGACCCGGATCAGGTCGACATGCGCACCATCCTGCTCGTCGGATCCTCCCGGACCCGTGCGGTGCGGCGAGGCGCGGGCAGCGTACGGGACGGCGGCAGCGGGACGGCGGTGTGGACTCCTCGCAGGTACGGGCCCGGCGACCAGTCGGACGGCGAGCCCCGCCCGTCCTCAGCCCAGGCGTGAATCCGGTCGTGGGTCCGGTCCTGAGCCGAGCCGTGAGTACAGCCAGCGGGCGGCCTGCCCGGGGTCCTCGGCGACCGTCACACCTTCGGGTACGGGCGGCCTGCGGACGAGCACGACGGGCAGGCCCGCCTCACGCGCCGCGGTGAGCTTGGGCGCGGTCGCCGCACCACCGCTGTCCTTGCTGACCAGCACGTCGATGCGGCGGCTGCGAAGCAGTTCGCGCTCCCCTTCGAGGGTGAAGGGGCCCCGGTCGAGCAGCATCTCCAGGTCGGCAGGGCGCGGCCCCTCGGGCGGGTCCACGGACCGCACCAGGAACCACAGGGCGTCCAGGTGCGCGAAGGCGGCGAGGCCCGTGCGCCCGGTGGTGAGGAAGACCCGCCGCCCCAGCGAGCTCAGCGCGTCGGCCGCCTCGGACAGCGACCCGACAGGGTGCCAGTCGTCGCCCTCCCCGGGGGTCCAGCCCGGCCGGCGCAGCGCGAGCAGGGGAACATGGGCGAGGGAGGCGGCCTGCGCCGCGTTGAAACTGATCGTGCCGGCGAAAGGATGGGTGGCGTCGATGAGTGCGTCCACGCCGTGTTCGTCCAGCCAGCGCGCCATGCCGTGCGCTCCGCCGAACCCCCCGGTGCGTACCGGGCCCGGCAGGCGTCCCGGTGCGGCGACCCGTCCCGCCAGCGACGTCGTCACACGCAGCGCCGGATCGCCGCCCTCCAGCAGGAGCCCGGCCAGCAGGCGCGCCTCGGTGGTGCCGCCGAGGATCAGCACATGGCGGGCGATGCGCATGAGGACCTTCCATGACTGCGGCTGATTCCGGACCGGAGATGCACTCCGCCGGCGGCGGACGCGACGCCCAACTCAAGCACACCGGTCTGCGGCCCGGATGGACGACCGGGGCCTGCGCCACCGCCGCCGCGACGGCCGCCTACACGGCGCTGCTGACCGGGGAGTTCCCCGACCCGGTGACCATCACCCTGCCCAAGGGCCAGACCCCGGCCTTCGCTCTGGCCGTGGAAGAGCTCACCGAAGGCGACGGGGCGCAGAAGCGGGCCATGGCCGGTGTCGTCAAGGACGCGGGCGACGATCCGGACGTCACACACGGCGTGCTGATCCGGGCCACCGTGACGGCGCTGCCGCCCGGCTACGGCGTGCACTTCCGCGCCGGGCCCGGCGTCGGGACCGTCACCCGCCCCGGCCTTCCCCTCGATGTCGGGGAACCCGCGATCAACCCGGTGCCGCGCGAGATGATGCGTGGCCATCTCGCGCGGGTGGCGGCGGATTACGGCATCACCGCCGACGCCGAGATCACCGTCTCCGCGGACAACGGCGAGGAGATCGCCCGCTCGACCTGGAACCCGCGTCTGGGCATTCTCGGCGGGCTCTCCGTACTCGGCACCACGGGAATCGTGGTGCCCTACTCCTGCTCGGCGTGGATCGACTCGATCCGGCGGGGTGTCGACGTGGCGCGCGCGGCGGGCCGGACCCACCTGGCGGGCTGCACGGGCTCGACGTCGGAGAGGACGGTGACCGCCGAATACGCCCTGCCCGACGACGCGTTGCTGGACATGGGCGACTTCGCAGGCGCCGTGCTGAAGTACGTCCGGCGTCACCCCGTCGAACGGCTCACCCTCTGCGGCGGCTTCGCCAAGCTCTCCAAACTCGCCGCGGGACATCTCGACCTGCACTCCGGACGTTCCCAGGTCGACAAGGGCTTCCTCGCCTCGCTGGCCCGCGACGGCGGCGCCTCGGAGGAGCTGGCCTCCGCGGTGGCGGCCGCCAACACGGGCCTGGAAGCACTCCAGTTGTGCATGGCGCGGGGCGTGCCGCTGGGTGACCTCGTCGCGGCGGCGGCCCGGGATCAGGCCATCGGTGTGCTCCGGGGAGCGCCCGTCGCCGTCGACGTCGTCTGCATCGACCGTGCGGGCACCGTCGTGGGGCGTTCAGGAATCCGCTGAGGACGCACCGGAGTTGCCGCACCCGGTGTGCGGGCGCTCGCGCTCGGACGAGTACAGGTGGCTGTCGCGGAACTGCTCCGCCCCCAGCGAGCGGCCCACCATGATGACGGCGGTACGCACGATGCCGGCTTCCTTCACCTGGGAGGCGATGTCGGCGAGCGTGCCGCGCAGGACGACTTCGTCCGGCCTGCTGGCCATCGCCACGACCGCCGCCGGGCATTCGGGCCCGTAGTGCGGCAACAGCTCCTCCACCACCCGGTCGACGTACGCCGCGGCGAGGTGCAGCACCAGCAGCGCCCGGCTGCGGCCCAGGGTCGCCAGGTCCTCGCCCTCCGGCATGGCCGTCGCACGCGCCGCGATCCGGGTGAGCACGACGGTCTGCCCGACCGTCGGCACGGTCAGCTCGCGCTTGAGCGCGGCGGCCGCCGCGGCGAACGCCGGTACGCCCGGCACCACTTCGTAGGGCACGCCCGCAGCGTCCAGGCGTCGCATCTGCTCGGCCACGGCGCTGAAGACCGAGGGGTCCCCCGAGTGCAGCCGGGCCACGTCGTGACCCTCGCGGTGCGCGCGGAGAAGTTCGGCGACGATGCGGTCCAGGTCGAGCTGTGCGGTGTCGATGAGGCGGGCGTCCGGCGGGCATTCGGCGAGCAGTTCCCGGGGGACGAGGCTTCCCGCGTACAGGCACACGTGGCAGGAGGCCAGCGTCCGCACCCCGCGCACCGTCATGAGGTCGGCGGCGCCCGGTCCGGCTCCGACGAAGTAGACCGTCACTTCTCTTCTCCCCTTACGGCTTCGGGTACGGGCCCGCTCCGGGACTTGGTGACGGACCACTGGGTGACGGGCATGGCCTGGCGCCAGCCCGTGAAGCCCCCCACGGGGACCGCCTGCGAGACGGCGAGCCTCACCAGCTCACCGCCGTGCCGCCGGTACCGGTCGGCCAGCACCGCCTCGGACTCGAGCGTGACCGTGTTCGCGACCAGCCGTCCCCCCTCGGCCAGCGCCTCCCAGCAGGCGTCCAGCACTCCCGGGGCCGTCAGCCCGCCGCCGACGAACACCGCGTCGGGCGTGGGCAGTCCGGTCAGGGCACCGGGCGCGGAGCCGGTGACCACGTGCAGCGAGGGCACGCCCAGCGCCTCCGCGTTGCGTGCGATGCGTGCCGCCCGTGCCGGGTCCCGCTCCACACTCGCCGCACGGCAACTGCGGTGCGCGCGCATCCACTCGACGGCGACGGATCCCGCGCCGCCGCCGACGTCCCACAGCATCTCGCCCGGTGCGGGGGCCAGCGCGGCCAGAGTCGCCGCCCGTACATGGCGCTTGGTGAGCTGCCCGTCGTTCTCGTACGCCTCGTCCGGAAGGCCGGGCACGAGCGCCTGACGTGGCTCCGTGCCCGTACGGCGGCACTCGAGGGCGATCACGTTGAGCGGGTCGCCGGGTGACTGCGTCCACTCCTCGGCGGTTCCGGCGACCTGCTGCTCGAACTCGCCGCCGAGCTGTTCCAGCACGCGCATGCGCGTCGGCCCGAAGCCGCGCGCCGTCAGCAGCCGCGCCACCTCGGCCGGAGTGCCGGCGCCCTCGCTGAGGACCAGGACCCTGCGGCCCTCGTGGAGCGCGAGCGTGAGGTTGTGCGTGGGACGTCCCACGAGGGTGACGACCTCGGTGTCCTCCACCGGCCACCCCAGCCGGGCACACGCGTGGCTCACGGACGACGGGTGCGGCAGCACGCGGAGCCGCTCCGGTCCCGCCACTTCGGCCAGGGCCCGCCCGATCCCGTAGAACATCGGGTCGCCGCTGGCCAGTACGCACACGCGTCGCCCCTCGTGCTCCGCGAACAGCCCGGGGACGGCGGGACGCAGGGGCGAGGGCCAGGTGACGCGCTTGCCCGTGCACTCCCCCGGCAGCAACGCGAGTTGCCGCTTCCCGCCGATGACGACCTCCGCCTGCCGCAGCGTCTCACGCGCGGCGGGGGCCAGCCCGCTCCAGCCGTCGGCTCCGACACCGACGACGGTCACCGCCGGTGTCGCGGGTTCTGCGCGGGTCACTGCCTGCACCTCGGGCCTCGGGAGGGGACGTGACCGCACTCTACTGACCGGCCGGGGGCCTTCCCGCAGGCAGGGGCTCCGCCTTCGAGTGGCTTCGTCGCCCGCTGCGATGAATCCGGCCGTCGCCGGCGGTCGGTACGGGCATGAACTCAGTCACCTGCCATCTGGCGATCTCGCTGGACGGATTCGTCGCCGGGCCCCGTCAGAGTCTCGAGAACCCCCTCGGAGAGGGGGGAATGCGGCTGCACGAGTGGGCCTTCGCCACGGACACCTGGCGTGCGCAGCAAGGCATGTCCGGTGGCGAGCACAACAGCGACGCCGAAGTCATCGCCGAAGTCACCCGGGACGTCGGCGCGTACGTGATGGGCCGGAAGATGTTCGGCGGCGGCGACGGCGCCTGGGACGAGGCCTGGACCGGCTGGTGGGGCCCGGAACCGCCGTACCACGCGCCGGTCTTCGTTCTCACCCACCGTCCACGTGATCCGCTGCCGATGCGGGGCGGCACGACGTTCACCTTCGTCACCGACGGGATCGAATCCGCGCTGGCACAGGCGCGAAGGGCCGCGGGCGACAAGGACGTCGTCATCGCGGGCGGCGCGAGCGCTGTCCAGCAGTATCTCGCCGCCGGGCTGCTGGACGAACTCCGGCTGCACATCGTCCCGATCGTCCTCGGCGCGGGAGAGCGCCTCTTGGAGAACGTGGGCGACCCCGTCCTCGAACCGGTCGGGGTGACCGCTTCGCCGACGGTCACGCACGTCAAGTACCGCGTCGTCCACGGGCGTCGGGGTCCGGAGGCGTCGGGCGGACGCGGAGCAGCGAGCGCGACAGGTGGCCGGGGGTAGCTGCCGGGAGTACGGGCCGGGGCCGCCCTTGGCGCGTACTCCCGTACGGGCGGCCGGAGTTGGCCCAGCGGCCGCTCGGAATGACGACCGCCCGCGGATGAATAGCCCGCGGCCGACCGGGCACCCGGGCGGCCGACCCCGTTCATTGGAGGCCATTTCGTGACCGCGGCCCTTCCCGGTCCGAACCGGACGGTGTTCGCAGCGACCGTGCCCGTCCTCGCCCTGCCCTCCCGCCTTCCGACGCGGTTGCGCGGCGACGGCGTCCAGAGACGCGTCTGACCGCAGCAGCGAAAGCAATCGCCAAGCGATCCACAGGCAAGGACAGACGAGGACAGGAGGCCCAGTCATGGGTGACCGGCACGTACTTCCCGACGGCAGCGAGTGGAAGATCATCAACCCCGACGGTGAACAGGCGAGCGCCCACGCCGGCACGCAGCAGGCGGCCGTGACGCGCGCCCGGGAGATCATCCAGAACGACGGCGGCGGTGAACTCGTGGTTCACGGCACCGACGGCAAGATCCGGGACAAGGTCACGCTGACCGCCGGGAGCGCCCCCAACTCCCCGCGCGGCTGAGCGACGCCGGCCCCGAGGGCCGGCGGACCACCCGCGACGACGGTCAGGGCCGTCCTCCCCACGGAGGGCGGCCCTGACCACGCGGCCGCAGCTCCGCACGCACACGAGGGCGCACCGGCTCTGGCCAAGCCCCGTCCCGTACATGATCATTGGTCCCGGTGGACCGGTGCCGCACCGGGACCGGTCCAGCTGCCCGAACCACACGTCCGCAGCCCGGAGTCCGCATGACGTACGACATCACGGCAGTCCGCGCCCGGTTCCCGGCCCTGGAGAAGGGCTCCGCCTTCTTCGACGGCCCGGGAGGCACACAGACGCCCCGCCCCGTCATCGATGCCGTCGCCGACGCGCTCACCAACCCCCTGTCCAACCGCGGCAGCCTCACCGAAGCCGAGCGCAACGCCGACGCGCTCGTCGGCGAAGCCCGCGAGGCCCTCGCCGACCTGCTCGGGGCCGAGCCGTCCGGGATCGTGCTCGGCCGCAGCGCCACGCAGCTCGCATACGACTTCTCCCGCACCCTCGCCAAGTCCTGGTCGCCCGGTGACGAGGTGGTCGTCTCACGCCTGGACCACGACTCCAACATCCGCCCCTGGCTTCAGGCCGCCGCGCGGAGCGGCGCCACCGTGCGGTGGGCCGACTTCGATCCCGCCGACGGAGAGCTGACCGCGGAGGACGTCCGTGCTGTGCTCTCCGACCGCACGCGCCTCGTCGCGGTCACCGGCGCCTCCAATCTGATCGGCACCCGCCCTCCCCTGGCGGAGATCTCGCGCCTGGTCCACGACGCCGGCGCGCTGCTGTACGTGGACGGCGTCCATCTCACCGCGCACTCGTCCGTCGACCTGGAGGCGTCGGGCGCGGACTTCTACAGCTGCTCCCCCTACAAGTTCCTCGGCCCGCACATGGGCGTGCTCGCGAGCCGCCCCGCGCTCCTGGAGACGCTGACACCGGACAAGCTGCTGGCCTCGACCGACGCCGTTCCTGAGCGCTTCGAGTACGGCACGCTCCCCTACCCCTTCCTCGCCGGTGCCCGCGCCGCCGTCGACTTCCTCGCCGGGCTCGGCCCCGACTCCGAGGGGGGACGCCGCGCTCGGCTGGCGGCCGGATTCGCGGCTCTCGAGGAGCACGAGGACTCGCTGCTGGGCCGCATCGAGGACGGACTCGCGGCCCTCCCGTCCGTCACCAGCCACTCACGGGCCGGATCACGCACCCCCACCCTGCTGCTGACCATCGAGGGCCGCGACACCCGCGACGCGTCCCGGCATCTGGCAGAACGCGGCGTGAACGCCCCGTCCGGTTCCTTCTACGCGCTGGAGGCCTCCCGGAGGCTCGGCCTCGGCGACGGCGGAGGGCTGCGCGTCGGGCTCGCCCCGTACAACGACACCTCGGACGTCGACCGGCTGCTCGAAGGTCTGGCGGACTTCGTCCGGTGAACCGGCAGCACCGAGGAGGGGCGGAACCCGTGCCCTCGTCCGGCAGCGGACGGACCGCCCTCGCACGGGTCGTCGCCCCGGGCTTTGACCTCCGGACTCGGGTTTCGGCATGAGCGCCCCGGCTGGCGGGGACCGCAGCCCGACTCCCCTGGTCAGGAAGCTCGGCATCAAGCCCGGGCACGTCATCCGCTTCGTCCATCGCCCGAGCGGCTGGGAGATCCCCGGTCTGCCCGAGGACTGCACGGTCGTCGAGAGTCCCGACGACCACTCACAGCACGGCCGCAATCCGCGGGACGCCGACGTGACGCTCGCCTTCCACGGGTCCTGGAGCGGCCTGGCCGCCGACGCCCCCGGCCTGGTCGGGGACCTGGCGGACCCCTCGATGCTGTGGATCGCCTGGCCACGACGGGCGGGCGGCCACGAGAGCGACATCACCGAGAACGCGCTGCGCGAGCTGTTCCTCCCGCTGGGCGTCGTCGACGTGAAGGTCGCCGCGCTGGGGCAGGCCTGGTCCGGGCTGAAGTTCGTCCGGCGCAAGGAGAACAGGTCCCGGCGCTGACAGGTCCGCCACGAGGCGGTGAGCCGGTCCCCCCCTCGTCCCTCGGGCCAGGTCACCCCGTCGTCGGGGTCACGATGAACCCGTCCGATGTCTCGCGCATGACCCCGTCGGCTGGCAGGCTCCCGCCATGACCAGACGCCTGCTCTCCGAGCTCACCGGTGCCCTCCGTACGGCGGCACCAGGAGTCACCGCCCGTTCCCGGGTCCATGCGCGGATCGTCGCGGTGGCCGTCATGCTCGCCCTCACTCTGGGCATGGGGGGATCGGCCGGAGCCGACTCCTCCCCGCAGGAGCAGGCGTTGGGCGAGTCCATCGACCGGATCCTCGGCGGCAAGCGGCTGTCAGGTGCGAGTTCGAGCGTGGTGGTCAGCGACGCGGCGAGCGGGCGCGTGCTCTACAGTCACGACGCCCGCAGGAGACTGCTGCCCGCGTCCAACACCAAGCTCCTGACCTCGAGCGCAGCGATGGACGTGCTCGGTCCCGACTACCGCTACCGCACCGACGTGCTCGCGCGAGGAGACCAGGACGGCGGACGGCTCGACGGTGACCTGTACCTGCGCGGCACCGGCGACCCGACGCTTCTCGCCGAGGACTACGACGAACTGGCGGCCGACGTGGCCGACTCCGGGATCAAGAACGTCACCGGCAAGCTGATCGCCGACGACACGCGCTTCGACTCCCGCAGGCTCGGCGCCTCCTGGGCGGCCGACGACGAGTCCGCGTACTACTCGTCGCAGATCTCCGCGCTGAGCCTCGCGCCCGACACCGACTACGACACGGGCTGCGTGCACCTCGAGGTCGTCCCCGGCTCCGAGCCGGGCGAGAAGCCCAAGGTCAAGATGTCCCCGTCCAACCGCTACGTCACCGTGAAGTCCACCGCGACCACCGTCGCCGCGAACGGCTCCGACACTCTCTCCGTCGACCGCGAGCACGGCGGCAACACCATCACCGTGAGCGGCGGCATCCCGGCCGGGGCGGATCCGTTCGAGTCGTGGACGAGCGTGTGGGAGCCCACCGGCTACGCCGCCTCCGTCTTCGCCGACGCGCTGAAGGAACACGGGGTCCAGGTCGGCGGGAAGACCCAGCTGGGCCGCCCGACTCCGGACGGTGCCCGGCCGGTCGCCGGTCACAAGTCGATGTCCCTCGCGAAGCTGTCCGTCCCGTTCATGAAGCTGTCCAACAACAACCACGCCGAAGTCCTCACCAAGACGATGGGCCACGAGACCGCCGGCGAGGGCACGTGGAGCGCGGGCCTCAACGCCGTCGAAGGCTTTCTGAAGAAGGCCGAGGTGGACACCGCCGCGGTGCGCCAGGTCGACGGCTCGGGGCTGTCCCGGATGAACAACGTCCCCGCCGGCGAGATCGCCACGCTCCTGCACACCGTGCGGGACAAGCCGTGGTTCAAGAAGTGGTACGACGCCCTGCCCGTCGCCTGCCACCCCGACCGGATGACGGGCGGCACCCTGCGCTCGCGGATGTGCGACTCCCCGGCCGAGCTCAACGCGCACGCCAAGACCGGCTCACTCACGGGGGCCTCGTCGCTCTCGGGTTACGTCAAGGACGCGTCGGGCCGTCAACTGGCGTTCAGCATCATCCTCAACAACTACATGGACGACTCGGTGAAGGACATCGAGGACTCGATCGTGGAGGCTCTCGCCTCCTACGACGGTGACAAGGTCCGCCAGGACGGCACCAAGTCCGCTGAAGAGGACCGGAGTCCGGACACCGGTCCGCGTGCGCCGGGATCCGGCGGCGAGCTGGAGTGTTCCTGGACGAGGCCGGCACGCTGCTGAAGCCGGCGGGGCGCTCGAGCCGGCGGCCTGCTGGGCCGGGCCCGCGCTCGGGCCGCCGACTGCTCCTCGATTCCGGCCGGTTCGGGCGACGAGGACGAGACGGTCCGAGGACCGGACCCCGTGGGCGGGCCACATGGCAGGCCCGCCCACGGGGCTTCCCGGGGAGTCCCGGGACGTCACGGACTCAGCGGTGGAGGCCCTCGCGACTCAGCCGGTGAAGGCCCTCACGAACTCGTCCGCCTTCTTCCCGACGCTCGAACAGCTCGCCTGCGCCTTGGAGTTCGGGCCGTCAGGGCAGGGCTTGTCGCGGGTCGCGGACCACATCGACAGCCAGCCGAGCCCCTTCTCCTTCGCGAACTTCCGCAGTTGGACCGCGTCGTCGGGGCGGAAGACCTCGGCCTTGACGTCGTTCACCCCGATCATCGGCGTGACCGCGACCGTCCTCCAGGCCTCGGCATCGTCCCGGATGCCCAGCACCGGCATCACCTGCTTCTTGGTGGCGGTGGCGGCGTCGATGGCGTAGTCACCCATGTCGCCGTCGTAGTAACTGCCGTAGTCCATGGCCATGATGTTCACGGCGTAGACCTGCACGCCTCTCTTCTGCGCGTTCTTCAGAACCGCCAGGGCGTCCTTGTTGAGGCCCGAGGGCATCACCGGGAGGGTGAAGGAGACGTCCAGTTCCGTGCGCTGCTGCTGGAGCCGGACGATGGCCTGGGCGCGGCGGTCGTTGGCCTTCTTGTCCGTGAGGGCGGGGCCTTCGAGGTCGAAGTCGACCCTCGTCAGGCCGAAGGCGTCGATGACCTTCCTGTAGGCGTTCGCCAGGTCGTCGACCGAGCGGCAGGTCCTGGCCAGTTCGTTGCCGCTCTGGCCGCCGAAGGAGATCCGCACGTCGCCGCCCCGCTCGCGCAGCTCGTCCACCTGCTTGGCCACCGGGTTGTCACGCAGCTCCCCTCGGCCGCCCCACTTCGGATCGCAGCCGCCCCCCGGGGAGACGAAGGCCAGGTTGTAGTCCTTCACGCCGTTCTTCTCCGCCCCCTCGACGAGGTCGTAGGGGGGCTTGAGCGAGGTGTCGACGTACGGGGAGAAGCCGCCGCCCCCTTCCTCGGTCGGGTCCTCGCTCCCCTTCTCGGTGGGCACCGCCGGCTTCGGACGCTCGGGCTCCTCCTGCTCCGTCGAGCAGCCGACGAGCAACGACGCCGCAACTGCCGCCGCCGCCAGCGCGGAGACGGTCTGCTTCAGCTTGCGGCCTCTCCAAGAAGCCTGCGCTTCCGCGTTGTTCGTCATCGACGGGCTGTCTCCTTCGGGTACGGGGAGTTCTTCTGTTCCGACGTGAAGCACGCTAACCGCACCGGCGCGGACGATCAGCCCATGGGGTGAATCCCCGGTGCCTCAGGCCGCAGTTGAGGGAGTGGTCAAGAAAGCCGCCGGGAAACGGCTCCGCCGCGCGGCGGGGCTCCCCGCACCACTGAGTCGGCCTCCCCGGCTGCTCGATCGAACCGGAGAGGCCTCGGCGGCCTACGTGCCCGGGCATGTAGACAACCTGCGTGATCGAGTTTCCGAGATGCGAGGGTCCATGCCGCCGCAGGTGCATCTGCTTGAGGCGTGACAGACGCCTGGGCGTCACCTGACGGCTGCCGAACGCGCTCGGACCGGGCTCGTCCCGTGCGTACCGTCCGGGGCCCGGTCACGCCGGGAAGGCCATCGAGCGGGCGATCTCCTGCTCGGCGGATTCGATGATCGCCAGGATGGCCGCCGAAGCCTCCGCGGACCGACCGTATTCCACGGCCTCCGCGAGGGCGCGATGGGGCGGAAGCGAGGCTTCGACCGCTCCCGGCGTCTGCGAGCTCACGGCGAAGCTGTGCTCCAGCGCCACATCGAGCGCGCGGCCCAGCGAGCCGAAGAGCCGGTTGCCGCTCGCGTCGAGGAGCGCTCGGTGAAAGGCGATGTCGGCCTCGACGTACTCGTCGAGCTCCGGCCGGGACGCGGCGGACTCCATCGCCGCCAGAGCCTCGAACATCGCCCGGGTGTGGCCGGGTCCCGCCCGCCCGGCCGCCAGCCGGGCGGCCTCGGGCTCGACGGCCCTGCGCAGTTCGCCGATGTCGCGCAGTAACCGCCTGGGGTCACTCGTCTGTTGCCAGCGCAGCACGTCGCGGTCCAGGTGGTTCCACTGCTCTCGCGGCAGCACGCGCGTGCCGGTGCGGGGGCGGGTCAGCAGCATCCCCTTTGCCGCCAGCGCCTTCACGGCCTCGCGCAGCGCCCCCCGGCTGACACCGAGCTCGGCGGCGAGCGTGTCCTCCACGGGCAGCGGCCGGTCCGGCTCCACCAGACCGTTCACGATGCGCCGGCCGAGTTCGTCCACGACCCGCTGGTGCATCGTCCGGTACGGCTCCACGATCTTTGTCCACCCCCTGGACGCACTCATCGAATCATTTGATGATTACCGCGATATTACGTGCCCGTCCGCGCCACCCCCGGCCGAAGAGAGGCGTTCCCCGATGACGCACACGGACGACCGAAGCGGCACAGGCCGCCCCGCCGACGGCCCCTTCCCGTTGAACACCCGCAATCTGCCACCACCCCAGGTGCGTGAGCTGCCACCCCCGCCCAGGCAGACATGGAAGATCATCGGCCCGGGCATAGTCGGCGCCGGCGTGGGTCTCGCCTCGGGCGAGTTCATCCTCTGGCCCTACATCGCCTCCCAGGCCGGACTCGTCTTCCTGTGGGGCGCCGTCGTCGGCGTCGTCACGCAGTGGTTCCTCAACATGGAGATCGAGCGCTACACGCTCGCCACGGGCGAGACCGCCGTGACCGGCTTCAACCGCTACTGGCGCCACTGGGGCGCGGTGATGGTCGTCCTGACGTACGCGGCGAACCTCTGGCCGGGCTGGGTGACCAGTTCCGCCACCATGGCCTCCTACGTCTTCGGCGGCAATCCCACCTTCATCGCGCTCGTCCTGCTGCCGTGCATCGGTGCGATCCTCACGCTGGCCCCCGTCGTCTACACGGCGCTGGAACGGCTGCTGTTCCTGAAGGTCGCGGTCATCGGCGGGTTCTTCGCGCTGGCAGTGATCTTCGCCGTGAAGGCGTCCAGTTGGGCCGACCTGCCCCAAGGCGTGACCCACGTGGGCGAGTTCCCCAGCGAGCTCGGCATCGCCGTGCTCATGGGAGCGCTCGCGTATGCCGGAGCGGGCGGCGGGCAGAACCTGTGCCAGAGCAACTGGATCCGGGACAAGGGCTTCGGCATGGGCCACTACGTGCCCCGGCTGGTCAGCCCCGTCACCGGCAAGGAGGACCTGACCGCAGCCGTGGAGGAAACCAGCACGCAGGCCACCTCCGGGTACGTCTTCGTCCCGAACGCGGAGAACATGGCGCGCTGGAAGCGCTGGTGGCGGTTCGCCAACACCGAGCAGGCCCTGACCTTCGTCCTGGTCACCGTCCTGACCATCGTGCTCTCCTCGCTCCTCGCGCACTCCACACTCTTCGGGTCCTCGGGTCTCGCCAACGACGTGAGCTTCCTGCAGGACGAGGGCGAGGCGCTCAAGGCGCAGATCGGCAGCTGGTTCGGCGTACTGTTCTGGCTGATCGGCTCGTTCGCGCTGTTCAGCGCGGCGGTGGGAATCGTCGACTACACGAGCAGGCTCGCGGCCGACGTCCTCAAGTCGACGTACATGCGCGGCTCCCGGCACTCCGAGAGCCGGGTGTACTTCTGGCTCGTGTGGGGCCTCGTGGTCATCGGCATGGTCATCCTGCTCGTCGGGATCGACCAGCCGCTGGTGCTGCTGGTGATCTCCGCCTGTGTGGCCGGACTGATGATGTTCGTCTACGGAGGGCTGCTGCTCTTCATGAACCGCAAGGCGCTCCCCGCCGAGATCAAGGTGCGGGGATACCGGGTCGCCGCACTCATCTGGGTCGTCGTCCTCTTCGGTGTCCTGTCCGTCCTGACGGTGAGGCAGCAGATCCTCGACGTCTTCGGCTGACGCCCCTCTCCGTCCCCTGCCGGCCGCACGCACCATGGCCGGCGGGGGACGGAACTGCCGGGCCTACGGGCCCTTCGGCGCGTGCCCGGCCCCCGCATCGCGTTCGTCGGCGAGCATCGCGTACACGGCCAGGTCGGCCCGCTCGCCCTTGAGCATCTCGCCCTGGACGAAGAAGGCTTCGCGGCGCATCCCCAGCCGTTCCATCAGCCGCTGCGACGAGATGTTCCGTCCGTTGCAGAGGCCGATGACGCGATGGAACCCGTACACCTCGAAGGCCAGCCGGAGCAGCTGCGCGCCCGCCTCGGTGGCGTAACCACGGCCGGAGTACGCGGGGTTCGTGACGAACCCGATCTCCGCCCGGCCCAACTCCTCACTGAGCCAGTGAAGGTTGAAGTCCCCGATGACGCGACCTGATTCACGCAGTTCCACCGCGACTGCGAGGTTGTCCCCCTCGTCGACGAAGCGGGTCTCGCGGATGCGCTTGGTGAGAGCGGCCCGGGTCTCCTCCGGGGTACGCGCGTCCCACAGCAGGTACCGGGTCACGTCGGGCCGACGTTGGATGTCGTAGAGGTCGTCGAAATCGTCTTCCGTGAACGAGCGCAGTACGAGCCGTTCGGTGACAACGGGGTCCATGAGGTGACAGCTCCGAATTCCACTTGGGCTGAACGAAGTTCGGATGTTTCTGCCCTGATCCTCCCCGAAGGCGACTCAGGGGGCACCCACTTCCGGGAGCCGCCCCACGACGGGCGGGCGCAGCCGGCCACAGCCTCACCACCGCGGCGCGGACAGAATCGATCGCCCGGAAACCGAGGAGCCCGCCGGCAGAGGTCCCCGATACCTTCGCTCGTATGGCTGACGAGGAGTTCGGACACCCGCGCCTGGCCGCGATCCACGACTCGCTCCATCCCGATCGCAGCGACCTGGATCCGTACCTCGGCATCGCGCAGGAGTGCAACGCGCGCCGGGTGCTGGACGTCGGCTGCGGCACGGGCACCTTCGCGCTCCTCCTGGCCGATCGCGGGATCGACGTCGTCGGCGTCGACCCGGCCCGGGCCTCCGTCGACGTGGCAAGGGCCAAGCACGGCAGCGAGCGGGTGCGCTGGATCCGCGGTGATGCGTCGGCCCTTCCACCGCTGCAGGTCGACCTCGCGACCATGACGGCGAACGTTGCTCAAGCCGTCGTCGACGCCCAGGAATGGCACAAGACCCTGCGGGGTTCCCACGACGCGCTTCGGCCGGGCGGGCACCTGGTGTTCGAGACCCGGGACCCGGCGAGGCGTGCGTGGGACGCGTGGAACCGACAGGCGTCGTTCCGCGTTACGGAGATTCCCGGTACCGGCGCGGTCGAGAGCTGGGTCGACCTGGTCGAGGCCGGTGGGCCGCTGGTGACATTCCGCTGGACGTTCGTTTTCACCGCGGACGGAGAGGTGCTGACTTCGGAATCGACGCTGCGCTTCCGCGAGCGCGCAGAGGTCGAGGCCGACCTCGTCGCGCGGGGGTTCCTCCTGAAGGACGTGCGCGACGCACCGGACCGGCCGGGCAGGGAGCTCGTCTTCGTCGCGGTCAGGCCGGCGTCGTGACCCTGCTCGGTGTCGGGGCGCGTCAAGAGCGCTGGGGCGTGACTGCCGAGACCGGCGTCCGCTTCCGGCTCTGCTCGGACTCCAACCGGCGACTGCGTCCGGGTGCGACGATCGGTTCATGCACCGAAGCCGCTTGCAGGTCGTCCTGATCGACTCTCCCCCTGATGTCGCGGAAGCCGGGGTCGCCTTCTGGGGGGCGGTACTCGGGCGGGAACCGCAGCCGGAGCCCGGGACGCCGTTCACGGTCCTCGCCCCGCTCGGGAACGGACAGGTGCTCGCGCACCAGCGACTCGACGAAGGGCCCCCGCGCATCCACCTCGACGTGGAGACCGACGACACGGCAGCCGAGGTGGCTCGTATCGAGGCCCTCGGCGCCACACGGCTGAGCGAGCACGACGGCTGCGTACAGCTTCGAGACCCGACGGGGCTCGTGTTCTGCGTGGTGCCGGTGCAAAGCCCCGACTTCCACGAACACGCCACCGTGTGGCCCTGATTCAGACCCGCCGTATCCACGAACCGCAATACGTGTTACCTGGTGCCTGAATGCTGGGCCGGTAGAGTCTGGATCATGCACGGAGTGCCCGAACCGCACAGCGGATGGACGTTTCTGACCAACCACGCACGGGTGCTGGCAGCCATCGCCGATGACCACCACGCCCGCATCCGCGACATCGCCGCATACTGCCGGCTCACCGAGCGTGCCGTCCAGAAGATCATTTTCGACCTGGAGCAGGACGGCTATCTGTCCCACACCCGCGAAGGCCGCGCCAACACGTACCAGATCGAGCCCAGCAAGGTGCTGCGCCACCCGGCCGAATCCGGCCTGACGGTGGCCTCGCTGCTCTCCTGGCTCGTCGAGGACGAGGCCCACCGCAAGACGGCCCCCGCCGACCGGGCACCTGGCGGCGAGGGGTGACCGATGAGCGTCAGAGTGGGTTGAGACGGGCCTTGAGCAGACAGAACTCATTGCTTTCGGGGTCCGTCAGGACATGCCACTGCGCCTCCCCGGTCTGGCCGATGTCGGCCGTGCGCGCACCGAGCTTCAGAAGGCGTTCGAGCTCGGCGTCCTGATCTCGGTCGGTGGCGTTGACGTCGATGTGCAGCCGGGACTTCCCCTTCTCCGGCTCGTCCCTCCGGCTGAGGATGATCGTCGGCTGCCGTGAGGGCCTGCGCGGGGAACTGACCCGCGTACGCCCGGAGTTCCGTCCCCAAGAGGATCGTCTTCGCCCCCGCCGGTCAGAACGTTGCGGTGAATCGGTAGGCGAAGTGGTCGGAGCCGAAGCGCTTCAGGCGTTCGACCAGGGTGTTCCGCACCGCCCGGGTGGCGTAGGCCTGGTCGATCGGCGTGCCCTTGACGCCCTTGACGCGGACGTATTCGACGGTGCTCGGCAGGCTCAGCGCGCGCGGCCGGTTGAAGTCGCCGACCACGAAGATCGGCAGCTGGGGATGCTTGCCGTGCTGGTCCCCGATCACCTTGCGGAGCTTGCCCGCGTGCTTGAGCCAGCGTCCCTGCCGTTCCGGGTGACCGCTCCAGGCGCCGGAGATGAAGTGCGTGTTGACCATGATGAACCGCTGCTTCTTCGCCCGGTGCTCCAGGAGGGCCCAGTTGACGTAGCGATGCGGCGTCACACCCGCCTCACCTTTGTGGGTCAGCACGGCGTCGGCCTGGACGAGCTTGAACGTGTCCTTCCGCCAGGAGATCGGCACCGCTCGCGCCGGGCCCTCCTTGGGAAAGAAGTGGTCGTACTCGGTGAGTTCGTTCCGCAACCTCTTCCGGTCGGCCGGGGAGTTCATCTCCTGCCAGCCGATCACGTCGCCGATCGGCTTGAACGCGGCCTTGCCCCGCCACACGTTGTGAGTGCCGACCCTCATCTTGACGCCGGCCGTCGCGGCGGGCCGGTCGCCGGCGGCCGCCGGCTCCGACGCCGCGCTGGCAGACATGGTGGAAAAGGTGATTCCGGAGGCCACCAAGGTCGCCACCGCGCCGACAAGCACCTTCACACGTGGTCTCATTCAGAACTCCTCCAGGTCGGAATGTTGCGGCGAAGCGGCAGACCGAGTGGCCGGACGCGAGGCCGCTGCGTGAATCTCCGCTTGCCGTCGGATCACCGAGTGATTCAAGGGGACCGGCATACAAAGCGGCTACATTCCTGGTGAGCGCATCGGTGAGGGGTGTGAGGAGCGCCGACAGCACCGGAGTCGCCTTGCCGACGGCCAAGGCAGAACACGCTGTTGGCCCTGATGGCGCAGGACATGTTTGCCGCATCGTGGCTGACCGGGCATCCGAGATGTTGCGATTCCACGGGCCCTGGGCGCAGTTCGGGCGCACTCCGAAGAACATGCGGATACATTTTCCGGCGTCTTCCCCAGGCGCCCGACGCCCCCTCCACGCCTGCGACATCGGCGGCTCGAATGCCGCCCGGCATGCGTGTGATCAACGAAGCAGTTCCGCCAGCGAGGAGTCCTCATGAGCTACGGCCCGCCACCCGAACCGAACGCGACGGCCCCGCAGCCCGACCCGGCGGCCCCAGGCCCGCACCCTCATCCGCAACAGCCCCGGGCCGGATCCGACGGGCACGGCGGATCGCCTCCGGTGGACCCTCCCTTGGGGTTCGGGCTGGCCGTGGCCGCGGTGATCATCGGGCTCTTCTCCTGCGTGCTGCCGCTGCTGCCGATCGACGCGCTCACCGAACGGCACTACGTCGGAATCCCCTCCGCGCTGGGCGGCCTCTACCTCGCGGTCCTCGGCTGCACCGGGCGCCGACGCGGCAAGCCGCTGGCCGTGACCGGTGCGGTCCTGTCCGGCCTCGGGCTGGCCATCGGGGTCTGGATGGTGATCATCCTTTTCCTCTGACCCGTCACCCTCGGGCTGGAGAGGCAGAGACGGCCGTGGGCCGCGTTCCCGGAATCGGGAAGCTGCGGCCCACGGCTCATGTACGGCGTCCACGACGAAACCCGAGTCCCGGCCCACCGGCCGCCGATCGACGCAGAGTTCGGCAAGCGCCGGCTCCGCCCCACGGGAGTTGGCAGGATGCCGACATGACATCCGACGATGACTTCGAGACGATCGCGAAGCCGCGCTTTCTGACCGCTGTGGGCGTCGTTCTCATCGCTCTGGGCATCTACGGGTGTGTCCGGGGGGACTGGGTCGTGGCGAACGATGCGACCTTCAACGGTCTCGAAGGGCTCGCCGGCGGCTTGCTGTGCGTCTGGCTGGCCGTCAGCGTCAGCAGGTCCAAACGTCGTGCGGCGCGGGCGCGGCAGAACCGATCCGGCTCCCGGGAGCTGGGCGGGCGCTGAACCCCACGCTCGCGTCGAGACCGCGACAACCGAGCTCCCAAGTCACCGGATCCAGGGGACACGTGCCCTCCCGTGCTCGAAACGCATGTCGTCCAGCCCAGGCGTGGCAGCATGCGGACGATGACGACGCACCCTTTTGAAGGCGTGACGCACGTACCGGAACTCGGCGCGGTCCCCGACCAGTTCGGCACCGTGTTCCGGAGATTCGACGACCAGGATTCTGGCTGCGTCTCGTACGGACTGACGGCGTCAGGGCAACGCTGGTTCGTGAAGACCGCCTCGACCCCGGAGGCGATCTCGTCCCTGCGCCGAGCGGTGTCGTTTCACCAGCACGTCTCGCATTCGGCCATCGTGCCCCTGGTCCACTCCTTCACCGCCGACGACGGCCTCGTACTGGTCCACTCATGGATGAGCGGCGAAGTTCTCTACCACCCGACCCGCACGCACAGGGGAGGCAGGGCTTCTGCCGGCAGCCCGATGGCGAGGTTCAGGGCTCAGCCGCTCGCCCGGATTCATTCGGCGCTGGAATCCGTTCTCGCTGCCCATCTGGCGGTGGAGGAGGCAGGATTCGTCGCCGTCGACTTCTATGACGGATGCATGCTGTACGACTTCGACGGACACCGCATGATGCTGTGCGATCTGGACGAGTACCGGGCCGGTCCGTTCGTTCTCGAGGCGGACCGGCTGCCCGGGTCAACTCGCTACATGGCGCCGGAGGAGTTCGTTCGCGGAGCAGTGATCGACGTCCGCACGACCGTGTTCTCTCTGGGCCGGGCGCTCCGCCTCCTGCTGGACGCCGGCGACGAGGAACGGCAGTGGCGCGGGACGCCTGAGCAACTGGAGATCGTCAGGACAGCGACTGCCGTCGCTCCGAAGCACCGGTTCCCTTCTGTCCTCTCACTCGTCAACGCGTGGCACGCGGCTGCCTGACCAACTGGGGCCATGCCAGCTCCACTTGCAGGGGCGTGAGACGTCTGTCGCCACCGACCGCCGCTGCGAGGTCGAGGCTATGACGCCTGGTTGCGAGCTCTTGCGACTCGGAACCGCAGGTGCGTCACCGTCCCTGCGACCGGCTCGCCCTCGGCGATCAGCTCACCCCGCTCGCCGGCGAACAGCGGTGTCCCTCCACCCAGCAGCACCGGGACCAGGTGAAGGCGTACCTCGTCGAGCAGGCCGGCGCTGAGCAACTGACGGGCCACGTCGGCGCCCAGCACGATGACGTTCTTCTCCCCGGCGGCCTTTGCGGCGCGCCGAACGGCGGCTTCCAACCCGTCGAAGGCGAACGTCCCGCCGTTGTCGCCGAGCAGGTCCTGCCGCACCCGATGGGTGACCACGAAGCTGGGGACACCGGGCCACGGAGTGCCGCCCCAAGGGCCCAGGCCGAGATCGAACGTGCGCCGCCCGATCACCGTCGCTCCCACCCCCGCGTCCACCTCTCGGCGAACCGCGGCGTCGACCTCGCCCGCGGGCCCGGCCCCGGCCCCGGCCCCGGCCATCCACTCGTGCAGGCTCTCTCCGCCGTCCCCCATCGGCTCTGCATCGCGGACGTTCGGCCCGGCGGTGAACCCGTCCACGGACACCGACACGTCCAGCACGACCTTGCCCATCGCTGACCTCACCCCCACCTCGGCGCCGCCGGCCGACACCGTCACGAGATGTTCGCATACGGGCAATGCCCTTCAAATCCCTTCCAACCAAGCGAACCGGTCAAGCAGGGGCGTAGCGGAGCGGACGAATGAGCATCGCCCGGGCAGTGAGCCGCAAGCGCACGAGCGGATGCGACAGCGTGGCGGCAGACCGCCAACTTCCCGGCTCGGCAGTTGAGTTGCCCGCACCAGGTGCGAAGACAGCGGGATGCGAACCCACGGAGAGACGGCTGCAGCTCGGCAGTTTTCGGGACAGGAGTCCGGGCGTGCCCCGTTGCCGAAAAAATCGAACATACGATCTACTCGGTACATGGATGTCAACGCCTTCCCCCGTGATCTTCTGGAGGCCCAGACGGCTTGGTATGCCACGTACTGGCGGCTCGCGCACTCCGCGTCCAGCCACGGCACCACCGAGCACAGGCGGCGCCTGCAGCAGCTGTCCCGGCTCATCGCCGGCCACCCGTACTGGGAGACCCCTGCCGGTACGCCGGCAGCTCGAATGGCGCTCAAGGAGCTTGCCCGCAACCAAGTACGGCCGTAGTGCTCACCGGTCGGCAGTGACCGTCATCCGCGGTGCGCATCAGCCGAGGGCTTTCATGAGGCGGACTGTCCGACAGCCGGCCGGCTCAGCAGAAAGCGCACTGAACAGGGAGAACGAGAATTGCCCAGGCCATTGTTCACACCCCGCCGGAGGCACTTTATTCACGTGACGCGCGAGGCCCGGTCGTCGATACTCCACGCGTGGCCACCTCGAACGTCGACAGGACTCCACGCGGCCCGTCCCCCCGGTCCTCCCTGACCGCGCTGACCGGACGCGCCTTCGGCGCGATCCCGCCGTCGGCGCTGGTGATGCTCGGCATCGTCAGCGTCCAGGTGGGCTCGGCATCGGCCAAGCACCTTTTCAGCGCTGTGGGCAGCTTCGGGACGGTCGCATTGCGACTGTTCTTCGCGGCGGCGGTGCTGATGCTGTTGTGGCGGCCGACGCTGCGCATGAACCGCCGCACGTGGTCAGTGGTGCTCAGCTACGGCGTGATCCTCGGCTCGATGAACCTGTGCTTCTACCTGGCGCTGGCCCGTATCCCGCTGGGGATCGCGGTGACCATCGAGTTCCTCGGGCCGCTGGCCGTGGCCCTGGCCGGGTCGAGGCGATGGCTGGACGCTTTCTGGGCCGTGCTCGCCGGAGCCGGTGTGCTGCTGCTGGTGGAGGGACGCGGCGACCTCAACCTTGCCGGCTTTCTGTTCGCCCTCGCCGCGGGAACGTGCTGGGGCCTGTACATCCTGGTCGGCGCTGCGCTGGGCCGTCACACCACGGAAGGCAACGGTCTGGCTCTGGGAATGGCCGTCGCGGCACTGGTGGCCGTGCCGTTCGGCGTGGCCGACAGCGGAACGGCGCTGATCGAGCCGTGGGTCCTGGTTGCGGGGCTCGGCGTGGCCCTGCTGTCGTCGGTGATCCCGTACTCACTGGACCTGGAAGCACTGCGCAAGATCCCACCGCACGTGTTCGGCATCCTGATGAGCCTCGAACCAGCGATGGCGGCCCTCATCGGCCTCATCATGCTCCAGGAGTCGCTGCTCTGGTCGCAGTGGATCGCGGTGCTGTGCGTGGTGGCCGCGTCGGCGGGCTCCACACGCGGCGCCCGCCCGGACGCCAAGTCGGTTGCCGGCTGAGTCCGGTGAGCCCTTGCGCGTAAGGAAGGGACCGCATGCACCGGCCGTCGTCTCTGTTACGGCACATGCAGCCGGTGAGGCGATGCCAGCGGCAGGGCCCGGCATCCCAGCCGCAGAACTGTGATCAACCGTCCGGTGCCCTCGCATGAGCAGCAGGGTTCGATGTAAGTGCGCTTGCCGGTCATGACGGTCTGGCCGTCGCCGCTGCCGAGGCATGCGGGACAACGGATCGGAGTGGAGCCGTGGTTCACGAGCGAACACCTCCAGGTCCCCGCCTCGCGGTGCGAGTTCAACGACTGGGAGGCAGCTCTGGTTACGGGATGCGCCGCATCCCGAAGCCCGGAGTCGACACGAGGAGCGTGAACCCATGTTGTGAGAACTGCTCCTGCAAGACCATCGGGTAGCCGATCCGCTTCCTGGCGTGCCTCTTGATCTCGCCTGGCGCGCCGTAGCCGAAGCCATCGGCTTGTCAGGCCGTACGCGAAGACCGGGTCGCGAGGTCGAACAGGGTCACCAGCTCGTCGGCGTACGCCGGAAGGTCCAGGTCCGGCTTGGTCCGCAGCAGGAACGGCAGCCCGCTGAGCGAGCGTTGGACCGTAGCGGCCATGACGAAGGTGTCGAACTCCCGGAACTCCCCGCCCTCCTGGCCGCGCCGCAGGATGCCCTGGATGTGTTCGAGGACGCCGCGGTCGGTGGCGGCGTCATACGCCGCCCCCTTCGCCGCCTCGCTCGCCTCCTCGTCGTGGAGGGCCGCGAAGACGGACTGCAAGGCGCGCATCCGGGTGCGGTTGCCGTCGACGAACGCGACGACGCCGGTGAGGTAGGCGCGCAGCTCGTCGGAGGCGGACCCGGTGAACGGCTGCGCGGGGACGCCGGAGGGCTGCCGGATCGGGCGGCTCGCCGGTTCCCGGGCCGCCCGCTCGGCCAGGAACTCGTCGATCGACGCGTAGACGTCGGCCACCACGGCCTTGACCAGCTCGTCCTTGCCCGCGAAGTGGTACGAGATGAGCCGCGTGCTGCTCAGCCCTCCGCGCTCGGCGATCTGCGCGAACGTCGTACGGCGATAGCCGAGTTCGGCGAGGGTCTCGATCGTCGCGGCGATGATCTGCGCGCGTCGCGCGGCCGCCGCGGCGGTCCGGTCCTGCGGTGTCACGGGCATGAGTAGCTCCTATCCGAGGCGTACGGGCTTTTGCAAGTCGGCCTCTCGTCGACGTCTCCGCGCGAACAGGGCACCGGGGCCTGCCCGTTGCCATGTCTTACTCAGTCAAGTAAGTTTTGCCGCATGGCGCAGGAACCGGATGTGGTGGACCGATCGGCGCGGCACACGTCAGCGGACGGGAGACGCAGAGCGGCCTGGGCGCTGGTCGCCCTCGCACCGGTCAGCGCCGAGGCGACGTTCAGCAGCGTGACCATGCCGGTCGTGTGGCTGCTGCTCCCGGGGCTGGTGGTGATGTACGGCGCGGGAGTGCTGTTCCTGCGGGAACTGGTCGTCCGCTTCGGCGGCGGAGCGCCCAGCCTGCTGGTGGCGGGCCTGATTTACGAACTGGTCGAGGACGGCATCGGCCTCCAGGCGCTGACCAGCCCGAACCTGTACCACGCCGCGGAATGGGGACCCCGGGTGCTCGGGTTCAACACCACCTACTGGGAGTCTCAGATCGGGTACCACACGGTGTTCAGCGTGCTCATTCCGGTGCTGCTCACCGACCTGCTCTTCCCCCGCCACCGAGACCGCCCCTACCTACGCCGCGGCGGTCTCGCCGTCGCGGGAGTCGTCGCAGTCGGCGGCGTCGTGCTGCTTCGGACGGGCATCGCAGCCCGTCAGGACCCCGGGTACCAAGCCCCCTTGGCGGTCGTACTCGGCATCCTGGCCGTGGTCGCCGTCCTTCTCTTCGTCGCGCTGCGCGTACTCCCCCGCCGGAGCCCCGCGCCACTGCCGGCCGGGCTCGCGCCACGGCCGTTCTTCGTCGCCCTCACCGCAGGCGTCGCCTCCGGCGGCTTCCTCGGGCTGCTGATGCCGGCGGGACTGCCGCCCGACGGACCCGACGGACCGGCAATCGGCAGCGGGATGTGGGTCCTGCTCCCGATGGTTCTGGCGGCCGCGGTCGCCGTCTTCACCGGCCGGCTCGTGCACCGCTGGTCCCGCACCTCCAACTGGTCCGACAGCTACCGGATTTGGCTCGTCGGCGGCGCCCTCATCGGGCGGACGCTCTTCGCGGTGCTCACGGCTCCCGCCGCCAACGACTACGACTGGCAGAAGTCCGGTGTCGCGATCGCCGTCGGCACCGCGGTGATCGCCGCCATGGCCTTTCCGCTGACACGCCTCGACCGGCGGGTGCGGCGAACCACAGCCGCGTGACCGCCACTTCGACGCCCGTACGGCCTGGTCTCGCAGAGTTGCAGCCGGCTGCCCGAGGCGGACGGCCCCCGGGAGCTGGGACGACTCCGGGATCGTTGACGGTCCTGGTCGGCATGGGGCGGCGTCACCTCCCTACGTCCCGTTGACTTGTCGCAAGGCTTGACCCAACATGGTGAGACAAGCCTTGCGACATAGGGGGGCGGCATGCAGAAGAGAGGTTGCCGGATGACTGACCGGTCGGTGCGCCCAGCGCATATCGAAGCGGCGGGCGCGTGGTTGTCCGGGCACGGCCTGGCCGACGTCCGGCCGACACCGTTGCTGGCCACGCGACTGGCAGCCCGGCGCCGTACCCGTCTGGCCGCCAGCGTCCTCCTGGCCGCGTTCCTCATCGCGGTCGCCCTCGTCTACACCGTCACCCGGGCTGCCGGCAGCACCGTAGGTGACGGCTCCGGGGCGGCCTACCGGCAATGGTCGCTACTGGTACTGACGGCGGTCGTGGTGGGGTTGGTGCTGGCCCTGTCTCTGCTGGACTGGTGGGTGCGGCGGGTCGACCGGCAGGCCGGCGCGACGTTGCCGCGACGGGCGGCCCACCCGGTCCGGCTCGGCTGGCGCACCCTGCTCGGCCTGCCGCGTGCCGCGTTCGCGGTTGCCACGTACGCGGGCGCGATACTGCTGGCGATCGGTGCCCTGACCGTGCGGGACTCCACCGCGCGGTACGCGGCACTCGTCCTGCTCATCGGGCTGTTCGGGGTCGCGGTCGGCATGGCCGTGCAGCTGCGCCATGTCCTGACGCACCCGGTCGTGGCCGACGACGAGGCCTCGCTGACCACCGACGTCATCATGCGGGTCGAGGACGCCCGCGACGTCGCCACGCCAACCGTGGTGTGGTCGCTGCCGGTCGTGTCGGTTTTCGAAACCGCGCATGGCTGGTGGATAGCTGCCTGGCTTGTCTTCATCGCCCTGAGCGCCATCACGCTCGCCCTGATCACTGCGCGGACCGCGCAGAGCGGCACGGTGGCACGGCACGCCATGACCGCACCGGTGAACTGATGATCGTCATCGACTCGGCGTCGCCCGTCCCGCCGTTCGAGCAGCTCCGCGCCCAGCTCGCCCGGCAGATCCAGGACCACACGCTGGCCGTGGGCACCAAGCTGCCGACCATCCGCCGCCTGGCCGCGGACCTCGGCCTGGCCGTCAACACCGTGGGCCGGGCCTACCGGGAGCTGGAGGAAGCGGGGCTGATCGAGACCCGCGGACCGGCCGGCTCATTCGTCTCCGCGGCCGGCGGGCAGGGACGCGAACGGGCACGCCGCGCCGCCGCCGAGTACGCGGCCGTCATCGCGAGCATCGGCCTCGACACGAACGAGGCCGTCCGCATCGTCCAGGCGGCGCTGACCAACGGCATCGCAGCATCGCCCTCGTCACGCGTGGCCTCCTCGCACCTGCCGGACGGCAACCCGCCATGATCCGGCCCCCGTCCCCGATCAAGCACTGAGGCCGGTGCGGCGGGGTGACGCGTGGTCCGGTCTCCTGAACCGGGTTGGACCCCTCCAGCCACTCCGGTCTGCGCAACCCGCAGCCCGCAGCGCTCGGTGCACACCCTGCCCCCGGTCGGCTGAACGCCTGGGCGAGCGTGCGTACTTCGGTGACCGGTTCCACAACTCCGGCGGTGCGCAGACGGCGAGGCCAACTGCGCGGTCCTCTCCCCCCTCGTCGGCGAGGACGAGACCAGGGCCGAGCACCACGATCCGTGCGCCCGGGCCTGGGGGACAGAGCGGTTCACGGCCGACGCACGCAACTCGGTGATCGACGGGCCCAATTCATGTGCCGACGTCTCGTGCGAGGCAGGTCACTGCCGCCGTGGGATTCGGCCGTGTTGTCGGGTGCGGCACGGTTCATCCGAACCGAGTCTGCTCATAAGCAGAGCACTATCGGTCCTTCCAGTGAATTTCCTCTAACGTCGAACCGGCCTGCGGACTGTGCACCGTGGTCGGCGCACGAACGGTGCCGCGGGGGAACGCGACACAGCGGATCCGTTGAGGAGGCCGAGGGTGGCAGCGCTAACGTGCCCAACATGCGGGGTACTTGTCCGGATCGACGGCACATCACCCTGTCCGTGCGTACTCATCGCCGCGGCAGAAGTGGATCGGGCCTTCGAGACGTTCCAATACAGTTGGAGTCCCCTCCCGTCCGAGCCCGCCGCATCGTCGGCACCTGCCTCGGACGGCACAGGCGGCTCGCGTCCGGCCCGACGCGGCAAGACCTTTCTCATGGCCATCGCAGCGGCCGCGGCCTTCGGGACAGTGGCATTCGGCGTGCAGACCGGTGAAACGAAGGACGAGAGCAGCGGCACGCCGTCCCTCGTGCTTCCGCCCGGCCTGGGCAGCACCGACCCGGGTGATGCGACCGACGAACGCCCACCCGCTGGGAACGCCGACGATTCCTCGCCGCCTGACTCGTCGGACCAAGTCAGTGACGATGACGGTGAGTTGCACCCTGAGATGCCTCCCCCCGAGCAGCACGACGATGACCCCTCACCTCCGCCCCCGTCGAACGACGGCGGAGGCATCCCGCCGAACGACGGCGGAGAAACCCCACCCGACGACGACGGAGACGCCCCGCCGAACGGCGGAGGAACCCCACCCAGCGATGACGGAGGCGCCCCACCGAACGGTGGAGGAACCCCGCCCGACGACGGAGGCGCCCCACCCGACGACGGCGGAGACAACTCGTCGAACAAGGGCCACGGATTGGACAGGCTGCTTGGCAAAGTCGGTGACCTGCTCGACGGTGGCGGCCGCGGCCACCACGGCGGTGGTCACCAGGGTGACGGCGGTAGCCACGGCGGAGGCCACCAGGGTGGCGGCGGCGGCCACCAAGGCGGAGGCGGAGGCGGAGGTCACCAAGGCGGCGGAGGCCAGGGTGGCGGCGGTGGCGGCGGTCACCAAGGCGGTGGCGGCGGAGGCCACCGCTAGGGCCGGGTGCGAGAGTTGATCCGATCCAGGTGATCATGATGCGGCGCGAAGGGGCTTGGTGGCACGGGGGCCCGGCTTCACGCTGAGGACGTACCCGCGTCTCACGCCGAACAGCCAGGCACGTACGCGGCGGGCCGTCGGCGGGGCATTCCGTGGTGCAACCGCCGGCGCCGAACCGAAGACCACGTAGCTCGACGCTCCTCGCACTGCAATGCGGCGGCCAGGCGATTCCGAACGCATCGATGACGTCCGCGTAATACCTGTGGTCCATGAAATGCGTCCACAGCGGCTCGCACATGGACCACGCCTCGGGCGTGCAAACCGCGCACGTGCGCCATACACACAGCCGAACAGGACGCGCCGTTCCTCTTCGAGCCAGCTCAACGCGTGCGGCTTGCCCTCCGAACGACACCTCGACGGCGTGCCCGGACCTCCTCGACCCGTTCGGCGATGGCCAGCCGGGCACCCGCAGCCGCCACGACGGCACGCTGCGCCTGTCGCAGGCATCAGCGGATGGGCCGGCCCTACCCGGCGGTCGGGAGCCGAAGGTCGACGATGTCCCCTCACCCCCGCTGCGGAGTTCCGCTGAGCCGGACAGCCTGACGCGGACCGTGCCGACCCACATGGGTGCCCTCTCGCTGCCCGTTCGCACTTCGAGCAGGCCAAGCGGAATCGTCCTCGACCGCGACCCCGTCGACTTCGGACGGCAATCGCTTCGAGAAGTGAGATGCCCAGGCGTGAAATGCATAAGTGGCGCTTTCAGCGGCGACTTCGCTCCCTTGAAGATGTCACGCGCTGCGCCATTGGAGGGAATTGCGAACCCCGATCTGGAGTGGTGACCTGAATCGTGGGTCCATCGGTGGTAGCGGACCACTGGTCAATTCGTATCCCGGTCCAACGGCGGGCGAGTGAAAGGACGGCTCTTCTCTCGTCACCCGCTGCCGACTCCCGGACACAGCCGCGGAGTTGAGACGGACCACGGGGCATCGGGCACCGCTCGGTGTACGGAAGGCGCGCACGGCGCTGCGGGGCGATCAGGGGCGGTCCGGACTACGAAAGGGCGCCACCGTGGCATCACCCACGCTCACCCAAGTGACCGCCTCACCCGCCTCGTCGGTCTTCGGCCAACCGGCCTTGATCACCGCCACCGTCACCTCGCTCCTCCCCGGCATGGGCACCCCCACCGGAACTGTCACCTTCGTCATCTCCGGCCCCGGCGGCGGCACTTACACCGTGCCTCTCAACGCGAACGGAAAGGCAACCGTGACCACGAGCGGGCTCAGTACGGGTGCGCACATCGTGACCGCCACGTACAACGGCTCCGCCCAGTTCACGCGTTCCACCGGTTCGTTCGTCTACGGGGTCCTCAGAGCCGCCACGAGCACACATGTCTCGTCGTCACCCAATCCGTCTCCGCAGGGGACGCCGGTCACCTTCACCGCCACGGTCACCGCGGTGGCCCCCGGCGCCGGAACACCTTCCGGCACGGTCACGTTCGTCATCGACGCGCTTCCGGCCCAATTCGCGCAGCTCGACGCGAACGGAGTCGCCACTGTCACCGTGCCGGCTCTCCCGACCGGACCGCAGCCGGTGATCGCGATCTACACCGGCAGCACCAGTTTCCTGCCTTCCACCGGCAACGGCACCCAGAACGTGACGCCGGTCCGGAAGCCGACGACCACCACCGTCACCTCTTCGCCCGACCCGTCCGTGTTCGGTCAGCCGGTCACGCTGAGCGCCACTGTGGCGCCGGTCCCGCCTGGTACGGGCACTCCTACCGGCACGGTCACCTTCACCGTCTCCGGCTCGGGCGGCGGCACATACACCGCGCCGCTCAACGCGTCCGGCATCGCGGGCGTCACCATCGGCGCGCTCGGCCCCGGCACCCACAACGTCACCGCGTCGTACGGCGGGGACGCCGGCTTCGCGGGCTCCACCGGCAGCGACGCGCACACCGTCGACCGGGCGGCCACAAGTACCTCCGTCGTCAGTTCCCCGGACCCCTCGGTCTTCGGCCAGGACGTCACGTTCACCGCAACCGTCGTGGCCGTACCGCCGGGAGCGGGAATTCCGACAGGAGACGTCGTGTTCACGGTCGAGGGCACAGGAACCTTCACCGTGCAGTTGGCGGGCGACGGCACTGCCGCGCTCACTCTCGACACGCTCCCTGCCGGAGGCCTCACCGTCACCGGCGCCTATCAGGGCGACGCCGAATACGCCCCCTCCGACGGCACCGACACCCACACCGTCAACCGGTCCGAGACCGACACGACGGTCACCTCCTCCCCCGACCCCTCGGTGCCGGGTCAGGGGGTCGCCTTCATCGCCACCGTCACCGCCGTACCACCGGGAGCCGGCATCCCCACCGGCAACGTCGTCTTCACCGTCGACGGCGGCCCGACGCTCACCGGCGCACTCGTGGGCGGGCAGGCCACCGTCATCACCAGCGCACTCGCCGCCGGATCGCACACGGTCACTGCCGCCTATCAGGGGGATGCGGGCTTCGCGCCCTCCAGCGGAACGGACACCCACACCGTCACCGGTGCCTCGACGACCACGACCGTCAACTCCGCGCCCGACCCCTCCGCCTTCGGGCAGTCGGTCACCGTCACCGCGGTGGTCTCTCCGGTGGCTCCTGCAACGGGAGTTCCCACGGGCACGGTGACATTCGATCTCGGAGGCGAGACCTTCACTGCGGCACTCGACTCGAGTGGCGTCGCCACCGTTACCGACAGCGCGCTGCCGACGGGGAGCCTCTCGATCACCGCCGCCTACAGCGGCGACGCCAACTTCCTCTCCTCCACGGGCATCGACACCCACACGGTCAATCGCGCCGCCACCTCGACCACGCTGACATCCTCACCCGACCCGTCGGTGTTCGGGCAGGAGGTTGTTTTCACTGCTTCGGTGGGGGCTGTGGCGCCAGGTGCGGGTGTGCCTTCGGGGAGTGTGACGTTCGCTGACACTGCGGGTGGTGTGGTCACTGTTCCCCTTGACGGGAGCGGTGTGGCGAATTTCGTCTCCGCAGGGCTGAATGCGGGGACATACAGCGTCGTCGCGACCTACAGCGGGGATGCGGACTTCGCTGCGTCGTCGGGCGCGGACCCTCATACCGTCGACCCGGCGGCCACGACCATCACAGTCAACTCGTCCCCTGAACCGACCGTGTTCGGAGAGCCCGCCGTTTTCACGGCTACTGTGGCGCCGGTGGCGCCGGGTGCGGGGACGCCGTCCGGCACCGTCACCTTCACCATCGACGGCACCACCACTCTCACCGGAGCGCTGAACAGTTCCGGCACGGCAACCGTCAGCACCGCCTCCCTGACGCCGGGCCTGCATACGGTCACCGCCTCCTACAGCGCCGCCGGGGACCCGAACTTCACCTCATCGACGGGTGGAGACACGCACACCGTCAATCCAGCCGGGACGACCACCACAGTCATCTCTAACCCCGACCCGACAGTCTTCGGACAGCCGGTCACCTTCACGGCTCATGTGGCGCCCGTCGCGCCGGGTGCCGGGACGCCGACCGGGACGGTCACGTTCGCTCTCAGCGGTGGAGGAGGGACCAGGAGCGTGCCGGTGGCCCAGGACGGCACGGCGCAGGCCACCTTCGACTCCCTTCCTGCGGGCAGCTATTCGGTCACCGCGACCTACAGCGGTGACGGGGTCTTCGTGGGGTCGTCGGGCACTGACAGCCACACGGTGGATCGGGCTGCGACGGCGACTGTGGTCTCCGGAACGCCGGATCCGTCCGCCGTAGGACAGTCGGTGACCATCAGCGCCACCGTCTTCGCGCTCGCTCCGGGTGCAGGGACCCCATCGGGCACGGTGACGTTCGTGATCTCCGGCGCCGGAGGAGGGACCTTCACCGAGAGTCTGGATGTGAACGGGACCGCTCGTCTGGTGACGAGCGTTCTGGGGCTGGGGTCTCATTCCATCACCGCGACGTACAACGGTGACGGGAATTTCGTCGCGTCCTCGGCGACCGACACCCACACCGTGGAGGTCGAGCCGTCCAACACCACCACCGTCACCTCGTCTCCGGATCCCTCGGTCTTCGGCCAGCCCGTCACCATCACCGCCACCGTCACGCCGAGTCAGCCCGGGCCTGTACCGACGGGCACCGTGACATTCGTGATCTCCGGTACCGGGGGAGGCACCTTCACCGAGAACCTGGACGCCAACGGGACCGCCCAACTGGTCACCAATGCGCTCGGGTTGGGATCTCATTCCATCACCGCGACCTACGGCGGTGACGCCGACTACGACCCCTCGTCGGGTTCTGACACTCACAGCGTGAACTCGGCGGCCACGACCACCGTCGTCAACTCCACACCTGACCCGACCGTCTTCGGGCAGTCGGCAAGCTTCACCGCCACGGTCGCACCAGTGGCACCGGGCGCAGGGACGCCATCCGGCACCGTCACCTTCACCATCGACGGCACCACCACTCTCACCGGGGCGCTGAACAGTTCCGGCACGGCAACCGTCAGCACCAACACACTCGCTGCGGGAAGCCACACCGTCGAAGCCACCTACAACGCGACCGGCGACCCGAACTTCACCACTTCCACCGGCACCGACACCCACACGGTGCTCCCCGCGGGGACGACCACGAGCCTCAGCTCCGCTCCTGACCCATCGGTCTACGGACAGGCGGTGACATTCACCGCGACGGTGGCGTCCGACACCCCAGGCCCGGCCACGCCCACCGGCGCGGTCACCTTCGTGATCGACGGAGGGGGCGTCGTCACCGTTCCGGCCGACAGCGACGGGGTAGCGGTATTGACCCTCAACTCGCTTGCTGCCGGGTCGTATTCGGTGACTGCCGCGTATGGCGGGGATGCGAATTTCGGTTCGTCGAGTGGTGGTGATACTCAGACGGTCAATCAGGCGGCTACGTCGACAACGGTGTTCTCGAGTCCGGATCCGTCGGTGTTCGGTCAGTCCGTGGTATTCGCTGCGGTGACTTCCGCGGTGGCACCCGGTGCGGGTACGCCGACGGGCACAGTCACTTTCACCTTCGACGGTGGCCCGACGTTGACGGCGACACTGGATGCCTCAGGCATTGCCGTGGTTGACATCGGTTCGCTTCCGGCCGGTCAGCACACGGTGATCGGTACCTACAGCGGAGATGCGAACTTCGCTGCGTCGTCGGGCGCGGACACGCACACGGTTGACCGGGCTGGGACCTCGACGTCCTTGACGTCCGCACCGGACCCGTCAGTGTTCGGGCAGGAGGCGACCTTCACAGTCACAGTGACGGCGGTGGCGCCAGGTGCGGGGACGCCGAGCGGAACCGTGACCGTCAGCGGCGGTACCGGTGAGAGTGTCACCGTGGCGTTGGACGCAGGTGGTGTCGCCACCGGCGTCCTCCCGGCGTTCCCGGCCGGGTCCTACGCCCTCACCGCCGCCTACAGCGGCGACCCCAACTTCCTCGCCTCCACGGGCATCGACACCCACACGGTCAATCGCGCCGCCACCTCGACCACGCTGACATCCTCACCCGACCCGTCCGTATACGGCGAAGAAATCACGCTCACCGTCACAGTCGCCCCGGTGGCGCCGGGAGCAGGAATCCCCACCGGAAGCGTGTCCGTGTCGGAGAGCGGCGGCGGATCGGTCGTCCTCCTGCTGGACTCCGAGGGAACCGCGACCTATGTCGTCCCCGCTGCGCCTCCCGGTACCTACTCGCTCACCGCGTCCTACAACGGGGACACGAACTTCGTGCCGTCTTCGGGTTCGGACACCCACGTCATCAACCCGGCCGACACGACCACGACCGTCAACTCGTCCCCTGATCCGACCGTGTTCGGAGAGCCCGCCGTTTTCACGGCTACGGTGGCGCCGGTGGCGCCGGGCGCGGGGGCGCCGTCCGGCAGCGTGACCTTCACCGTCGACGGCACCACCACCCTCACCGGAACGCTCGACAGCTCCGGCACCGCGACCGTCAGCACGAACGCACTCCCCGTGGGCAGCCACACCGTCGAGGCCGTATACGCCGGCGATCCGAACTTCACCTCGTCGACGGGCAGTGACACGCACACGGTTGAGCAGGCCCTCACGACGACTTCGGTCACTTCGTCGCCCGATCCGAGCGTGTTCGGACGGCCGGTGACGTTCACGGCTACGGTCGCGCCGGTGGCGCCGGGTGCGGGGGCGCCGACGGGGACCGTCACGTTCGCTCTCAGCGGTGGAGGAGGGACCACGAGTGTGCCGGTGTCGCAGGACGGCACGGCCCAACTGATCCTCGATTCCCTTCCTGCGGGCAGCTATTCGGTCACCGCGACCTACAGCGGTGACGGGGTCTTCGTGGGGTCGTCGGGCACTGACAGCCACACGGTGGATCGGGCTGCGACGGCGACGACGGTGACGTCCTCGCCGGATCCCTCAGCGGTCGGGCAGTCGGTAACCGTCAGTGCGACGGTCTTCGCGGTCACCCCGGGTGCGGGAACGCCTTCGGGCACGGTGACGTTCGTGATCTCCGGCACCGGAGGAGGGACCTTCACCGAGAACCTGGACGTCAACGGGACCGCCCAACTGGTCACCAATGCGCTCGGGTTGGGATCTCATTCCATCACCGCGACCTACAACGGTGACGGGAATTTCGTCGCGTCCTCGGCGACCGACACCCACACCGTGGAGGTCGAGCCGTCCAACACCACCACCGTCACCTCGTCTCCGGATCCGTCGGTCTTCGGCCAGCCCGTCACCATCACCGCCACCGTCACGCCGAGTCAGCCCGGGCCTGTACCGACGGGCACGGTGACATTCGTGATCTCCGGGTCGGGCGGCGGCACGTTCACCCAAGGCCTCGACAGTGCTGGAACCGCCACCCTCATGCTCGACAGCCTGGGCGTCGCCACCCATTCGGTCACCGCGACCTACAGCGGTGATGCCGACTACGACTCTTCGTCGGGTTCTGACACCCACAGCGTCAACGCGGCGGCCACGACCACCGTCGTCAACTCCACACCTGACCCGACCGTCTTCGGGCAGTCGGCGACCTTCACGGCTACGGTCGCGCCGGTGGCGCCGGGCGCAGGGACGCCGTCCGGCACCGTCACCTTCACCGTCGACGGCACCATCACTCTCACGGGAACCCTCGCCGATGGCGTGGCCGCGGTCAGCACCGCCTCCCTGGAATCTGGCTCACATACGGTCACCGCCAGCTACGAGGCCGCCGGCGACCCGAACTTCACCGCTTCGACCGGCACCGACACCCACACGGTGGAGCCGGCGCTCACGACGACTTCGGTCACCTCGTCGCCCGACCCGAGCGTGTTCGGGCAGCCGGTCACCTTCACGGCACTGGTCTCTCCGGTGTCACCCGCGGCCGGAGTTCCCACAGGGACGATCACCTTCACCGTCAGCAGCGGAGACACCTCCACCGTGCCGGTGGCTCCGGACGGGACAGCACAGGTCACCTTCAACTCCCTGCCCGCCGGCAGCCTGTCGGTGACTGCGGCTTATGGCGGGGATGCGAATTTCGGTTCGTCGAGTGGTGGTGATTCTCAGACGGTGGATATGGCGGCTACGTCGACGACTGTGGTTTCGAGTCCGGATCCGTCGGTGTTCGGGCAGTCGGTGGTGTTCGCTGCGGTGAGTTCTGCGGTGGCACCCGGTGCGGGTTCGCCGACGGGCACAGTCACTTTCGCGTTCGATGGTGGTCCGACGTTGACGGCGACTCTGGATGCTTCGGGTATCGCCGTGGTTGACGTCAGTTCGCTTCCGGCCGGTGTGTATACGGTGATCGGTACGTATGGCGGGGATGCGGACTTCGCTTCGTCGTCGGGGTCGGATACGCACACGGTTGACCGGGCTGGGACATCGACGTCGTTGGTGTCGGCGCCGGATCCGTCGGCGTTCGGGCAGGAGGCGACGTTCACGGTCACGGTCGCGGCGGTGGCGCCAGGTGCGGGGACGCCGAGCGGAACCGTGACCGTGAGTGGCGGTACCGGTGAGAGTGTCACCGTGGCGTTGGACGCAGGTGGTGTCGCCACCGGCATCCTCCCGGCGTTCCCGGCCGGAGCTTATGCCCTCACCGCCGCCTACAGCGGCGACCCCAACTTCCTCGCCTCCACGGGTATCGACACCCACACGGTCAATCGGGCTGGGACATCGACGTCGTTGGTGTCGGCGCCGGATCCGTCGGTGTTCGGGCAGGAGGTTGTTTTCACTGCTTCGGTGGGGGCTGTGGCGCCGGGTGCGGGTGTGCCTTCGGGGAGTGTGACGTTCGCTGACAGTGCGGGTGGTGTGGTCACTGTTCCCCTTGACGTGAGTGGTGAGGCGAGTTTCGTCTCTGCCGGGTTGAGTGCGGGGACGTACAGCGTGGTCGCGACCTACAGCGGGGATGCGGACTTCGCTGCGTCGTCGGGCGCGGACTCTCATACCGTCGACCCGGCGGCCACGACCATCACAGTCAACTCCTCCCCTGAACCCACCGTCGTGGGCCAAACCGTCACCTTCCTCGCCGTGGTCTCTTCCGTCGCTCCTGGAGCCGGTACGCCGTCCGGCAGCGTGACCTTCACCGTCGACGGCACCACCACCCTCACCGGGACGCTCGACAGCTCCGGCACCGCCACGGTCAGCACCAACACACTCACCGCCGGAAGTCACACCGTCGAAGCCAGCTACGACGCCGCCGGAGATCCGAACTTCAGCTCATCGACGGGTGGAGACACGCACACCGTCAATCCGGCCGGGACGACCACCACTGTCATCTCGAGCCCCGACCCGACAGTCTTCGGACAGCCGGTCACGTTCACGGCTCATGTGGCGCCCGTCGCGCCGGGTGCCGGGACGCCGACCGGTACGGTCACGTTCGTTCTCAGCGGTGGCGGAGGGACCACGAGTGTGCCGGTGTCCCAGGACGGCACTGCCCGGCTGATCCTCGATTCCCTTCCTGCAGACAGCTATTCGCTCACAGCGACGTACAGCGGCGACGGGGAATTCGTGGGTTCCTCCGGGACCGACACCCACACCGTCAATCGGGCATCGACGACGACTGTGGTCTCCGGAACGCCGAATCCGTCCGCCGTAGGACAGTCGGTGACCATCAGCGCCACCGTCTTCGCGCTCGCTCCGGGTGCGGGAACGCCTTCGGGCACGGTGACGTTCGTGATCTCCGGGTCGGGAGGTGGCACGTTCACCGAGAACCTGGACGCCAACGGGACTGCTCAACTGGTCACCAGTGCGCTCGGGTTGGGTGCTCATTCCGTGACCGGGACCTACAGCGGTGACGCCGACTTCGGTCCGTCGACCGGCTCACACACCCACACCGTGGAGGTGGAGCCGTCCAACTCCACCACCGTCACCTCGTCTCCGGATCCGTCGGTCTTCGGCGAGCCCGTCACAGTCACCGCCACCGTCACGCCTGGAAGCCCCGGGCCCACACCAACCGGCACCGTGACATTCGTGATCTCCGGGTCGGGAGGCGGCACGTTCACCGAGAACCTGGACGCCGGCGGAACCGCTCAACTGGTCATCGCTGCCTTGGCGTCGGGTTCTCATTCCATCACCGGGACCTACAGCGGCGACGCCGACTACGACCCCTCGTCGGGCTCGGACAACCACACGGTCAACCCGGCGGCCACGACCACCGTCGTCAACTCCACGCCTGACCCGACCGTCTTCGGGCAGTCGGCGACCTTCACCGCCACGGTCGCACCGGTGGCGCCGGGCGCGGGGACGCCGTCCGGCACCGTCACCTTCACCATCGACGGCACCACTCTCACCGGGGCGCTGAACAGTTCCGGCACGGCAACCGTCAGCACCAACACACTCGCTGCGGGAAGCCACACCGTCGAAGCCACCTACAACGCGACCGGCGATCTCAGCTTCACCACTTCCACCGGCACCGACACGCACACCGTCGATCCGGCCGACACGAGCACCACTGTCATCTCAAGCCCCGACCCAAGCGTGTTCGGGCAGCCGGTCGCGTTCACAGCGCTGGTCTCTCCGGTGTCTCCCGCGACCGGAGTTCCCACGGGGACGGTCACTTTCGCCGTGAGCGGTGGAGGTACCTCCACCGTGCCGGTGGCCTTGGACGGCACCGCACAGGTCACCTTCAACTCCCTGCCCTCCGGCAGCCTTTCGGTGACTGCGACCTACAACGGCGACACCGACTACGGGCCCTCGACCGGCACCGACACCCACACCGCCATCAAGGCGACCACGACCACGACCGTTCTCAGCACACCCGACCCTTCATCCTTCGGGGAACCCGTCACCCTCACAGCCCAGGTGACCGCCACGGCACCGGGCGCGGGCACGCCGTCCGGAACCGTCACCTTCACCATCGGCGGCGGCCCCGCACTGACGGGAACCCTCGACGGCTCCGGAACAACCTCGGTCACCACCGGAACCCTCCCGGTGGGCGTCCACAACGTCACCGCGACCTACAGCGGCGACGCCGACTTCAACCCGTCCACCGGCACCGACACCCAGACCGTGAACCGCGTCGCGACCACCACCACGGTCTCCGGTGTCCCCGACCCCTCCGCCTTCGGCCAGGCGGTCACGTTCACCGCCACCGTCACTTCGAACCTGCCCGCGGCCGGCACCCCGGCAGGCACGGTCACATTCCTCTTCGACGGCACCACCCCCGTCACCGCACCCCTGGTCGGCGGCGTGGCCACTGTCACCCGCAGCAACCTGACGCCCGGTACGCACACGGTCAGCGCGAACTACGGCGGAAGTCCGGAGTTCGCCACATCGAACGGAGCCGACGCCCACACGGTCGCCTCGGGGGCGACCACCACGACGGTCGTCTCGTCGCCCGATCCCTCACGGCCGGGCAGGGTCGTCACCTTCACGGCGACTGTGGCGGCGACGCCTCCCGCGCCAGGGACGCCTGCCGGGACGGTCACGTTCGTCATCGGAGGCAGCGGCGGAGGCACCTTCACCGCGCCACTGGTGAACGGAGTGGCCGTGGTCACGAACCAGGGAATGTCCGTCGGTACGCATGCCATCAGCGCCACCTACAACGGAAATGCTCAATTCGCCCCCTCCACGGGCACCGACACCCACACAGTGAGCCCGTAACCAGTCGAGGCCTCCGGTCACGCTCGACTTCGCTTCGAGCCTGGGGAACGGCCGACCGGCTCAAGGCTCGCTGCGATCAACAGCAGCTATCCGGCGCCCGGTGCACCTCCGGTGCACATGAGGGTGGAAACAGACGGTGACCTGCGGAAGACGCCGGAAGGCGTTTCCGCAGGTCACCGATGTCATGCACCGTCGAAGGCCAGGTGACCGGCCCGCGGTTTAGATGTCGAAGTACAGCTCGAACTCGTGCGGGTGCGGCCGCAGTTGCATCGGGGCGATCTCGTTCTCGCGCTTGTACTCGATCCAGGTGTCGATCAGGTCGGCCGTGAAGACGCCGCCCGCCTGGAGGTACTCGTTGTCCGCCTCGAGGGCTTCGAGGACCGCCGGGAGCGAGGTGGGGACCTGCGGCACGCCCGCGTGCTCCTCGGGCGCGAGCTCGTAGAGGTCCTTGTCGATCGGCTCGGCCGGCTCGATCTTGTTCTTGACGCCGTCGAGGCCCGCCATCAGCAGCGCGGAGAAGGCCAGGTACGGGTTGGAGGACGGGTCCGGGGCGCGGAACTCCACGCGCTTCGCCTTCGGGTTGGAGCCCGTGATCGGGATGCGCATCGCGGCGGAACGGTTCCGCTGGGAGTAGACCAGGTTGACCGGCGCCTCGAAGCCGGGGACCAGGCGGTGGTAGGAGTTCACCGTCGGGTTGGTGAAGGCCAGCAGCGACGGGGCGTGCTTGAGGATGCCGCCGATGTAGTAGCGGGCGGTGTCCGAGAGGCCCGCGTAACCCTGCTCGTCGTAGAAGAGCGGGGAACCGTCGTTCCACAGGGACTGGTGGACGTGCATGCCGGAGCCGTTGTCACCGAAGATCGGCTTGGGCATGAACGTCGCGGTCTTGCCGTTGCGCCAGGCGGTGTTCTTCACGATGTACTTGAAGAGCATCAGGTCGTCGGCGGCCGCGAGCAGCGTGTTGAACTTGTAGTTGATCTCGGCCTGTCCGGCGGTGCCCACCTCGTGGTGCTGGCGCTCGACCTGGAGGCCGGCCTTGCCCAACTCCAGGCTGATCTCGGCGCGCAGGTCGGCGAAGTGGTCGACCGGCGGGGCCGGGAAGTAGCCGCCCTTGTAGCGGACCTTGTAGCCGCGGTTTCCGCCGTCCTCGATGGTGCCCGTGTTCCAGGCGCCGGCCTCGGAGTCGATGTGGTAGTAACCGGCGTTGGCCTTGGTCTCGAAGCGGACGTCGTCGAAGACGTAGAACTCCGCCTCCGGACCGAAGAAGGCGGTGTCGGCGATGCCGGAGGAGGCGAGGTAGGCCTCGGCCTTCTTCGCCACGTTCCGCGGGTCACGGCTGTACTGCTCACCGGTGATCGGGTCGTGGATGAAGAAGTTGATGTTGAGGTGCTTCTCGGCGCGGAACGCGTCCACACGGGCCGTGCTCAGGTCGGCTACGAGCGCCATGTCCGACTCGTGAATGGCCTGGAAACCGCGGATCGACGAACCGTCGAACATCAGGTTCTCGTCCGGGTCGAAGGACTCGGCCGGAACCGTGAAGTGCTGCATGATGCCAGGCAGATCACAGAAGCGGACGTCGATGAACTTCACATCGTTGTCCGCGATGTATTTCTTGGCCTCAGCGGCGTTCTGGAACATCCAACTCCTCCTAGTCCCGCCGCAGGGGGACGGGATTTGCTCGGGACGCAGGCCAGTGCGGTGGCGCACGCTGTCGGCGACGATAAACAGGGGCGATTTCTCAAGCGTGACCCGACTGTTTCACCGATGTTAACCAGTGAACACCCGGACCCTCGTGACCTGCGGACAAGGTCATTTATGCCGCGCGCTACCGTTGTCGCGTGAACAACAGGGATGCAATCGGCTCGTGGCTCTCGGGTCCTCGTGCCGCGGCTGAGGACATGGGCGCGGAGTTCGGCCACCGCGGCGAGCGGCTGGGACTTCCGCAGGACGGCCCGGGTTCCGTCGCGTCAGTCGGGAGGCGCGTGGGCGCCCTCTTCATCGACTGGGCCGTCGCCATGCTGATCGCGTACGGACTGCTCGCGAACGGTGAGCCCCAGGCCACCGGCAACTGGGCGCTGGCCGTCTTCGTCGTGATGAGCCTGCTGACCGTCGGCACAGTCGGCAGCACCCCCGGCAAGAGGCTGCTGGGGCTTCGCGTGGTGGCCGTCGAGGGCCTCGGCAGGCTGGTCCTGTGGCGCGTGGCCATCCGCACGGTGCTGCTCGGCGCGGCCGTTCCGGCGCTCGTCTGGGACCGTGACGGCCGCGGACTGCACGACAGGCTCTCGGGCGCAGTGCAGGTACGGACGTAGACGAGTAGCCGACGTAGCCGACGTACCACCACGGCTATAGGGAACGCGGGCGCGCACGCGGGGCGGACGACAAGCCAGCGGCCCGGAGGCATCGCTCGAAGCGCTGCTTCCGGGCCGTCCGCGTTCCTACGCGTTCACCGATCCCACGTCCGCACGGTGCCCGAAGGCTCAGCGGCCGCTCTGCCCTCGCGGCATCCGCATGCCCTTGGGCATCGGGCCCTTCGGGATCGGCATGTTGCTCATCAGGTCGCCCATGGCGCGCAGCCTGTCGTTGACCTGCGTGACCTGCCCGCCCGCCAGCACCCTCGGCAGCTTCAGCAGCTTGGTGCGCAGCTTCTTCAACGGGACCTGTCCGTCGTCGTCGCCCACGATGAAGTCGTGCACGGGGACGTCGGAGACGACGCGTGCCATGCGCTTCTTCTCGGAGGCGAGCAGCGAGCGCAGCCTGTTGGGGTTGCCCTCGCCCACGAGCACGATGCCCGCCCTGCCGACCGCCCGGTGCACGACGTCCTGGCTGCGGTTCATCGCCACGGCCGGCGTGACGGTCCAGCCGCGGCCGATGTTCTCCAGCACGGCCGCTGCGGCGCCCGGCTGGCCCTCCATCTGCCCGAAGGCCGCCCGCTCTGCCCGGCGTCCGAAGACGATCGCCATCGCCAGCAGACCCAGGACCGCGCCCAGAATGCCTGCGTAGACGGGGTGCCCGATCGCGAAGCCGACGGCGAGGAGTACACCGAAGGTGACAAGCCCCACGCCGGCCAGGATCCAGCCGATCTTCCGGTCGGCACGCCGGGTCATCTTGTACGTCAGGGCGATCTGCTTGAGCCGCCCTGGGTTCTCGGAGTCTTCCTTCCTCGCCATGCGGGGAAGTTTACGTGGCGGCCTGCCTGCGAGTGGCCGCGGCCTCCAGTACCCGCTGGGTCTCGGTACGGGCGACCGCGCGGGCGCGGTCCTCCAGCACTGCTGTCCAGGCATTACGGCGGGCTGTCTGCTGGCCCCTGCCGAGCAGCAGGCTCTCGAAGCTCTCCAGCGCGCGCAGCGTGGTCTGCAAGGCGGTCCCCTCCGTCATCTCGCGTGACTGCATGAACGGTGTGTGCAGCCATCGTCACCGTTAGGTGTTACCAGCGGATGACCAGCAGGTCAAAGCCTGCGGAAGCGAGTGCGGCCAACGTCACGTCGTGACGGCCCGGCGGAGTGCGGTGGCTCACATGACAGACGCGGGCCGGGACCGTTCCGGCCCCGGCCCGATACGTCCGTGCGCTGCCCGCCCGGCTCACGCAGCGCGGGCGTCGCGCGCTTCGATCGCCTGCTTGTAGAGACGGCCCGCACGGTAGGAGGAGCGGACCAGTGGCCCGGACATGACTCCGGCGAAGCCGATCTCTTCGGCCTCCTCCTGGAGCTCGACGAACTCCTGCGGCTTCACCCACCGCTCCACGGGGTGGTGCCGAGCGGAGGGGCGCAAGTACTGGGTGATCGTGATCAGTTCGCACCCGGCCTCGTGCAGGTCGCGCAGGGCCTCGCTGACCTCCTCGCGCGTCTCGCCCATTCCGAGGATGAGGTTGGACTTGGTGACCAGGCCGTCCTCGCGGGCGCGGGTGATCACCTCGAGCGAACGGTCGTAACGGAAGCCGGGGCGGATGCGCTTGAAGATGCGCGGCACCGTCTCGACGTTGTGCGCCAGGACTTCGGGGCGGGAGGAGAAGACCTCGGCGAGCTGCTCCGGGACGGCGTTGAAGTCGGGGATGAGCAGTTCGACGCCGGTGTCGGGCATCGCCGCGTGGATCTGGCGGACGGTCTCGGCGTAGAGCCAGGCGCCGCCGTCGTCGAGGTCGTCGCGGGCGACGCCGGTGATCGTCGCGTACCGCAGCTGCATCTGCTGGACCGAATCGGCCACACGGCGCGGTTCGTCACGGTCGAGCTCTTCGGGCTTGCCGGTGTCGATCTGGCAGAAGTCGCAGCGACGGGTGCACTGTTCACCGCCGATGAGGAAGGTGGCCTCGCGGTCCTCCCAGCATTCGAAGATGTTGGGACAGCCCGCCTCCTGGCAGACCGTGTGCAGCCCCTCGCGCTTGACCAGGTCCTGCAGCGCGTTGTACTCGGGGCCCATCTTCGCCCGGGTCTTGATCCACTCCGGCTTGCGCTCGATGGGCGTCTGGCTGTTGCGGACTTCAAGGCGGAGCATTTTGCGACCGTCGGGTGCGACAGCGGACACGTCCGGCTCCCTACGTACTTTCGATTCCTCGGCGAATATCAGGGTACGCCCACCCCTCCCCCTGTTTTCCACCGCCGGTGGCCTCGCAGTGACAGGCCGGGGGGCGTGCGCTGGTCAGACCGCGCGGGGCAGCGGCTCTGCCGACTCCAGCACCTCGCGAAGTCGCTTCTCCATGACGGGCAGTACGTCCAGGACCGGCACCGCGCGGCCCAGTTCGTTCGAGAGCGAGGTCACACCCGCGTCGCGGATCCCGCAGGGCACGATCCGGTCGAACCAGGTGTTGTCGGGATCGCAGTTCAGCGCGAAGCCGTGCATGGTGACGCCCTTGGCGACCCGCACACCGATCGCGCCGATCTTGCGGTCCTCCCTGCGCTGGCCGGCGTTGGACGGGGCGTACTCGGGACCGTTGAGCCGCGGGTCGAACTCCTCGTCGTGGAGCCGGGGATCGAAGTCGAGGGAGAGACCGCCCAGCGCCGCGCGCTGCTCCACGGGGTCGCCCAGCACCCACGCGCCGCTGCGGCCCTCGATCCTCGTCGTCTCCAGGCCGAAGTCGGCGCAGGCACGGATCATGGCCTCTTCCAGGCGCCGCACGTGCTCGATCACATCCACCGGGCGGGGCAGCTTCAGGATGGGATAGCCGACGAGCTGGCCCGGACCGTGCCAGGTGATCTTCCCGCCACGGTCGACGTCGATCACGGGGGTGCCGTCGATGGGGCGCTCGGCAGGCTCGGTGCGACGGCCGGCGGTGAAGACCGGCGTGTGCTCCAGCAGCAGGCAGGTGTCGGGGATCTCGTCGTCGAACCGGGCCGCGTGCACCCGGCGCTGCTCCTGCCACGCCTCTTCGTAGTCGACAGCGTCGGCGCCGAACCCCAGGTGGACAAAGCGCAGGTCGCTCACGGCTCCTCCAAAGTCGTACCGGTCCGACGTCGTACCGGCCCTCTGCCGAACGCTGTCAGGCGCGCTCCGGCACTGCGCCGCCACCGCACCTCTGAGCAACTGTACGGCTGCGGGGCCGGGCCCCGGCAGCCGGTCACCTTCTCACACGTACGGATGAAAGCGCGGCAAACCGGGCGAGCCACACATCTGAGGCCGCTACATTCGCGCCGTTCCGCAGGGCGCCCGGCGTGGGCCGCAAGCCGTAGGGCAGGAGACCGTAAAGCTGATGACGATGGAACGAACTGGGGAACCCTCTGCCCAGTCCTCCCCGCAGCGCATCCCCAACCGCCAACTCGCCGCGCTGATCGCCGAGGCAGGCTTCTCCAACGCCGGACTCGCCCGGCGCGTCGACCAGTTGGGCCTGGAGCACGGCCTCGACCTGCGCTACGACAAGACCTCGGTGACCCGCTGGCTGCGCGGTCAGCAGCCACGCGGCACCACACCCGCACTGATCGCGGAGGTCTTCACGCGCCGCCTCGGCAGGCGGCTGACCGCGCAGGACCTGGGCCTGGACGCGTGCGCCCCCGTCTACGCGGGCCTGGAGTTCGCCTCGACGCCCACGGAGGCGGTGGACATCGTCAGCGGGCTGTGGCGCAAGGACTCGGGCAGTCACGCGGAGCTGCGGAAGATCGCCTTCAACCCGGTGAGCATCCGGCCGCCGGCAGCAGCGTTCCCAGGTCGAGCGGGCG
>NZ_JACBXA010000189.1 GCF_013870515.1 Streptomyces albidus (ex Kaewkla and Franco 2022) | reverse complement strand
GACAGATGTAGGCGTCCGTCGCCGAACCCGGCCAACCTGCCGAGGGAGCCTCCCCGTTCCGCCGGCCCCCCGTACCCGCGGCGTCAGCCCGTCCCCTCTTCGGCACGTCCGCCTCGGATCCGGCGGTCCGGCGCTGTGCGGGGAGCTGCTGCTCGGCCCTGGCGTAGCCGCGTCCCCCGGGCAGAGTCCGCTGCACGAGCGAATGAGCGGCGAGCACCCGCCGGTGCCTGGCCTGGGAGGACGGCAGCACCAGATAGGCGAGCCGTACGAGCCGCGGATAGTGCTCCACGAGCGCGGCTTCGGCCTGCTCGACGTCGAGGGACCCGGAGCGTGCCCGAGCGGGTGTGCGGGCGTGGTGCCGCGAAGTCTCTTCCGAGAGGGCCGTGTTCTTCACGTTCACGAGAACGAACCAATGGTGGGTTGGTCACATCACGGCGGACCACCCCGGACGCCGGTGAGCCCGCACCTCCGGCCGGAGCGGAGGGACGGGCTCAATTTGAGGCATCGCGCGCAGGGGCCTGCTCAGCTCACCTTCCAGTCGCTGAACTCCACCGTGCCGCGCATCCCGTTGCCGCCGTTCGTCGCGGACATGAACAGGCCGACGTCCTGGCTCGTCACCACTCCGGGGACCGAAACGGTCCCCACCGAGCGCCAGTTGGCGCCGTCGTCGGTGGACAGTTCGCCCTGGAAGGAGCGCCCGTCGCGGTTGAGCCGCAGCAGCACGGGGGCCTTCACGCCGGTGACGCTCACGACCTTGTCGAGGGCTCCGTCGCCGTCCGAGTCGTAGGAGAGGGCCACACCGTTGCCGGGGGTGACGGACAGATTCACGAATCCGGGCGAGGTCGTCCCCGGCAGATCGTTCCGGGCGATGATCCCGGCACGCGCCCAAGGGCCCGTGTCCGCCTGCGAGGTGACGCGGACGGTGGCGGAGGTGCCGTCGCGCAGGGCGCCCTCGCGGTAGACGGCGCCGAAGTGGTTGGTCCCCTTCCACATGTCGTCGCCCGCGCCGTTGATCGCGAAGCGGCCGCCGAGCTGGCCGAAGACGGCGTCGTTGGTGCTCAGCGTCGAGAATTCGTCGTCCAGCGGTCCGGCGACGTAGAGCTGACCTCGCTGCGGCGCTCGTACGCGGCGCTCACCCTCCGGCCCGTACTCCACGGCGAGTTCGTACTCGAGCGGCTCGAGCGGGTCCTTGAGCTTGTTCTTCGGCGCCCGTACGTTCCATGAAACGGTGGCCTTCTCGCCCTGCTTGACGTGCAGCACCGAGGTGGATCCCTGCGGCTCGGCGTCCTTGAGCCCTCTGAGGGAGAAGTCGACCGTGCCGGTCGAGCGCAGGCCGCTCTCGTTGCGGAAGACGGCCTTGAACTCGCCCCTTGCGCCCGGCCTCAGAGTGGCCGGGTCGGACTTGACCGTGACGCTTCCCTGGTACGGCGCCTTCGCCAGCGCGGTGTGCACGCGCTCCGCGACGCGGTAGGCGTCGCCCACGGGCCGCTGCGCGTACTCCTTCGTCTCCCGCGTCCACGCCTCTTCGAGCGCGTACCAGTCGAAGGTCTTGGGGTCCGAGCCCTGGTCCAGGGCGTCCTCCAGGGCCTCCAGGTAGGAGCGCCACTGCGGCAGGTGGAAGTCGCCGATGAGGCCCTGCCAGTCGCGGTTGGCGTAGTTGGCGAGCCGGCCCTTGTCCGCGGCGGGCCTGTCCGCCCAGGCGGTGAGCAGCGTACGGGCGGTGCGCTCCAGCTTGTCCTGCTCGGTCTCGACGCTGCCGGCCAGGCGCCGCGCGTCCGCCAGCCACGGACCCATCAGGAACGAGCGGTGCGTCCCGGCGACCTCCTCGCTCAGCCCCATCAGGGTCAGCCACAGGGTGCTGAGCTTGCGGAAGGCGGCCAGGTCCTCGCTCTCGTAGGCCCGCTTCAACTGGCCGATCAGCAGCCAGGAGCGGTTGGCGAGGGCCTGCCGGGCAGTGTCGGCGAGGTCGTAGCGGTAGGCGTCGCTGCCGCGCAGCGACTCGCGGACCTTGAGCAGCGCGGTGAGCGCCGGGTCGAAGTCGGCCAGGTCGAAAGCCGGGCTGTGGGTGGCGTAGTGCGCGCCCGAGCGGGCGGTGAGGCTGGGGCGGGCGGAGAAGATGCTGTCGTGCGGGCGCCCGTCCGTGCTGCTGATCTCGTACGCGGTGGCTCGCAGCGTGGCGAACGCGGTCCGCGCGTTCTCGTCGTCGCCGCCGTAGCGCAGTCGGGCGTAGTTGGTGAACCACTGGTCCCGCTCCACCGCCTCCTGACGCCATGCCAGCTCGCTGAAGAGCTCGAAGGCCGCCGGGTCGCGGTGGGTGGACTCCGGCATGTAGGCGGTGCCGACGAGCTTGCTGCCCGCACGGTCGCGCCACTCGGTGAAGCGGTCGGTCCACATGTGCGTCTTCGCACCGATCGTGGTGCGCCCCCCGAAGTTGGGGATGGTGCCGAAGGCGTAGGGGATGTCGCCCCAGTCCTTCTCGCGGTCGGTGATCCTCTCCAGGTCGGAGAGCCCGTCGACGACCAGCGTCTTGCTCTTGTGCTGAAGCGCGTCGAGGAGTTCGCGCCGCGGGTTCTTCTGCCAGCCCAGGATCATCCACGTCGCGCCGGGGAGCGCGGTCTGCAGCGCCTTCTCCACGGCGCGTGCGGCGTCGGGCACGGGCACGTTGCCCGCCTTGCCGCCCTCGTGCAGCAGATCCATCTTGACGTGCCGGATCTCGCCGAAGAGGGCCTTCTGGTGCGCGTAGTAGGAGGCGGCGACCTTGCGGAAGACGGCGGTGCGCGGGTCGAGCCACGCGGGCCGGGTGAGCCCGTTCCAGTCCCCCTGGGGGACGGTCGTGCCGCCGGGGTTCCGCTTGGTGAAGTCGTTGGGGACCGTGCCGAAGTAGCCCGGCAGCACGGCGTGCATGCCCAGCTCGCGCAGCCGGGTCACGATGCGGCGGCCCAGGTCCTCGCGGCGCTTGAGCAGCTCGGCGCTGATCGGGCCGCCGTACTCGGAGAGGTTCTGCAGCAGCCACCACGGCTGGTGCGACGGTGCGGGGATCCAGCGGCGCGCCTCGGCGTCGGAGTAGCCGTAGTCCTTCAGCAGCCGGTGGTAGACGCCTTCCGAACCGGTCGTCACCAGCACTTCGTTGCAGCCGTGGAGCGCCATCACGTCGATGAAGTGCTCCCAGTGCTCCCAGTCGGCGTACGGAGCGGTGTAGCCGTCGTGGGTGTCGTTGAGCATGAAGCGGTGCGGCACGGTGGCGTTGCGCTCGTACGGGCTGCCGGGCGCCGGCAGCTGCTTCGACAGCCCGAGCTGGCTGCCCGACCAGGAGATGTGAGCTCCGCAGGTGTACTTGAGGTACCAGTGGAGGCCGGTCAGGGCCACTGCCGGCGAAGTCGCCTCGATCTTGATGCTGCCGGCCGTCCCGGAGACCCGGAAGCGCTCCTTGCCGCTCGTGAGGGCGGTCAGCTCGATCTGGCCGCTGTGGTCGGGAAGCAGCCGTCGCACCGCCTCCTTGGCGGGCCCCATGTCGCTGACGATGGCCAGCGGATTCGTGCCGGCCGCCTCGGCCGCTGCCGGGGCAGCGCTGCCGCCGAGCGCCGCACCGGCACCCAGAGCACCGGCCGTACCCAGAAGTGTGCGTCTGTTGATGTCCTCCACGGGGGTGCTCCACTTCTCAGATAATCCGCTGGTCACAGCTGTCACGTGTGGTGCGCACGCTAATGGAGTGCCGTGTGTGGACACGAGAGGCGCGGCAAGCTGAAGGTAGTCAGCCCCGGTCGGACCCGTCCAGGTATGCCAGAACTGCGAGAACTCGCCGATTGTCGTCGTCGGAGGGCGGAAGGCCCAGTTTTCCGAAGATGTTGGACGTGTGCTTCGCCACCGCCCTTTCGGTGACGAAGAGTTGGGTCGCGATGGCCGCGTTGGACCGCCCCTGCGCCATCAGCTCCATCACCTCACGCTCGCGTGATGTGAGCTTTCCCATAGGTTTGTCCTGCGCACGGCGGGAGAGAAGCTGTTGGATGACCTGCGGGTCCATCGCGGTGCCCCCCGCGGCGACGCGGCGCACCCCGTCGATGAACTGGTCCGCGTCGAAGACCCGGTCCTTGAGGAGATAGCCGACGCCGCCGGTGCCGTCGGCGAGCAGCTCCCGCGCGTACAACTGCTCGACGTGCTGCGAGAGGACCAGCACGGGCAGTCCGGGCCGTTTGCGCCGCGCCTCGAGCGCGCACTGAAGCCCCTCGTCGCTGAAGGACGGCGGCAGCCGTACGTCGACGACGGCGACGTCCGGCTCCAGTTCCAGAAGTGCCCGGCTCAACTCCGGCCCGTTGTCCACGGCGGCGGCGATCTCGAAGTCGTACGCCTCCAGCATCCGGACCAGTCCGTCGCGCAGCAGGAACAGATCTTCGGCGATGACGACGCGCACGGATTCTCCACGATGGCCGGGCAGCTGGGATGCCCCCTGAATCTACCGGCCGGATGCGTGGACCTGTGGGCATACGTCATGACCCGCGGCTCTCAGGGAGAGGGCCCGGTGCCGCCGCGGCGGGGAGAGGCGGTCGGCTACAGAACCGACTCCGCCTGCGCGAGGATCTCCGTCACCCGCTGCGCGAAGGCCGCGTCGCAGGGATGCGCCACGCCCGTGCGCGCCGATTCCGCCAGTGCGTCGACGGCGCGAGAGAAGGCATCGACGGGTGATTCTTCCCGGTTGGGGAGGGTGGTCGTGCCGGCCTTGCCCCTGACCTCGGCCGTGACGCCCGCCGCCGCGGGCGGTACGGAGTGGCTGAGCGTGCACGTGCTCGACGCGCCCCCGGCGTGCTGCAGGATGATGTGGACGGTGTCGCCGAAGCCGCGTGCCGCCCGCACCGACGACAGGTCCGACACGTCGCCGAGCACCGGCAGCAGCACGGACAGAGCGTGCGGGCCGACGTCCCACAGCGCGCCCCTCTCCCGGCGCCATGGCGAGGCCGTGTACGGGGAGTCGGCACCGCCGAAGACGGGGGAGAGCCAGTCCGCGCGCCCCGTCAACCAGCCTTCCGTGCCCGCCTGCTCGTCGATCCACTCGGCGGTGGACGGGCGGAAGCGGAGCGTGAAGAAGACGACGGAGGCGACCCCGGCGGCACTCACCGCCTCGGTGACCTGGCGTGCGGCACCGGGGGTCGTCGCGACCGGCTTGTCCAGCAGCAGATGGCATCCGGCCTCGGCTGCCCGCACGGCCAACGGGGCCTGCACATCGGGCGGAAGGGCGATCGCGACCGCGTCGCAGTCGGTGAGCAGCGCGTCGACGTCGTCGTAGGTGCGGGTCTGAAGGCTCTCGGCGCACTCCCTGGCGGCCTCGGGCCGGCGCCCCCACACGCCCGCCAACTCCACGCCCTTGTGGGCGGCGAGAGCGGGTCCGTGCGTGTTGACGGCCCACGGGCCGGTGCCGAGCAGTCCGAACTTCATCCTCGTTCCTCCTCGGTGTGGCTGGCGTAGCTGCCGCGGGTGAGATCGCAGACGTCGACGGAGGTGTGCAGCGTGATGCCGGGCATCGGCTTGACGTGGTCGCGGGCCAGGCCGAGCACCGCGCGGGAGAGTTCGGCCTTCGCCTCCGGCGTACGTCCCGACAGAAGCGCCACTTCGACGTGGAGCATGGCGACCTCGTCCGCGCCGTCCGCGATCACGCACTCCTCGATCTGCCGGAACCGCGTCTTGCAGCCGGCCACGGAGCCCTCGACCGTGCGGGCGAGCAGCGGGTGCAGGGCCAGGCCGAAGCCGCGGCGGTCGAAGTTGTCGGCGAGTGCATCGGAATAGTCGACGGTGATGTGCGGCATGGGGGCAGCGTACGGGGTGAAACGCGGCCTCACGAGAGAAGCTCGCCGGATCGCGCCACGCGTGTGAGCCGTGCTCACCGAGGTCCATGCAGCTCATCTGACCTGCGAAAACAGTCGGTCTCGCCACACAGTGCGACGCGCCCCGTCACCGCGTTCGAGTCGCGGGACGAAGGCGCGTCGGCACCGGCGGAGAGCGTCAGCGGCCGTGTGCTGACACGTAGGGACTCTCCGGCTGTCCGGGCCGGTGCTGTCCGTACGGGTCGGCCGCGTCCCAGGGGGATTCGCCGGATCGCGCCGGTGGTGCACCGCCTGCCGGGTCCCCGTGCTCCAGGTTCGGGAGCCGCTGAAGCCACTTCGGCAGATACCAGTTGCGCTCGCCGAGCAGCGTCATCACCGCGGGCAGCAGCACCATCCGTACGAGCGTCGCGTCCAGCAGCACCGCGACGGCCAGGCCGACGCCCATCTGCTGCATGTCCTGCATCGAGAGCGTGCCGAACACCGCGAACACCGCCACCATGATCACCGCTGCGCCCGTCACGGCGCCGGCCGTCGCGCGTACCCCTTCGGCGATGGCCTCGCGGGTGGGCACACCTCGCTGGTGGGCCTCGCGGATCCGGGAGACGACGAAGACGTGGTAGTCCATCGACAGCCCGAACAGCACCACCAGGACGAACAGCGGCATCCACGATTCGATCGCGCCGACCGCCTCCGTGCCGAGCAGCTCCGCTCCCCAGCCGTGCTGGAAGACGGCCGTCATCACGCCGTACGCCGCGCCCACCGACAGCAGGTTGAGCACGACGGAGGCGGCTGCGACGGGCAGCGAACGGAAGCTGACCAGCATGAGCAGGAAGGTGACCGCCGTGATGAAGGCGAAGACCGGGACGATGCCCGTACGCAGCTGGTTGTTGAAGTCCATCGAGCTGGCCAGTTCTCCGCCCACGTAGGCCCGGCCGTTCTTCGCGACGGGCTCCAGAGTGCTCGGCACGAGGTCCTCGCGCAGCTCCTTCACGGCGGCCTTCGACGTGGCGTCGGTGCCGTTGCCCGCCAGAGGCACGGAGATCTGGGCGATGTCCGCCTCGCGGTGCAGCGTGGTGGTGACGCCCTTGCCGAACTGCCCGTCCGTGCGGGCCTGATCGGTGAAGTCGGCCAGCGCCCGGCGTACCTGCGGCGCCTCGATGTTCGCCGCCTTGACGACGACGCGGGCGGGCGCGGGGCCACCCGGGAAGGTCTCGTTGATCGCCTCCGAGCTGATGCGCAGCGGCGACTCGGAGGGCATCTGCTTGTCGAGGTTGAGCTGTTCGGTCTTCATGCCCAGCGCGGGCGCGGACAGTACGAGCATGGCCACCGTCCCCAGCACCGCGAAGACTCCCGGAGCGGCGAGGACGGGCCGGAGCACCACGGCCGAGATCCATCCGCTGGGCCGGCGCCCGCCCTGCTGCTGGGACCGCTTGCGCCTGCCGCGTCCGCCAACGAAGGGCAGGCGGCCCCGCTCCACCCGGTCACCCAGCCACGACAGCAGCGCGGGCAGGATCGTCACCGAACCCGTCATCGCGATGCACACGACCAGGATGGTGGCCACCGCGAAGCCCTTGAACATCAGCAGCCCCGAAAGGAACATGCCGGACATCGCCACCATGACCGTCAACCCGGAGACCAGCACGGCACGCCCGCTGGTCGCGGCGGCCACCTGGAGCGCAGTCTCGGCGTCCCGTCCCGCAGCGCGCTCGTCACGCTCCCTGCGCAGATAGAACAGGCAGTAGTCCACGCCCACCGCGAGCCCCATCAGAAGCATCACGGAGCTGGTGGTGTCGAAGATGTGCAGCTGGTAACTGGCCAGGGCCAGCAGCCCGTTGGCGGCGATGAACGCGGTGACCGCGAGCGCCACCGGCAGCAGCGCCGCGACGAGCGCGCCGAAGGCGACCAGCAGGATGCCCAGCGCCAGCGGTACGGCCGTCCACTCGGCCTTGGCGAAGTCGTCCCCCAGCATCTCGCCCAGCCACTTGTCGGCGCTGGCCTGTCCGTACTGGTGGACCTCGACGCCCTCGCCCCGGTGGCTCGCCCGTACCTTCTCCACCGCGTCGAGCACCGGCTGGATGCGGTCTCCCGACGTCGCCGCCTCGCCCTTGATCTGGAAGTTCAGCAGTCCCGCCGTGCCGTCCTCGGAGGGCACCGGCGCCCGCACGTTGCTCACGTCGCCGGTGGCCTCGACCGCCGAAGCGACGTCGCCGGCGGTCCCACGCCAGCCGTCGCGGGTCTTGCTGGTCACCATGACCATCTCGCCCGCGGGCTCCTCGATTCCGGCTTCCTCCAGCATGCGGGTGGCGCTGGCCGAGTCCCCGACCTCGCCTTCGGACGGCTTCATCTCGGCCACGCCCGTCATGCCGCCGGCTGCCGCGGCGAGGATCACGAACAGCAGCCAGCCGACGATCGCCGTCTTGCGGTGCGTGGTGCTCCAGCCCCCGAGCCGTGCGGCCAGGCCCCCTCCACGCTGTCGCCGTGGTGCCGGCCGTTCCCCGCTTCCGTGCCGCCCTGGCGGCCTCGAACTGTCGTGCATCGCTGGATTCCCCCTCGTCAGAGCCGGATAAGTTATGGCCTCGACGCTAGGAACGGACGCCCGGCGTCCCCAGCCGCCGAAGCCCCCTCTCCCGGAGACGAAGGGCGAGTGCGGGGGGTGTCGCCAGGTACACCGTCTTCCGGGGGCCGGTCCCCATGTCCGGGACGTGCACCACGGCGCAGACTGGAGCGGTACCGGCGGACACCGGTGGGACCGGGGCGTTCCGGCGGGCGGGGTACGGGGAGAGGGAGCGTGCGACGTGAACCTGCGGGCGAAGACGGAAGAGGTCGTCAGCGACCCGGTGCTGCGCGGACGTGCCGGCGCGGCCCTGTTGGCAGCGGCACGCGGGCTGGCTCTGTGCTTTCTCTCGCTCGGCGTCTCGCTCGCCCTGTTCATCGTGAGCGTGCTGTCGATCGCCTTCATCGTGCTCGGCGTCGGCCTCTTCACGACACCGGCCGTGACCCACCTGGTGCGCATGCACGCCAACCAGCGCCGCGTGCTCGCCCGCGACTGGGCGGGCTACACGGTGCCGCCGCCCTACCGTCCCCTTCCTCCTGCACACGGCGCCGGCGGCGTCGTCAAGCAGTGCATCCGGCTGCTGGGGGACCCGGCGACCTGGCGGGACCTGGTCTGGCTCCTGACCGACGCCGTCGGGGGCTTCGTCTCCGCGCTCTTCCCGGCCGCGTTCGTCGCGTACGGGATCGAGGGCTTCGTCATCATGGCGGGCGTCTGGAAGGCCGTGCAGCACGAGTACTGGTACGCGTTCATCCCCGTCGAAGGCTTCGGCACGGCCGTGCTGTGCGCCTGCCTCGGCACTGCCCTGATCGCGTTCGCGCTGTATGCGAACCCCTACTTCATCCAGGGCCACTTCCTCATCGTCAAGGGCATGATCTCGCCCAGCCGGGGCGCCCAGCTGGAACAGCGCGTGGAGCGGCTGTACGAGACGCGGCACGACGCCGTCGACTCCTCCGCCGCCGAACTGCGCCGCATCGAACGCGACCTGCACGACGGCGCGCAGGCCCGGCTGGTCTCCATGGGCATGAGCCTCGGCACCATCGAGGCGCTCATCGAGAAGGACCCCGCACAGGCCAAGAAGCTCCTCGCGCAGGCACGGGAGAATTCGGCGGAGGCACTGACCGAGCTGCGCGACCTCGTACGCGGCATCCATCCGCCCGTACTCGCCGAACGCGGACTCGGAGACGCGGCGAAGGCCCTCGCCCTGCGCATGCAGGTCCCGGTCGAGACCGACATCGAGCTGCCGGGCCGGTTCGCCGAACCGGTCGAGTCCGCCGCGTACTTCGCGGTCAGCGAGATCCTCACCAACGCCGCCAAGCACGCCCGCGCCGACAAGGTGTGGCTGGACATCCACTACAGCGAGGCCGCGGGCGGGATGCTCCGCATCGCCGTCACCGACGACGGGCGGGGCGGCGCCGAGATGAAGAAGGGCTCGGGAATGGCGGGCATCGAACGTCGCCTGGGCCAGTTCGACGGCGTCCTCGCCGTCACCAGCCCCTCCGGAGGCCCGACGATGGTGACCATGGAGATCCCCTGCGAGATGGTCGCGCGGCGGTGACGAGCGGGCCGACGGTGCGGCTGCAGGTGCGTCCGCCGCTCGGCGACGACGAACTCAACGCCCTCTTCGCCGCGTCCTGGGCGCAGCACAGGCACACCGGCTTCGGGCCGCGCCACGCGCGCAGCCTGCTGTGGGTCGCCGCCTTCCGCGGTGACGAACTCGTCGGATACGTCAACGTCGTCGGGGACGGCGGCGTCCACGCCTTCGTGCTGGACACGACCGTCCATCCCGGCGTGCGAAGGCAGGGCCTGGGCGTGCGCCTCGTCCGCCGCGCAGCCGACGAGGCGAGGGCGGCGGGCGCCCTGTGGCTGCACGTCGACTTCGAGGAAGCCCTGACGGCCTTCTACGCCCGGTGCGGCTTCCGGCCGACGGCGGCGGGGGTGCGGCGGCTGGACTGACCGGGCTCAGCGAACCCGCTCGACCAGCGGGGGAGACGTTGTCAGTGCCGCGCTCTAGCGTGTGCGCATGACGTGGACGACTCCCGAAGTGCAGCGCCCGGCGTACGTGTCCGTGGCCGACGAGAGAACGGCTCTGGAGAGCGCGCTCGACATGGGGCGGGCGACCTTCCTCCACAAGTGCGGCGGTCTGACCGGCGAGCAGCTCACGATGCGCAGCGTCGGCCGCTCCACGCTCTCCCTGCTGGGCCTGGCACGGCACCTCGCCGGGTGCGAACGCTGGTGGTTCCGGAACCACTTCGGCGGCGAGAAGGACCTCCCCTGGATCTTCTTCACCGAGGACAACATGGAGGGGGACTTCGAGGACGGCACCGCGGAGAGCGCCCAGGGCGACTTCGAGATCTACCACCAGGAGGTCGCGGCGGCCCGCGCCGCAACCGCCGGGCGTTCCCCCGACGACACCTTCCACCGCCCCAACGGTGAACTAGCCGACCTGCGCTGGCTGTTCGTCTACATGGCCGAGGAGTACGCCCGGCACAACGGCCACGCCGACCTCCTCCGGGAGCACATCGACGGGCGCACCGGCTGGTGAGCGCGCCGCCACCGCCCCGGGCGGTGGCGGCGCAGCCCCTCATCCCAGTGCGGCCACCCGCTCGCGGTAGCCGCGCACCGGCGCCGCGTCCCGGTACGGCTCCAGCCTCCGCTCGAAGTCGCGTACGTACTCGTGGGCCCGCACCGAGCGCATCTCAGCCGCCTGCTGAGCTGCCTCCCCTGCCAGCGCACACGCCTGCTCGACCTCACCCAGCCCCAGCCGAGCCGTCGCCAGCACGACGCGGCAGAACAGCCGGCTGCGCGCGAAGCCCGCGCCGCGCAGTTGCAGCGCGCGCTCGGCGTGCAGGGCCGCAGCCCTGTACTGCTGCAGGTCCCGGTGGCAGTGGGCTGTCTCGTCGGCCATCTGGGCCTCGTCGAAGAAGCGGGCCCACGGCGGTACTTCCTCGCCCGTCTTGGCCGCCTCCAGAGCCCGCTCCGCGCGGGCGAGGGACGACGTGCACGCGCGCACCTCACCGAGCACTCCGTGTCCGCGCGCCTCGGCGGCGTGCAGAAGCGCCTGCACGAGCGGCGGGGCGGTGGTGCCCACCCCCTGCTGCGCGACCCGGGCCAGCTGCACGGCCTCGCGTCCGTGCCCCAGATAGACCGCCTGCCTGCTCATCGTCACCAGCACATAACTGCCGTAGCCCCGGTCGCCCGCGGCCTGGGCGAGGCGCAGCGCCTGCACGAAATAGCGCTGGGCGAGCCCGTGCGCCGCGATGTCGTAGGACGTCCAGCCCGCGAGCCGCGTCAGATCGGCCGTCGCGCCGAAGAGCCGCCGGCCCAGCTGCTCCCCGTACACCCCGCGCAGCATCGGCTCCGCCTCGTGCTCGAGATAGCGCACCAGCGCCTGCCGGGCGTGACCGCCGCCGTAGGCGTGGTCCAGG
>NZ_JACBXA010000188.1 GCF_013870515.1 Streptomyces albidus (ex Kaewkla and Franco 2022) | reverse complement strand
ACGCGGTGGGCGGAGGCCCGGCGGCACTGCCGGGTCTCCTGGCGAAGCGATTCTTCGGTACGCCGCTGCTGATCACCGAGTACGGAGTGCGGTTGCGCGAGCACTACCTCGCGAGCACCGCGGAGGCGGTCGCCCCCGCGGCCGCCGGTGCGCCGGTACGCGCCCTTCTGGCCTCGTTCCAGAGGCAGTTGGCGCGTGAGGCCTACACCCAGGCCCAGCTCATCACTCCGGGCAACACGCACACACGCCGCTGGCAGGAGCGCTGCGGTGCTCCCGGTGAGAGGCTGCGCACCGTCTACCCGGGAATGGACGACGCGCCCTTCGCGGAGATCGGCGAGCAGGCGGGCAGCCGGAAGCCGCGCGGGGGAGCGCGCGAGCAGCACATCGACGAAGCCGCCGCCTCCACGGTGGTCTGGGTCGGACGCATCGAGCCGTCGAAGGACCTGATCGGGCTCCTGCACGCCTTCGCCGAGATCCGGCGGAGCGTCCCCGAGGCCCGGCTGCGCATCGTCGTCACGGCAGCCGGACGAAGGCCGGAGTCGGAGGAGTACGAGTCGCAATGCCGGGCGCTCGCCGCGCAGCTCTTCCCCGATGAGGCGGTGGACGCGGTCGCGGTGGGTGAAAGCCCCGTCTCCTTCGAGGAGTTGGGCAGCCCTGCCGTCCCGGCGCTGGCGGACGCCTACGGTGCGGGATCGGTCGTGGTGCTCTCCAGCCTGGTCGAGGGATTCCCCGTCTCCCTGGTCGAGGCGATGTTCAGCGGGCGTGCGACGGTCTCGACGGATGTGGGGGCGGTCTGCGAGGTGATCGGCGGTACGGGGCTCGTCGTGCCGTCACGCAATCCGCGTGCCCTGGCGGACAGTTGTGCCGCACTGCTGCGGGATCCCGCGCGGCGGGAGCGACTTGGGGCCGCCGCGCGTGCGCGCGCGCTCGAACTCTTCACGGTGGAACAGAACGTGGCAGCCTTCCGCGGCATCTATCTGGAGCTGATGTCGCGCTGGCCCGTGCACCGGAGCGAGTCCGCATCGCCGGATCCCGCGTGCGTTCCGCTGCCCTTCGGGCGCCCCGCCGAATCCCATGTGCCCGGTCGATGGGCGGGCAGCACGAACGGCTCCGCCGCCGCGGTCATGGGCGGGCGCCGGCCCGGTGCCGTACGCGAGTCCGTGCAACGGCCGTCCGCCGTAAGGGCAGTTGTGGCGCCTCCTGCGCCGACGGGGCCGCTGCGTTCCCGTGCGTCCGTTCCGAGCTGGGCCCGCCCGGACCTTTCCGACAGCGAACCGATCCGAGTGGGGCAGGCCGCACGGGCGGAATCCCGGCAGGGGGAGAGCAGATGAGTGCACCCGGAGCCACTCCCGGACGCGGCACGGCGGTCTCGTCCGTGCCCGCGGCGGCCTCTTCCGTACCGGTGCCCGCCGCCGGTGTCGACGAGCCCGGCTGCCCCGTGAGCGGGGACGCGTGGGACGTACGTTCCTGGGCGCTGCTCGCCGATGCCGCCGTTCCCATCCGGAACCGGGAGGCGGCGAGCCGTACCTCCGAGCCTGCGAAGGCCGGGAGGCGCGTACGGGCGACGGCTGGACCGGCCGACCCCGTACGGGAGTTGATGCACCGCCACCGCGAACTGTGCGAGCGGGCCGTGGATCCGCTGGAGATCGCCGCAGGTCTGGAGGCGAGCGGAGTCACCGACCGGACCGCGGCACGGTTCCGGCACCGCGACGTCTTCTCACTCGCCGAGGAGCTCTTCGCGCGCGTTCCGCGGGCGGAGAGCAAGGGAGCGGTGGCGGCGCCGGACTTCAGGACGGTGGTCCGTCCCGCGTACGGCACATGGAGGCGCATCTGCCGTCTCGCGGTTGCCGTCTCGCTCGTGCTGCTTCCCGCAGTGCTGACCGGAGCCGCGCTGGCTCTCTTCGAGCTGACCGCGGTACGGAGCGACGGCCTGCCTGCGGCGGCGTTCCTGGTGGCAGCCTCTGTGGCGGTCGTCGCGTGCGTACGGCTGGCCCTGCGCCGCGTCGTACGGGCTGCGCCGAGCCTGCCGGCGACGCTGGCGGCCTGCTGGCTGAGCGGCAGCGCGGTCCTGACGGGCACATCCGCGGACGGGCCGGCAGGCGCCTCGACGGACGTGGCCGGGCCCGGACTCGCCGTCCCGCTCAGCCTCGCCTGCGCACTCGCGCCCGCTGTCTGGTGTGCGCGCTGGTTCGCCGCACGGGCGCGGCGGAAGCTCGCGGGCAGCCGCAGCCTGGACGAGTTCGCGGCGGGGATGTGGCCGCTGCTGACCGGGGCCGTCGTGCTGTTCGCCGTCGCCGTGCTGGGGGTTCACGCGCTCGTCGGCCGGACGGTCGGAGTTCTCGTACAACGAGGCGACGGGGCCGCCCTGTTGACCTCCGGAGCGCTGAGCACGAGCGCTCTCGGCGTGCTGCTCTTCATCGCTCTGCTGCTGACGGCGCACGGATTCCGCCGGGCCGCCTCAGCCGGGCTCGGCGCGGCCTGCTTGCTGGAGCTTCTCGCACTCGGCCTCGGCACGGGCGTTCACTCCGGACCCGGCACCGCACAGGCTCTCGCCTGCGGATGCGCCGCTGCGGGGCTGCTGGCGTACGCGTACCGCGTGCTCACCGGTGCCTCCGCACACGGCCCCGCGTACGGCGAGTACCGGGCGGATCCCGCTCACGGGACGCACGGGACGGCCTGCGAGAGCCGCGGAGGTCGCGGAAGCGATGCGGCGAGCGGGACCTGCACGGACTGCGCATCCATGGAGAACCCCTGCGACGAGGCGCCCTGAGCGCGCCGACCAACCCTCACTCCCGCGTACGGCGCCCGCCGAGGCTCACGTACGTGACCCGGAAAACGACAAGGAGCAAGACCGGATGACCACCGCACAGGCGTCACACCGCACTGAGAAGGATCTGGAGGGCGGGCTATGAGAGTGCTACTGCTCGGTGCGGGCGGATACCTCGGCCGTTTCGTGGCCGACCGGCTGCTGGCGGACCCCGCTGTACAGCTCACCGCTCTCGGCCGTAACGACGACGCCGACGTCCGCTTCGACCTGGCCACCGGAAGTCCCGGTGCGCTGACCCGCTTCCTCGACGCGGTGCACCCAGGAGTCGTCATCAACTGCGCGGGCGCGACCCGCGGCGGCGCACGCGAACTGACCCGCCAGAACACCGTGTCCACGGCCACCGTCTGCGAGTCGCTGCGGCGCAGCAGCTGCGACTCGCGCCTCGTGCACATCGGCTGCGCCGCGGAGTACGGGCCGTCCCAGTCGGGTTCGTCCACCGGCGAGTCCGCCGTCCCGCGCCCCGGAGGGCCGTACGGCGTGAGCAAGCTCGCCGCGACAGAGCTCGTGCTCGCCTCCGGGCTGGACGCGGTGGTGCTGCGCGTCTTCTCACCCGCCGGTCCGAGCACTCCCGCCGGCTCGCCGCTGGGGCGGCTGGCGGAGGGCATGCGGCGCGCGATGCAGCAGGGCGACAGCGAGCTGAAGCTCGCGGGCCTGGGCGTGCAGCGGGACTTCGTGGATGTACGCGACATCGCGCGGGCCGTGCACGCCGCCTCGCTCTCGGCGGCGCAGGGCGTCATCAACATCGGTACGGGAAGGGCAGTGCGGATGCGCGACGCCGCCGCAGTGCTCGCCCGGGTCGCCGGGTTCGGCGGCTCCCTGCACGAACTGGACCCGCACGGGACTCCGTCGACCGGCTCGCTCGGGTCCGCGGGCACCTCCGGTTCCGGCGGCTTCACCGTCGCCACCGCTTCCGTACCGGCACCGGCCGGCCCGGCAGCACCCGCTTCGACGCCGTACCACTATCCGGACGGCTGCGGGAGCTGGCAGCAGGCGGACGTACGGACCGCGCGGGACCGGCTCGGATGGCGGCCCCGCATCGGCCTCGAGGAATCGCTGGCCGACATCTGGATGGAGGCGGCATGCCGCATCTGACGATCCCCGGCGGAAGACTTCGCGCACCGGCCGAGGCCGCGGGCCGCATGGGCTTCGGCGTGCCGGGCTGGGCACACCCGATGCTCGCCCCGCAGGAGTGGGCGGCCCTCTCGCAGCCCGGGCTGCCGGTGCACTGGACGGTGCTCGACGTGGCCGGCGGGCCCGGGGCACGCCCCGACCCGTACTGCCTGGCGACGGCGGCCAGGTTGCGCGAGGCGGGGGTCAGCGTCCTGGGGCATCTCGACATGCGGGACGGCACGCGGTCGTTCGGTGAGCTGGTGTCGGACGCACACCGCTTCCTGGACTGGTATCGCGTCGACGGGTTCTACCTGGAGCGCTGCCCCGCCGGGTACGCGCAGCTGGCCGAGACCGGGCGCACGACGGCGACCCTGCGTGCCCTGTGCGAGCAGCAGCGCCGCTACCGGGACCGGCACTCCCTGGACGCCCGCGCACAGGGCGGCCGGCGGCCGGCGGAGGGAGCAGGGCAGGAGGGGCATCCGTCCGGCCGCTTCCCGGGAGCCCCCGCGCTCGTCTTCGGGCACGGCACCCACCCGCATCCCGGATACGCGGAGCTGGCCGACCAGTTGGTGACGTTCTCGGGCCGATGGACCGACTACCGCTGGGCGCAGGTGCCCGAGTGGACCGCGGACCATCCGCCGGAGCGCTTCTGCCACTTGGTGCACAGCATTCCGCGTACGCACATCGACGAGGCGCTGCGCATCGCACGCTGGCAGGGCGCGGGCACCGTCTACTTCACGGACGGTTCCGACCGGTGCGGCGGCAACCCGTGGGAGACGCTGCCCGGCTACTGGGACGAGCTCGTCTCGCGTCTCGGACCGGGTGTCTCGGAATGAGACAGGGCGTGGCAGTGTTACGGGAGAACAACCGTACGTTCCACCGACAGACGGAGTCCCCGTGTCGCTGCCACCCCTGGTCGAGCCGGCTGCCGAGCTCACCGTTGACGAGGTCCGCAGGTACTCCCGCCACCTGATCATCCCCGATGTCGGGATGGACGGGCAGAAGCGGCTGAAGAACGCCAAGGTGCTCTGCGTGGGCGCCGGGGGCCTCGGGTCGCCTGCGCTGATGTATCTGGCCGCTGCGGGCGTGGGCACCCTGGGCATCGTCGAGTTCGACGAGGTCGACGAGTCGAACCTGCAGCGCCAGATCATCCACAGCCAGTCGGACATCGGCCGCTCCAAGGCGGAGTCCGCGAAGGACACGGTGCTCGGGATCAACCCGCACACCACCGTCAACCTCCACCTGGAGCGTCTCGACTCCTCCAACGTGATGGAGATCTTCGCCGACTACGACCTGATCGTGGACGGCACCGACAACTTCGCGACCCGCTACCTGGTCAACGACGCCTGCGTGCTGCTGAACAAGCCGTACGTCTGGGGGTCCATCTACCGCTTCGACGGTCAGGCCTCGGTCTTCTGGAGCGAGCACGGCCCGTGCTACCGCTGCCTGTACCCCGAGCCCCCGCCGCCCGGAATGGTGCCGAGCTGCGCCGAGGGCGGCGTGCTGGGCGTGCTGTGCGCCTCCATCGGGTCGATCCAGGTCAACGAGGCCATCAAGGTGCTCGCCGGTATCGGCGACCCCCTGGTCGGCCGGCTGATGATCTATGACGCCCTGGAGATGAGCTACCGCCAGGTGAAGGTCCGCAAGGACCCCGACTGCGCCGTCTGCGGCGAGAACGCCACCGTGACGGAGCTCATCGACTACGAGGCGTTCTGCGGTGCCGTCTCCGACGAGGCGCAGGAGGCCGCCGCCGGAGCGACCATCACGCCCAAGCAGCTCAAGGAGTGGATGGACGACGGCGAGCGTCTCGAGGTCATCGACGTACGCGAGCCGAACGAGTACGAGATCGTCTCCATCCCCGGAGCGAAGCTCATCCCGAAGGACAACTTCCTGATGGGGAGCGCGCTTCAGGACCTCCCGCAGGACAAGAAGATCGTCTTGCACTGCAAGACGGGTGTCCGGTCCGCGGAAGTTCTCGCCGTGCTGAAGGACGCCGGCTTCGCCGACGCCGTGCACGTCGGCGGCGGTGTCATCGGCTGGGTCAACCAGATCGAACCGGACAAGCCCGTCTACTGACCTGCACCCTCCGAAGCATGAGTGGGGCCTGACCGCGCCGACGGGCGTGGTCAGGCCCCACTCACGTTCCCGGCCGTAATCCGGGATCGAGAGGCGGCCCCCGTCAGAGCGAGCCCCTGCGCGTCAGGTGCGTGAACGACAGCCAGCCCGGCCCGACCGGCAGCCACAGCGTCAGCAGACGGAACAGCAGTACGGCCGGAGTCGCGATCTCCTTCGGCACCCCGAAGGTGATCAGGCCGGCGATCAGCGCGGCCTCCACCGCACCCAGACCGCCGGGCGTCGGGACGGCCGAGCCCAGTGCGTTGCCCGCGAGGAAGACGACGGCGATGCTCGCGTAGCTCGCGTCGTACCCGAAGGCGCGTACGCAGGCGGCCAGGCACATCACGAAGAGCAGCGTCATCAGGGCCATCCCGCCGATGCCCATCACCAGTTTCCGAGGCCGCTGCACCACGTCCAGCATCCTCGGCACGACTCCCGCGAACAGCGAACGGAGCCGGTTCGAGACGAACCTGCGCAGCGCCGGGATCGCCGTCACGATCAGCACGAGCACCGCTGCCGTCAGCAGCCCCGCGATGACCGTCCTGGAAGGCGACAGGGTCGGGGTGTGCTCGGTGCCGGTGAGGTAGCCGAAGAACAGCAGCAGGGTGATGTGGCTGCCCAGCCCGAACAGCTGCGAGGCGCCGACACTCGCCACCGCGTGCCCCGGCCGTACACCGGAGCGCTGCAGGAACCGGGCGTTGAGCGCGACGCCCCCGATGGCCGCCGGGGCGACGAGCTTGACGAACGAGCCCGCCACCTGAGCGACCACGGTGCGCATGAAGGGCACCTTCTCGGGCACGAAGCCGAGCAGCGACATCGCCGCCGCGAAGTAGGTCAGTGCGGAGAAGACGGCGGCGCCGCCGACCCACGCCCAGTTCGCCTCGCCGACGACCTGTCCGAAGTGCACCTGTGTGAGCTGCGAGAGCAGGAAGTACGCGGCCAGCGCGCCGGCGATGAAGGTGACCAGGGTGCGCGGCCTGACCCGCTCCAGCCGGGCGGGCTCTATCGGCGCCTGCGGCCTGACGAGCAGCACCTGCTTGCGGATCTGCGCGAGCAGGTCCTCCTCGCGCGCGTCCTCCAACGCGTCCTCGACGGCCCGCTTCTGGGCGACCTTCTCCGCACGCAGCGACTTGCGGTCCGACTTGTGTCCGCCGTCCGCCGCGGAGACAGCGGCGCCGTGGACGTGCTCCTTGGCCTCCTTGCCGGAGCGGGACGCCTCGATGGCCGCCTCCCGCTCGCGCTGTGCGCGCTCCTTGGCGAGCCTGCGCAGCGTGTGGCGGGTGCTGCGGCTGAGAGCGATGGGCTGCAGCATCGGCAGGCTGTCGGCGATCGCGTCGGGGCCCAGCACGTCCACCGCCGCGGCCACGGCCCGCCGCGCACCGACGCGCAGGCCGAACGTGGTCATCAACTGGGCGATGTCCATTCGCAGCACCACGTCGCCGGCGGCGATCTCGCCGCCCCTCAGATCCGTCAGGTAGACGGTGCCGGAGCTGTCGACGAGCAACGACTCCCCGACCAGACGGCGGTGCGTGATGCGGCGTGACTGGAGCGCCTCGACCTGGTGCCAGGCCGCGCGCATCAGTGTGTCGCTGATCTCCTCGTCCGGGAGCGAGTCGAGGGTGCGGGCCTCGATGTGCTCGTAGACGAGCATCACCGCGTCCGGACCCAGCTCCGAAGTGGCGATCAGACGCGGGGCGTTGGCTCCCGCGGCGATCGCGGCGTACGCCAGCAGGGCCTCCTGCTCGAGCGCCTGGCGCAGCGACTGGAGGCTGGGGTTCTGGATGATGCCGCGCAGCGTCAGCCGGCGCCACACGCGGTAGAAGAAGCCGTGCGCCTGCTGTTCACGGTCGACGACGGTCACGTCGATCGGCGGACCCTGTTCCAGGGTGACGCGGTAACGGCGTCCGTGGTCGCCCGTCTCGCCGCCCTCGACGCCGCCCGGGTCCTCGACGCGCAGCGCGCTCACCGGCTTGAAGCCGACGCGCCGCAGCCCGGCGAGCAGGGTCTGGCCTGTCGGGCGGACGTTGGGCGTGCCGACGGCGTACAGGGTGCCGTACGCCACCGACCAGCCGATCAGCACCGTGACGATGATCGAGAACGGAGTCGAGTAACCGGGGAAGAGGACGGCGAACGCGTTCAGCAGCAGCACAGCCCACAACAGCACGCGCCAGCGCGGCCGTCGGGCCATCCCCACAGCGGTCATGTAGGCGATGACCGGGGCCAGATAGCTGTGCACCGGGGTGGTCAGGTCGGTGTTGGTGATCTGCTTGGTGAGCGCGTCACGGACGGAGTCCGGCGCCGCCTCGGCGACCCACAGGTCGACGGCCAGCGAGGCGCCGTGTGCCAGCACTGCGGCGAGCACGCCGTCCGCGATCCGCAGACCGTCTCGCTTGATCAGCCGCTCGATGGCGAAGGCGACGGGGACGAGCAGGATGACGATGCTGGACGTCAGCCCGGTGATGCTGAGCAGCAGCGGCGGCGCCTGCTGGGTGCCCTTGTCGATGTCCTGTTCCAGGCCGGCCGTGGTGCCGTGCGCGAAATTGGCGATGATGAGCACGATGGTGATGGCCAGCAGGCCGAGTCCCAGGCGCAGCAGGTCCGACGGGCGGTGCACGCGGGCGGGGAGCAGCGGCTCGTCGCTCTCGACGCGCTCGGACGGCTCCTGCCGGCCGTCCGGGGCCTGCTCGCTGGCCGGGGCCGCTGACGGTTCGTGGTCCACCTTCGCGGGGGTCTCGTGCTTCGCCGGCTTTGCGGTCCGCGGCGGTTTCCCGCTCCGCTCCGGTGCTTCGGGGTCCGGCTGGCTCGCGGACTCGGCGGGGCGTTCCCGCCGCTCGGCGCCGTCACGTCTTCCGGCAGCGTCCGGCCCCTCAGGACCGTCGGATCCTTCGGTTCTTTCCGGACCGTCCCGACCGTCATGGCCGTCCGCTCCGGTGCCCTCGTGCCGGCCGCCTGCGGACTCGGCACGGCTGTACGCCGAGGACCGGCCCCGTCCGTCGTGGGCCGACTCCGGCGTGCGCGGTGTGCCGGACCGGCGATCAGGGCGTTCCGAGCCGTCCCGGGCAGCACTGCGAGCGGTGTCACCGTCCCCGTTGGAGGAGAGTTCACCTTGTCGTCGACCGGCTGCCGCCGTTCCGTCCTGATCCCGTATCACTCGTCACCGCCCGCACGATCGTGGCATGAGGGAATCCGGGATGCGTGCTCCAGGGGTGCCTTCGGGGGGTGCTCGCCCTGAGTCGGCGGGCGGAGCGGGCGCCCGGGCCGTTGTCGGTGGCGTACGGCACCATGGCCCGCATGGATGGGAGTGAGAAGTCCCGCCCCTCGTCCCCGCCGCAGGATCGGCAGGATCTCGACGGACCGCCTGAGCTGCCCGAGTACGCGGAACGCGTCCTGGACGTGGCCGAGCGCATCCCGCCCGGCCGGGTCATGACCTACGGCGACATCGCCGAGTGGCTGGAGGAAGGCGGGCCGCGTCAAGTGGGCAGGGTCATGGCGCTGTACGGAGCGACGGTGCCCTGGTGGCGCGTCGTGCGGGCCGACGGCAACCTGCTGCCCGGCCACGAGCTGCGCGCCATGGAGCAGTACCGCGCCGAGGGCACTCCGCTGCGTGAGGCGGGCCGGGCGGCGGAAGGGCACATACCGCGGCTGGACATGCGCAGGGCCAGGTGGGACGGCGCGGACTGACCTCGTGCTGCGGCTGCTCACAGTCATCACCTTCCGCCATGCCACCCCACAGCTCGTACCGAGCCACCCGTACGGAGTACACGAGTATCGCGCTGCGGCTCGTGTGCCCGCTGGCGTAGCGTCTGCACCATTCAGCACAGACCCTCCCCAAGGCGATCCACGTGAGCTCCTCCATCCCGTCCGACGCACACCGGACACCCCCGGGTGATGCCGGTGCCGGGTCCGGCCGCGGTCAGGGTGCCGGAGCAGGCACGTACAGGCTGGTGCGTACCCCGCCCGGGCCCGTGGACCCTCCTGCCTTGGACGCACAGCAGCGTGATGTGGTTGACCATTCCGCCGGACCGCTGCTGGTGCTTGCCGGTCCCGGCACGGGCAAGACGACGACCCTGACCGAAGCCGTTGCCGAGAGGGTAAGGGCGGGCGGCGATCCGGAGCGCATCCTCGTGCTCACCTTCAGCCGCAAGGCCGCGGTGGAGCTGCGTGACCGGATGGCGGCGCGCATGGCCGGCGGCGCGGATCGTGTGCCCGCCCCGCAGGCCACCACCTTCCACTCGTACTGCTACGCGCTGGTCCGCGCCCACCAGGACGCCGACCTCTTCTCCGAGCCGCTGCGGCTGCTGTCCGGGCCCGAACAGGACCTCTACATCCGCGAACTCCTGGAGGGGCAGCTCGCGCTGGAGGCGGAGGGCCGATCGCGTACCGGCTGGCCGGACGAACTGCGCGCCTGCCTCACCACCCGTGGCTTCGCCGACGAGGTACGGGCGGTGCTCGCCCGGAGCAGGGAGCTGGGCCTGGGCCCTGACGCACTGAGCACGTTCGCCCGCAGCACGGGGCGGCCCGACTGGGGAGCCGCAGCGGGCTTCCTCGCGGAGTACCTCGACGTGCTCGATGCGCAGGGCGTGCTCGACTACGCGGAACTCGTGCACCGGGCCGTGCTGTTCGCGGAGCGCGACGAGGTAGCGGCGGACCTTCGGGGGCGGTACGACGCGGTCTACGTCGACGAGTACCAGGACACCGATCCCTCCCAGGTGCGGCTGCTGCGGGCCCTGGCGGGCGGCGGGCGTTCCCTCGTCGCCTTCGGCGACCCCGACCAGTCGATCTACACCTTCCGCGGTGCCGACGTGAACGGCATCCTCGACTTCCCCGACGTCTTCCGGCAGGCCTCGGGCGAGCCCGCACCCGTGCAGGTGCTGCGCGCCGCCCGCCGTTCCGGTAGCCGGCTGATGGCCGCCACCCGTGAGATCACCCGCCGCATCCCGCTGACGCGGCTCCCCGCCGAGGCGGTGCGCGCCCATCGCGGCCTGGTGGCGCAGCGTCCCGGCGGCACGGTGGAGACGTACACCTACCCGACGGCCGGGGCGGAACTCGACAACGTCGCGGACCTGTTGCGCCGCGCTCACCTCGAAGAGGGCGTTCCCTGGGGCGAGATGGCCGTGCTGGTGCGAGCCGGCGGCCGTACGATTCCCGCCGTCCGACGGGCGCTCACCTCAGCCGGAGTTCCGGTCGACGTGGACGGGAGCGACGTCCCTCTGCGGCATGAGCCCTCGGTGGCACCGCTGTTGACGGCTTTGCGAGCGGTGGCCCGTGCGGCGGCCTCCGAAGACGCCCCGAGCCCGGCGTCCAGGATTCCCGCTGCCCGTACGGCGCCTGACGAAGCCCCCGCCACCGTCGCCGAGGCGGGAGCCGACGCCGAGCGGAGCGCAGGCGGTGCCGGTCCGGTCGGCGCCAAGGGGACGCCGGAACGTGCCTCCCCGCTCCGCCCCCCGGCCGCATGGCTGGACACGGAGACCGCGCTCACCCTGCTCACCTCGCCGCTCGGCGGCATGGACGCCGCAGATCTGCGACGGCTCGGGCGGGCCCTGCGCGAGGAGGAGCGAGCGGCGGGCGAGAGCGTCCCCCGTCCGTCCGACGTGCTGCTCGCCGCTGCTCTCGCCGAGCCCGAGCGCCTGGTGGCGCACGACCCCGCGTACGCACGGGGCGCACAACGACTGGGGCTGCTCCTGCGCAAGGCGCGTGAGCTTCTCTCCGGCGGCGGCACCGCCGAGGAGGCCTTGTGGCTGCTGTGGGACGGCACCCCCTGGCCGCAGCCTCCCGACCGCGACTCCGTCGACTTCTCACGGCTCGACCTGTGGTGGGGCGACGAGCGG
>NZ_JACBXA010000187.1 GCF_013870515.1 Streptomyces albidus (ex Kaewkla and Franco 2022) | reverse complement strand
CCGTGCGCCGCGCACGCGCGAAGCACGCTCCACGCTTCGACAGGACCGGCTTCCCGGTCGACGTCAAGGACCGGAGCGCCCGCCGGGACCGGCTGCGCAGCCGCGCCGTCACCACCACCGTCGTCGCCACGGTCGTCGCCGCTCCAGTGCTCGCGCTGTGGGCCGCCTACCGCGGCGCGCCCTTCACCGGCGAGTCGGACGGCAGGTCAATCTCCGCGGCCGACCGCGACGGGGATTCGGTGCTGCGCGGGAGGCCGTACGAGAACGCCGCCCAGGACGATTCACGCGGCCACGACGGCCACAGGAAGCAGCACGGCAAGAAGGACGCCGACTCCCGCAAGGGGAAAGGCCGTTCGGACGGCGACAAGAAGAACGGCGAGGGCGAGGGCTCGAACTCCGGCCGACTGAGCGTCGACGCAAGCCCGGTCGGCGGGTCGACGCTCATCAGGCTGACTGCGAAGGGGAGTTCACCGGTCCGCTGGTCGATGTACGGCGGCGCCTCCTGGCTGAGCTTCAGCCGTACGAGCGGTGTGCTGCGTCCCGGGGAGTCCGTCACCGTGAGGGTCTCCGTCGTACGCAGCCGTGAGCCCTCCCGCGCCTGGTCGGCCAACATCAGGGTGTCGCCGTCCGGGGCCGTCGTCACGATCCAGGGGCGTGGCTCGGGCTCAACGCCCCCCACCAGGCCGCCTTCCGACGATCCGACGACTCCCCCGCCCTCGGACCCGCCGCCTTCCGACGATCCGACGACGCCTCCGCCGTCGGATCCTCCGACTTCCGGCGAGCCCAGCCCTCCGCCGAGCTGAACTCGCCCCGCCTGCCGCTCAGTTCTGCGGATCGGCCGGGTGCGGGGCCAGCAGCGGCAGCGCAGGGAATCCCGCGGCGCGGGGCGTGGCCGCGGCGAGACGCTGCTCGCACAGCTCCGCGAGGCGCTCGTATCCCGCCGCGCCCATCAGCTCTGTCAGCTCCGGCTTGTACGAGACGTACACCGGCTCGCCCGCACCGTGCGCCGACGGTGCGGAGGTGCACCACCAGTGCAGGTCGTGCCCGCCGGAACCCCAGCCCCGCCTGTCGTACTCGCCGATCGAGACCATCAGCACTTCTTCGCCGTCGGGCCGCTCCACCCACTCGAAGGTCCGCCGGACCGGCAGCTGCCAGCACACGTCGGGCTTGGTCTCCAGCGGCTCCCGGCCCTCCCGCAGCGCCAGCATGTGCAAGGAGCACCCTTGGCCGCCGGGGAATCCAGGCCTGTTGTGGAAGATGCAGGCACCGTCGAGGCGGCGCGTCTGCAGCGTCGGCCCCTCGTCCTCGTCCTCTTCGTCGTCGTCCTCGTCGACCTCGGCCTCCTGCATCCAGCCGTCGGCCGTGCCTTCGGCGTGGAACTGCCAGATCTCCGGTGTGAGCCGCGCCACATGCGAGGCCACGCGCTTCTGGTCGTCCTCGTCGGCGAAGTGGGCGCCGAGCGTGCAGCAGCCGTCCGTCGCGCGGCCCGCCTCGATGCCCTGGCAGCCCTGCCCGAACACGCAGTTCCAGCGTGAGGTGAGCCAGGTCAGATCGCACCGGAAGATCTGCTCGTCGTCGGCGGGGTCGTTGAACTCGACCCAGGCGCGCGGAAAGTCCAGGCCCGTCTCCTCCTTGCGGGGATCGGCCGGGTCCGGAGCTGGGGGCACGGCCGGTGAGGACGCCACCTCCCGCGAGACGGGTGCCGGCACCGCCACCGGTGGTGCCGGTGGGGCGGTCTGTGCCGCCTGCTCCAGCTGTACTGACCTGTCCTGCTTCTGGCGCTTCGCCGCTTTCGTCTTACCCACGTGCCCCAGGGTAACCGTGGCACCGTCAGATACAGCTAGCGTTCACCCCATGAGACTTGGTGTCCTCGACGTGGGCTCGAACACGGTCCACCTCCTCGTCGTGGACGCGCACTCCGGCGCGCGTCCACTGCCCGCCTACTCCCACAAGGCGGAGCTCAAGCTCGCCGAACTCCTCGACGCGGACGGCGCGATCAGCCCCGACGGGATCGACCGCCTCTCCCGCACGGTGGCCGACGCCCTCCAGGTCGCCGAGGACCAGGGCGTGGAGGACCTGCTGCCGTTCGCCACCTCCGCCGTACGCGAGGCGGCCAACGCGGAACAGGTCCTGGCACGCGTCGCCGATGAGACGGGCGTCAAGCTCGAAGTGCTCTCCGGCGAGGACGAGGCACGCCTGACGTTCCTGGCCGCGCGCCGCTGGTTCGGCTGGTCCGTGGGGCAGTTGCTGCTCCTGGACATCGGCGGCGGCTCCCTGGAGATGGCGTCCGGGCAGGACGAGGAGCCCGATGTCGCCGTCTCCCTCCCGCTGGGCGCGGGCCGGCTCACCGCGGGATGGCTGCCGGAGGACCCGCCGGACACCTCCGACGTGCGGGCGCTGCGCCGGCACGTGCGTGCCGAGATCGCCCGCGTCGCCGGTGAGTTCAACCGTTTCAATCCGCCGGATCACGTGGTCGGCACCTCCAAGACGTTCAAGCAGCTCGCACGCATCACGGGCGCCGCCCGTACAGCTGAAGGCCCGTACGTGGAGCGGAAGTTGACGCGGGCGTCTCTGGAGGAGTGGGTGCCGCAGCTCGCAGACCTGCCGGCCGCGGAACGTGCCGAGCTCCCCGGGGTGTCCGAAGGCCGTGCCCGTCAACTCGTCGCTGGAGCCCTGGTCGCGGAGGGCGCTCTGGAGATCTTCCGCGTCCAGGAGGTGACGATCTGCCCCTGGGCGCTGCGTGAGGGCGTGATCCTGCGGCGCCTCGACCATCTGCGTCGCGCGTGAGATCCCTCACGGGCGTGGGCGCCCCGCCGGCCACCCCCAGAGCTCCGGCGGGCCCGCGCGGCAGCGTCGTGACCAGCAGCGTGATCATCAGGTGTGGCGCTCCGGGGGGCCTGCCGACCACGTCCCGGAGCCCCGGCTGATCACACTGCCGGAGCCTTAGGCTGTCTGCTGTGGCTCAACCTGCTGTGCGCGTACCCGATACGAAGGTCGCCCTGTCCACGGCCTCCGTCTATCCGGAGTCCACTGCGACGGCCTTCGAGATCGCTGCGCGCCTCGGCTACGACGGGGTGGAGGTCATGGTGTGGACCGACCCGGTCAGCCAGGACGTCGAAGCCCTGCGCCGCCTCTCGGACTTCCACGGTGTGCCCGTCCTCGCCGTGCACGCCCCCTGCCTGCTCATCACGCAGCGGGTCTGGTCCACGGACCCGTGGGTGAAGCTGCAGCGGGCACGTACCGCGGCTGAGCGGCTGGGCGCGTCGACGGTGGTGGTCCACCCGCCCTTCCGCTGGCAGCGCAACTACGCCCGGGACTTCGTCAGCGGCATCTGGCGGATGGCCGGGGAGACCGACGTGCGCTTCGCCGTCGAGAACATGTTCCCCTGGCGCTACCGCGACCGCGAGATGATGGCCTACGCCCCCGACTGGGACCCCACCCAGGACGACTACCGGCACTTCACGATCGACCTCTCGCACACCGCGACCTCGCGCACGGAGACCCTCGCCATGGTGGACCGCATGGGCGACCGTCTCGGCCACGTGCACATCGCCGACGGCACCGGCTCCAACAAGGACGAGCACCTGGTTCCGGGCCGGGGCACCCAGCCGTGCGCCGAGCTGCTGGAGCGGCTGGGCGCCAACGGCTTCGACGGCCACGTCGTCGTCGAGGTCAACACCCGCCGGGCCATGTCAGCGGCCGAGCGTGAGACCGACCTCGCCGAGGCGCTCGCCTACACCCGGCTCCACCTCGCCTCCGCGGCCGTAGGGGGAGCGCCCCCGCAGAGGCAGCGGTGAGCGCCGAGGGGCCGGTACGCAGACGCGGCCGTCCGGCCTCGTCGGAGAAGGTCGCGGGCGAACCGGCGACGCGCGACAGGATTCTCAGCTCGGCACGGACGGAGTTCGCCGAGCGCGGCTACGACAAGGCGTCGGTCCGTGCCATCGCACGGGGCGCCGACGTGGACCCGGCACTGGTCCACCACTACTTCGGCACCAAGGAGCAGGTCTTCACCGCGGCCGTCATGGGCGCCTTCGCACCGGCCGTCGGGCTGCCCGACCTGCTGCTCTCGCAGGACCGTGAGGACTGGGGCCGGCAGCTCGTCGGCTACTTCTTCGGCATCTGGGAGGACGCGGTCACCCGTGATCCGCTGCTGGCCATCATGCGTTCCGCGGTCAACAACGAGAGCGCCGCGACGATCTTCCGCGGGCTCATCGGCCGCAACATGGTCCAACGAGTCGCCCGAGGCCTGGAGGGCCCGGACGCGGAACTGCGGGTGGAGCTGGCGATGTCCCAGCTCGTGGGCATGGCCCTGCTGCGCTACGTGGTCAAGGTGGAGCCTCTGGCGTCCCTGCCTCCGGAGGAGCTGACCGGACGGCTCGCGCCCGTGGTGCAGCGGCATCTGACGGGCTGAGCGGTCCGGCTGATCAAGAGACGCCGTCCCTGCGGCGCATCCGGTCGGGCCGGCTCAAGGAGCGGTCAGCCGATCTCAGAATGTGGTCTTGAGGTCCAGATCCCGGGCGCGTGGGCGTAGTCTCGAAGGTCACCGCATGTGCGAGCTGCCCCGCCGCCCAGGCGCACGGCATAAGGCCGCCCGGGCGAGGACACCGGCAGCGCACACCGGACGACACCACGCGTCGTCGGAAGGCGCACGCACCGTACAAGGGGAGTGCCACCATGCCCGAGCTGAGGTCACGCACCGTCACCCACGGCCGCAACATGGCGGGCGCCCGAGCCCTCATGCAGGCCTCGGGCGTAGCGCGCGAGGACTTCGGCAAGCCGATCATCGCGGTCTCCAACAGCTTCACCGAGTTCGTGCCGGGCCACACGCACCTCCAGCCGGTGGGCCGGATCGTGAGTGATGCGATCAAGGCCGCGGGCGGCATCCCGCGCGAGTTCAACACCATCGCCGTGGACGACGGCATCGCCATGGGTCACGGCGGCATGCTCTACTCCCTGCCCTCCCGCGACCTGATCGCGGACTCCGTGGAGTACATGACGGAGGCGCACTGCGCCGACGCCCTGATCTGCATCTCCAACTGCGACAAGATCACGCCGGGCATGCTGAACGCCGCGATGCGGCTCAACATCCCCACGGTCTTCGTCTCCGGCGGCCCCATGGAGTCGGGCACGGCCACGCTCGTCAACGGGACGGTCCGCAAGCTCGACCTGATCAGCGCCATCGCCGAGTCCGCCAACGACAGCGTCTCGGACGAGGACATGCTCCGCATCGAGGACAGCGCCTGTCCCACGTGCGGCTCCTGTTCCGGCATGTTCACCGCCAACTCGATGAACTGCCTGGCGGAGGCCATGGGTCTGGCGCTGCCGGGCAACGGTTCGGTGCTGGCCACGCACACCGCCCGCAAGGCTCTGTACGAGGACGCGGGCCGTACGGTCGTCGAGCTGGCCACTCGCTACTACGAGCAGGACGACGACACCGTGCTGCCGCGCAACATCGGCGGCCGGGCGGCCTTCGAGAACGCCATGGCGCTGGACATCGCCATGGGCGGCTCCACCAACACGATCCTGCACCTGCTGGCCGCGGCCCAGGAGGCCGAACTCGACTTCACCATGGCGGACATCGACGCGCTCTCCCGCGCTCTGCCCTGCCTGACGAAGGTCGCGCCCAACGGCACGTACTACATGGAGGACGTGCACCGCGCCGGCGGCATCCCCGCCATCCTCGGTGAGCTCAACCGTGCCGGGCTGCTGAACGAGGACGTGCAGAGCGTGCACTCCCCGTCGCTGGCCGACTGGCTCAAGAACTGGGACATCCGCGGCGGTTCACCTTCCGCCACGGCCACCGAGCTCTTCCACGCGGCGCCCGGCTGCGTCCGCTCCGCCACCGCCTTCTCGCAGTCCGAGCGCTGGGACAGCCTCGACACCGACGCCGCCGGCGGCTGCATCCGCGACGTCGAGCACGCCTACTCGCAAGAGGGCGGCCTGGCCGTGCTGTACGGCAACCTCGCCGAGAACGGCTGCGTCGTGAAGACCGCGGGCGTCGACGAGTCGATCCTCACCTTCACCGGCCCGGCGGTTGTCGTCGAGTCGCAGGAGCAGGCCGTCGACGCGATCCTCAAGAAGCAGGTCAAGGAAGGCGACGTCGTCGTCATCCGCTACGAAGGCCCCAAGGGCGGCCCCGGCATGCAGGAGATGCTCTACCCCACCTCCTTCCTCAAGGGGCGCGGCCTGGGCAAGGCCTGTGCACTGATCACCGACGGGCGTTTCTCCGGCGGCACTTCGGGCCTCTCCATCGGTCACGTCTCACCGGAGGCGGCGGGCGGCGGCACGATCGCGCTGGTCGAGACCGACGACGAGATCGTGATCGACATCCCGAACCGCACCATCGAGCTGAACGTGGACGAGGGAGTGCTGGCCGCACGCCGCGAGGCGCTGAACGGCGACTACTCGCCCACCGGCCGCGAACGCAAGGTCTCCACGGCCCTGCGTGCCTACGCCGCCATGGCCACCAGCGCCGACAAGGGTGCGGTGCGCGACCTGACGCAGCTCGGCGGCCAGAACGCCTGACCGGCACCACTCGAACCCCCGGGGCACCCCGATCGGGGGCGTGGGTGAAAACCCTGACCACGCCCCCAGATCCGCCCTTCCGCATTCCGGCGGCTCCCGCGCCGAGCGCATCATTCGAGGACGCTCCGCATCCCCTCCCGCCGCCACAGGAGCCGGCGGGACGGGGGAGAGCGGGGACCGGGAAGAGGGGGCGGCGAAGTGGATCAGGAACTGGTCGTAGCGGCGGCGGATCCGGCGGGAGTCTGGGCGGCGGCACTCGGCACGGCAGGCGTCTTCGTCCTGCTGATCGTGCTCGTCTGGCAGATCGCCGCGACCTGGCGCGCCCGCATGCTGGCCGCGCGCGAGGAGCAGTACAAGCAGCTGGCTCACAAGTACGCTCAACTGCTCGAGGACAACGTCGAGTTGCACCGCCGCAGCATCGAGGAACTCACTGCGGCCCGGCAGTCCATCGTCTCGCTGGAGAAGAAGATGATGCGCGAGGTCGAGTGACCCTCCGGACTCGCCGGGGCCGCCCGTACGGCTGCGAGACCGGTCACATCGGCGCGCGGCCTGCCCCGGCGGACCGCGCGGACGGTGAAGCCACCTTCCCGGCACGGGAGTTGTGTTCCTCCTCCCACGCGGCCAGCGCCATCCCGCACGCGTGGTCGACGTGCCGCAACCCGGACAGGTTCAGCTCGACCGTACGAGCGGGAGGCAGCGCCTCCAACTGGTCCAGCAGCTTCGGCAGGCGCAGGAAGGTCGCGTTGCCCGTCACCCGTACGCGCAACGGCAGTTCCGTCCCCGCGTCCTCCGACTCGACCTGCACGTGCGAGATCTCCCAGGCCGACTTCACCACCGCCAGCAGCAGCCCGATCAGCACGCCCTCGAACATGTTGATCCCCACGATGGCGATCGCGGTGACCGCCAGCACCACCGCCTCCGCCCGGTGCTCCCGCCACAGCGGCACGAGCTCCCGAACCGGAATCAGCTTCCAGCCCGCATGCACCAGCACACCTGCGAGGGCGGCGACCGGGATCATCCCCAGCGCGGCCGGCAGCGCGGCCACGAACAGCAGCAGCCACACCCCGTGCAGCACCCGCGAGAGCTTGGTTCGCGCGCCCGCTGCCACATTCGCCGAGCTGCGGACGATGACCGCCGTCATCGGCAGCGCGCCGAGCGCACCGCAGACCGCGTTGCCCGCGCCCTGCGCCATCAACTCCCTGTCGTAGTCCGTACGGGCACCGTCGTGCAGCCGGTCCACGGCGGCCGCGCTGAACAGCGACTCGGCAGAGGCGATGAGGGTGAAGGCGAGCACCGTCGCCGGTACGCCGAAGGACGCCAGCGCCGCGAAGTCACCGGTCCCCGGCGGCTGTACGGCCTCCAGCAGGCCCTGCACCCGCACCCGGGCGATCGGCAGATCGAGCACCACGGTCACCGCTGTCGCCAGCGCGACGGCGGTCAGCGGCGCGGGCATCACCTTGGCCGCGCGCTTCCACTTCGGCCAGGCGACGAGCACCAGGACCGTTCCCACTCCGACACCGGCCGCGGTGAGCGCCGTGCCCGAGGTGAGCAGTTCGGCGCCGAGCGCGGGCAGCCCCATGAGCTTCCCTGGCCCGGTGCTCGGCGCCTCCACGTCCGCCAGCGTGTACACCTGACCTGCGATCAGCACCATCCCGATCCCGGCGAGCATGCCCTGGACCACTGCGACGGAGATCGCCCGGAACCATCTGCCCAGCCGCAGCGCGCCCATCGCCAGCTGAAGCACCCCGGCACACAGCACCAGGACACCGAGCACGCCCAGCCCGTAGGCCTGCACGGCTTCGAAGACAAGCACGGTCAGCCCGGCGGCCGGGCCGCTCACCTGGAGGCTGCTGCCGGGCAGGAGCCCGGTGACCAGACCGCCCACGATGCCGGTGATCAGGCCGAGTTCGGCCGGCACCCCGGACGCGACGGCCACCCCCACGCACAGGGGAAGGGCGACGAGGAAGACCACGAAGGACGCGGTGACATCGGCCCGCAAGGTGGTGCGGATCTTGGATTTCGTTCGCATGGGTCGCCTCCATCCCGCCTCACCGCACGGTGCTCGTGCGGGGCGGGGAGTTCAGTTCGCTGCATGGGAGGGATCACGGGCGCGTCGGCACCCTTACTGCCTGTCCGGACGGCAGCCCGGAATCAGCGCCGGTGGGCGCGGGGGATCAGCAGCGGAACGTCTGAAGGAGGAGCGGCAACCCGACGGATCTCGCCTTGGGCGCGCTTTCACGTACGGTGACGGATCTTGCTCCGTCACGAGCATGTCCCCAGCGGGAATCGCAACCGCACACATGTCCGGTAAGGGGCGCCGACGACGGAACGCTGACCGAGTGGCGGGCGCCGCGCCGCGGCCGGCAGTCGTCCTCCGCCGGCCCCGGGGACTGGATCACGGGCGCTGACGGCGCCTCGGCCGAAGTGACCGTGCGGGCGCTCTCGGGAACTACCTGCGCAGATGCACACTCGACGGACAGGAGGGTGGCGATGAGCAGGGTGACGGCCGCGATCAGCGTCCGCATGACGTGCCTGCTCGGCCCCATCCGCTCTCCCTCGGTCCGGGTGGTGGACATGAGGCTTCATTGTGTCCATTCCCGTGTGCGCATTTGCAAGTCGGCACATGCACGGTGAGTGAAAACCGCCGTACAGATGGCTGCATTCAGGCCTTGTGGATCAAGACCGCCCGTCGCCGCACGCAGGTCGCGTGCACATGCCGCTTGACGGTGCCGCACAGCCGGTCGCATTATTCATCGCATGATGAATAAACGCCCACCCGTGCGCACCACGGCACCAGCACCTCACGGGACGGCGTCGTCGGCCCCGGCCGTCCACGCGGAGCACCTCACCGTGGTCCGCGGCAGCCGTACGGTCATCGACGACCTCTCCTTCGACGTCGCCCCGGCCACCGTCACGGGTCTGCTCGGCCCGTCCGGCTGCGGCAAGTCCACGCTCATGCGCGCCGTCGTCGGCACCCAGGCCAAGGTCACCGGCACTCTCGACGTCCTCGGCAGTCCCGCGGGAGCCGCGCCCCTGCGGGCGAGCGTCGGCTACGTCACCCAGGACCCCTCGGTCTACGGAGACCTGACAGCACGCCAGAACCTCGACTACTACGCCTCCGTGCTCGGCATCCCGCGCCGCGAACGCGCCGACCAGGTGACCCGCGCACTCACCGACGTCGACCTCATGTCGCACGCCGACGCCCTCACCGGCAACCTCTCCGGCGGCCAGCACTCCCGCGTCTCCCTCGCGGTCGCCCTGCTCGGCTCGCCCCGGCTGCTGGTGCTCGACGAACCCACGGTCGGCCTCGACCCCGTCCTGCGCCGCGACCTGTGGGACCTCTTCCACCGCCTCGCGGCCGAGCGCGGCACCACCCTCCTCATCTCGTCCCATGTCATGGACGAGGCGGACCGCTGCCAGAGCCTGCTGCTCATGCGCTCCGGCCGGCTGCTGGCCGCCGACACCCCCCAAGCGCTGCGCACCCGCACCGGCACCGACTCGGTCGAAGGCGCCTTCTTGCACCTGGTGGACGAGGCCCGCGAGGCCGAATCCAACTCCTGACCCGGCCTTCTCTCACGCACACCTCCTCCGGAGAGCACCTGCCATGAAGCCATCACGCACCCTCGCCACAGCCCGACGGGTACTCCGCCAGCTCAGCCACGACCCCCGCACCATCGCGCTCCTGCTGTTCGTCCCCGTACTGCTGCTCGTCCTCCTCTACTACGTCTTCGACGCCGACCGCCGCGCCTTCGACAGCATCGGCGCCTCCCTGCTCGGCATCTTCCCGCTGGTGACGATGTTCCTGGTCACCTCGATCGCCACCCTGCGTGAACGGACGTCGGGCACCCTGGAGCGGCTCCTTTCCATGCCGCTGGGCAAGGGAGACCTGATCGCCGGGTACGCCCTCGCCTTCGGGGTCCTCGCCATCGTCCAGGCCTCCATCGCCACCGGCGTCGCCGTATGGCTGCTGGACCTCAACTTCGCGGGTTCGCCCTGGCTCCTTCTCCTGATCGCGCTGCTCGATGCGATCCTCGGCACCGCCCTCGGGCTCTTCGTGAGCGCCTTCGCGGCGTCGGAGTTCCAGGTGGTGCAGTTCATGCCGGCGGTGATCTTCCCGCAGCTCCTGCTCTGCGGCCTCTTCGCGCCGCGCGACACCATGCAGCCCGTACTGGAGTACATCTCCAACGTGCTCCCCATGTCCTATGCCGTCGACGGCATGAACGAGGTCCTTCAGCACACCGACGCCACCGGCGACTTCGTCCGGGACATCGCCATCGTCGGCGGCTCGGCTCTTCTGGTCCTCTTCCTCGGGGCGGCGACGCTGCGGCGCCGAACGGCGTAGAGCCCCGGGTGAGGGGCGTCCGGCCGGTGGGCGCGGCGGGACCGGTGATGCGGAGGCGCACCGGGCATCCATCAGCCGGACGGTTCAACTCGGGCCCTCCCACCGGTGCGAGGATGAGCCGCAGCACGCGTACGCACTGGACGAGGTGAACCGCCCCATGACCCAGAAAGTCGCCGTCCTCGGCACAGGCAAGATCGGCGAGGCCCTGCTCTCCGGCATGCTCAGGGGCGGCTGGTCACCGTCCCGGCTGATGGTCACCGCCCGCCGTCCGGAACGCGCGGACGAACTCCGGGACCGCTACGGCGTCGAGTCGGTCAGCAACACGGAGGCCGCCGAGCGCGCGGACACGCTCATCCTCACGGTCAAGCCCCAGGACATGCGGACCCTCCTCGACGAACTGGCACCCCACACCCCCGTCGAGCGCCTGATCATCAGTGGCGCAGCCGGAATCCCCACCTCGCTCTTCGAGGAGCGCTTCCAGCCGGGTACACCCGTGGTCCGCGTGATGACCAACACCCCCGCCCTGGTGGACGAGGCGATGTCGGTCGTCTCCGCCGGTACGCACGCCACCGAGGAGCATCTCGTGCTCACGGAGGAGATCTTCAACGGCGTCGGCAAGACGCTCCGCGTCCCGGAGAGCCAACAGGACGCCACCACCGCCCTGTCCGGATCTGGGCCGGCCTACTTCTACTTCCTGGTGGAGGCGATGACCGACGCGGGCATCCTCCTCGGGCTGCCGCGCGACAAGGCACACGACTTGATCGTCCAGGCCGCGGTGGGCGCCGCCACGATGCTCCGCGACAGCGGCGATCACCCGGTGACGCTCCGCGAGAACGTGACCTCTCCTGCGGGCACGACCATCAACGCGATCCGCGAGCTCGAGAACCACCGTGTACGCGCCGCCGTGCTCGACGCACTTGAGGCCGCACGCGACCGGAGCCGTGAACTGGCCGCCGGGAAGGGCTGATTCACCTGCGCAGGAGCCTCTCCGGACCAGGTTTGGGGCACCTGCGAGCGTGGTGTAGGGTCTAACA
>NZ_JACBXA010000186.1 GCF_013870515.1 Streptomyces albidus (ex Kaewkla and Franco 2022) | reverse complement strand
CGATCTCCCGTACGGACCGGCGGCGGAGCCAGGAGACCAGCCCGCGCGCCGCCTCGGTCGCGAACCCCCGGCCCTGCCAGCCCGTCCCGACGACCCAGGCGATCTCCGCGACGTCCCCGGCGGCGCGGTGGGTGACCGTCGCCTGGACGGTGCCCGTGAGGCGTCCGTCCCCGCGTGACTGGAGGACCCAGTTGCACCACGAGACGTCCGGGTCCGGGGATCCGGACGCCCAGCGCTCGTAGCGGGAACGCAGCTCGGGCAGCTCGGGCTGCGCACCCCCTATGAAGGTGTACAGCTCCGGACCGGAGAGCACGGCGGCCATCTCGTCGGCGTGCTCCGGGCGCAGCGGCAGCACGAGCAGCCGTTCGGTGGCGATGACTTCGGGCGTGGTCAATTGCTCTGCCAGGTGAACAGGGCGCGGTCGAAGCGCCGTTCGGCGAGGTCGTCCGGACGCATGAGCCAGAAGAGCGTGCCGCAGTCGCCCCACATCATGTCCGTGCACTCGTCGCTGTCGAACTGGGCGAGCAGGATCCAGCGGCAGGCCTCCTCGGTCAGTTTCTCCTCGTCGGCCCATGAGCCGCGCACGACGTGGGCGGCGTCGAACTCCACAGGGCTCTGGTCCGGGGTGGCGTAGCCGCCGATGCGGTGTGCCGGCATCTCGTCCATCTCCCACAGCGCGTCGTTGAACGCGTCCCCGCACACGGGGTGTTCGTACGGCTGGGCGATGGCGGACCCTTCCGGGGCGAAGACCTTGTGGAGGCGCGGGTGCCAGGGCTCGGCGGCGGTCGTGCGCGCACGGGCGGCCAGCGGCACCGGGGAGTAGGGAGTCAGGCCCCTGGGCGGTGTGCGCTCCGTCGCGGAAGCCTCGGCGGGGATGTGGAGCACGCGCGCCCCGGCCTGGTGCTCGGGCTGCTCCGGCGCCAACAGGATGCCCCCGTCGTCCAGTTGCCCGGCGTCGAAGTAGAAGAACGCGAGCGTGCCGTCGTCGGGCAGGGAGATGTCCAGACCGGCGGAGGGCAGCACGGCGCAGTCGACCGAGCCGACGAAGGCCAGCGGCCCGTGGCCTTCCCAGGTGGGCCACTCCACGCCTTCCGGCAGCCGCGGAAGCCCGCCGAGCCGGGCGGCAGGCGGGCCCTCCCCGTCGAAGACCGGCGTCAGATGCACGCACGGGCGCAGCAGCCCGGTCCACCGCCCGGCGACGGCCGGTGGAAGGTGCTGACGGGCCAGGGCGCTCAGCTGCTCCGCGTCTGCCTGTGTCATGCGTCCGATGATGCCCCGGGCCTCTGACAGTCGGGGCGCACGACGACCTCGCTCCCGAGGGGGGTGAAGCCGGCCGCGAGAAACGCCCGCAGCGACCGGGCGTTGCCTGGGGAGACGGCGGCGAAGACCGGCTCCCCGTCGGGTACGAGCGAGAGCGCGTCCAGCAGCAGGGACCGGCCGAAGCGCCGGCCGCCGGCCTGAGGCCGGTGCAGCTCGGCGCTCAACTCCCGCCGTCCGGCGAGACCTTCGGCGAGGGTGACCAGGCCGCGCTCGTCACCGTAGGTGCGGACGTGGGCGCGCAGCTCACGGGCGTGCCGCACGCGCGGATGGTCCTCCAGGTCGTGGCGCTCCGGGAGGCGTGGCGTGCCGCCCGTACCCCTGGCGGCGAGGGTCGCGTCGACGACGTCGATCCGGCCCCGGCTGCCGGCGAGGTGGCGCAGCAGGTCCGGGGCGAGGGAGGCGCCGAAGCCGTCCGGCTCGAAGCGGTGGATCTCCCCGGCGGGGAGAGCGGTGGCGATGACGGCGTGCCCGGTGAAGGCCACGGAGCACTCCAGCCCCCTCGCGAGGGGGCCGGTCACCGTCACACCGCCGTCGACCGGAGGGAACCTGCCGTCGGCGGCGTCCAGGAAGAACCGCAGCAGCGGGTGCGTCGCGTCGTTCACGGGCTTCTCCTTCGAGGCCGGTCGCACGGTCGGAGTTCCGGCTGACGCCGCAGATGCGGACAGGTGCCTCGGCGTCGGGGGCGGGACGCGACGGGACGTGCGGGGAGGGGAGCCTGCGCCCCTGCGGACCGGTACGCACGTCGCTCGCACGGGTGATGCGGGAGCGGAGCTCGCGGCCTGATCCGCATGGTGGCAGGGGAGTTCGCGGTTTCGGGGGCGCGTACGCGGCTGGCGTCGCGGGCCCGCGCGGGCCAGGCTGGCCCTCATGAGCATCGCCTTCCTCTTCCCCGGCCGGGGTTCGCAGCGACCCGGCATGCTGCACCGGCTGCCCGACACCGCCGCGTCCGCGACCGTGCTGGCCGAGGCGGACTGTGCGCTGCGCGAGCTCGCCTCCCGATCGGGGCCCTCGCCGGAGGCGGGTGCCGCCGGGGCAGCGGCAGCGAGGGAATACGCGGACGGCATCGCCGAGTTGGACACGCCCGAGGCGTTGGAGAAGTCGCCGGTGGCCTGCCACGTGGCGCTTCTCGTCGCGGGGGTGGCCGGGGCTCGCGCGCTGATGGAGGACGAGGGAGTGCGGCCCGGCCTCGTCGCGGGGCAGGACGTCGGCGGTTATGCCGCAGCCGTGCTCGCCGAAGTGCTCACCTTCGAGGAGGCCCTCAGGGCAGTGCGGCTCCGTGGTGAACTGCTGGCGCGCGCCGAGGAGTCCGCACGGGACGTCGCGATCCGGCTCGCGCAGCATCTGGCGACGATCAAGCGGCGGCCGCAGGCGGTGCCGTATGTGAGCGGGGTGCACGGGCGCAGCCTGCGCGGCGACACCAATGCCGTCTTCGAGGAGCTCGCCTGGTCCGTGGCCCGTCCCGAGTCCTGGTCGGGGACGGCGTCCACGCTGGCGGACGAAGGGGCCCTGTGCTGTGTGGAGTTGCCGCCCGGGCGGGCGCTGACAGGGCAGATCGCCGCCGAACTGCCGGGAATGTGCGCGGTCTCCGTCGAGGAGCACGGCATCGCCGAGGCCGCCGAGCTGGCGCGCTCCACGGCGGCGGGCGAGGCCGGGGATCACAGAGGCTTGGCGTAACAGCGGCTCTCGGCCTCGAAGCGGTAGAGGCCGAACTTCTGCGTCGGCTCGTAACCGGCGGACTCGTACAGCGTGATCGCCTCGGGCTGCGCGGTGCCGGTCTCCAGCACCATGCGCGTACGGCCCGCCGTGCGTGCGTCCTCCTCAAGCATGGCCAGGATCCGCCGGGCCAGCCCGCGGCCCCGTGCCTCGATGACGACGAACATGCGCTTGATCTCGGCGTCCCCGTCCGCGTACCCCTCGTCGTTGCGCTGCTGCGCCCGCCATCCGCCGGTGGCGACGGGGCGCTCCTCGTCGTCGTAGGCCAGCAGGTAGAGGCCCTGCGGCGGCTCGAACATGGACGGGTCGAGAGGGGTGATGTCACCCACGTCGCCGTAGCGCACGGCGTACTCCTGCTGCACGGCGTCGTTCAGCTTCATCGCGTCGGGGTGGTCGTAGCGCGCACGAACGATTCGCATGCCCGCATCGTATTCTGGCCGGCGATGCTGAAGGTGACGACGATCAACGTGAACGGGCTGCGTGCCGCGGCGAAGAAGGGCTACCGGGAGTGGCTGGCGGCCACCGAGGCGGACGTGGTGTGCCTTCAGGAGGTGCGTGCCGAACCGCATCAACTCCCGGACGACGTACGGGCACCCGAGGGCTGGCACACGGTGTACGCACCGGCGGCCGCCAAGGGACGGGCCGGAGTGGCCGTTCTCACACGGCGCGAACCGGACCAGGTCCGCATCGGGTTCGGTGCGGAGGAGTTCGAGGACTCGGGGCGGTACGCGGAAGTGGATCTTCCCGGCGTCACCGTGGCCAGCCTCTATCTGCCGTCGGGGGACGTGGGCACGGAACGGCAGGAGCAGAAGGAGCGCTTCATGTCGGCGTTCCTTCCCTATCTGCGCGGGCTGCGGGAACGCGCCGCCGCCGACGGCCGGGAGGTCCTGGTGTGCGGCGACTGGAACATCGCCCACCGCGAGGCCGATCTGAAGAACTGGCGCGGGAACCGCCGCTCCTCGGGCTTCCTCCCGGAGGAGCGTGAGTGGCTCTCCCAGGTCTTCGACGCCTCGGACGGCGGCTACGCCGACGTCGTGCGGGAGCTCCATCCGGACACCGAGGGGCCGTACTCGTGGTGGTCCTACCGGGGCCGGGCCTTCGACAACGACACTGGCTGGCGCATCGACTACGTCGTCTCGACGCCGGGGCTGGCGGGGCGGGCGCTGAAGGCGTACGTGGAGCGGGCGGCCACTCACGACCAGCGCTGGAGCGATCATGCGCCGGTGACGGTGGACTTCGGCCCGTAGAGGGCACCCTCGCGGGACGGTCCGGCGCTTCAGCCCGCCCGGTCGTCGCCGTCCGGGCCGGGCAGTGCCTCGCCGGAGATCCAGTCCTCGACCTCCGCCCGCACGCGTCGGTCCAGCGCGAGCCCCAGCTCCGCCTCGACGACCTGCTTGGCGAGCGGACGCACCTGGGTCAGCAGGTCGTTGAGGCACTCGGCGTCGAGGCCCTCGGGGGCGGCGGCCTGCTCCTTGGGAAGCAGGTGCGTGCGGAAGAGGGCGGCGAAGACCTCGGCGATCGCCTCGGTCTGCGTACGCAGCTCCCGGCCGGCGGCCAGCACCGCGGCCAGCGGAATGCCCTTCTTCACCAGCTCCGACGACGCGTCCAGCAGCCTCCGGCTGGCGTGTACGAACTCGTCGCCGTCGACGGCGATGTAGCCGATCTCCAAGGACGCGGCGAGGTTCTCGACCGTCACCTCGCCCTGGTAGTAGTCGGCCAGCTCCTCGGGCGTGAGGCGGATCGGGGACTCCTCGGCGAACAGCGTCGTGATCATCGAGGACTCCATGCCGAGGAGTTCGGCCGTGCCGTGCGAGTCGCGTCCGCTCTCGAACGCTCCGAGCAGGTCGGCGATTCCGCCCAGGGTGTGACCGCGGGCGAGCAGCCCGGAGATGGTGCGCAGCCGGGCGAGGTGGTGATCGTCGTACCAGGCGATGCGGCCCTCGCGGCGCGGTGGCGGCAGGAGCTTGCGCTCGCGGTAGAAGCGCAGGGTGCGGGCGGTGATCCCGGCCAGTTCGGCCAGTTCGGAGGTGCGGTATTCGCGGCCGCCCCCGGGTGGGACGGCGCCCTCGCCGCCGTTCGTGCCGGTGCCGGTGCCGGTGCCGGTGCCGGTGCCGATTCCGGTTGCGGCGACCGTCCCGTCGCCCGTGCGGACGCTTCCGTTGCCGCTCACCGGGCCGTCGGCGTGACCTGTGCCGCCTGTGCCACCCGGGTCCGTGGTCTGAGCTCGCTCTCTGTCGTCGGTCACCTGGGCAGCTTAACCAGGGGGATCGCCGGCACGTACGGGCCCGGCCCGCTCGGTGCCCGTCACGGGCGGAGGTGCAACCGGCGGTAACTTCCGTCGCCGGACCCCTACCCATCGGTATGCATCTGCCCTACGCTCCCAATCACGCCAGTAATCACTGGCGCGGTAAGCGGAAGACGGAAGCAGATCCCCGGGAGGCGGCGGCATGGCGGCCGAACGCGAGCACGAGCACGTACGGGTGGCGGTGATCGGATCCGGATTCGGCGGCCTGGGGGCCGCCGTGCGGCTGCGCCGCGCCGGAGTGACCGACTTCGTCGTCCTCGAGCGCCGGGAGGCGGTCGGCGGCACCTGGCACGACAACACTTATCCGGGGTGCGCGTGCGACGTGCCCTCACACCTCTACTCCTTCTCCTTCGCGCCCAACCCCGAGTGGCCGCGCAACTTCTCCGGGCAGGAGCACATCCGCGCCTACCTGGAGCGCGTGGCCGACACCTTCGGGCTGCGGCAGCACATCCGGTTCAACTCCGAGGTCGAGCTGATGAGCTGGGACCCCGAGGAACTGCACTGGACCATCACCACCGGGCAGGGGCGGCAGCTGACCGCCGACTTCGTGGTCAGCGCGACGGGCCCGCTCTCCGACGCCAAGATCCCCGAGATCCCCGGCCTGGAGGGCTTCGGGGGCAAGGTCTTCCACACGGCTCAGTGGGACCACGACTACGACCTGCGAGGCAAGCGCGTCGCCGTCATCGGCACGGGCGCCTCCGCGATCCAGGTGGTGCCCGCCATCCAGCCGTACGTCGAGAAGCTCACCCTCTTCCAGCGCACCCCGGCATGGGTGATGCCCAGGGCGGACCGCAAGATCACACGGCTGGAGAAGCTGCTGCACAGCAAGGTGCCGGCCACCCGTTATCTGCGCCGTCAACTGCTGTGGGGCATAAGGGAGTTGCAGGTCTCGGCCTTCGCCAAGCACCCGAACGTGCTGGGCCTTCTGGAGAAGCTGGCCTCGTCCCACATGAAGCGCTCCGTCAAGGACGCCGGCCTGCGACGCAAGCTCACTCCGGAATACCGGATCGGCTGCAAGCGCATCCTGCTCTCCAACAACTACTATCCGGCGCTTGCCGAGCCGAACGTCGATCTCGTCGCCTCCGGTCTGAAGGAGGTGCGCGGCAACACCCTCGTCGCCTCGGACGGCTCCGAGGCCGAGGTGGACGCGATCGTCTTCGGCACCGGCTTCCACGTCACGGACATGCCGATCGCCCACCGCGTGAAGGGCGCCGACGGCATGACGCTCGCGGAGAAGTGGACGGGCGGCATGGAGGCCCTGCGCGGCTGTTCCGCCAGCGGCTTCCCCAACTTCATGACGGTCATCGGGCCCAACACCGGCCTGGGGAACAGCTCGATGATCCTCATCATCGAGGCCCAGCTGAACTACATGATCGACTACGTGAAGAAGCTGGACGCTCTCGGCGGCAAGGTCGCGCTCGACGCCCGGCCCGAGGCCGTCAACGCCTGGAACGCCCACATCCAGGACCGGATGCGGCGCAGCGTGTGGAACACCGGATGCGACAGCTGGTACCTGGACGCGAACGGCCGCAACACGACCGTATGGCCGGGCACCACCGCCGAGTTCCGCAACGTCACCAAGGAGGTCCGGCTGGAGGAGTACGAGGTGCGGCGCGCCGCCGCTCAGGGCTCGGCCGCCTCCTCCAGGACGACCGTCACCGGTGCGGCGGGGCGCGGCAGCGCCACGGCGGCCTTCCACGCGGCGGAGGAGGGCTGATGGCGCGCCTGACCGCATCGATGAGCGGGCCGGCCGGTCCCTACGATCTGCCCGCCGCCGCACGCGAGTTGACCGTCACGTCCGCCGACGGAGCCCGGCTGCACGTCGAGGTGCACGGGCGCGAGCAGGACCCGGCCGTCGTGCTCATACACGGCTGGACCTGCAAGATTCCCTTCTGGGCCCCCGTCATACGGGAGTTGACGCAGACGGGGCACCGCGTCATCGCGTACGACCAGCGCGGCCACGGCCGTACGCCGGGCGCGGAGCCGCACGCCTACAGCCCGGCGGTTCTCGCAGACGACCTGTGCGCCGTGCTGGACGCGGCGCTGCTCCCCGGTGAACGAGCCGTGCTCGGCGGCCACTCGATGGGTGCGATGACGCTCGTCGCCGCTGCCGGACGCCCTCAACTGGACGAGCGGGCCGCCGCGTTGATGCTGTGCAGCACGGGTGCGCGGCGGCTGCTGTCCGGTGCGCGCGTGCTGCCGTTCCGGTCGGAGTCCGCCCGCATCCGCGCCCATCGCTTCCTCGTCCTGTCGAGGCTTCCGCTGGGGCCGGTCTCGCCGGTGACCAAGAAGGCGCTGAAGTACGGGACGATGGGGCCCGACGCGTCCGCCGAGCAGGTCACGGCAGTCGCCCGCATCGTGCACACCTGCCGGCCGCGCATCCGCGGAGCCTGGGGAGCCGTGCTCGCGAAGCTCGACATCGCGCAGAACGCCCGCGCGCTCAAGGCGCCCACAGCGGTGATCGTCGGCACGCACGACCGGCTCACCCCGCCCGCCCTCGCCCGTGAACTGGCCGACGCGCTGCCGCACTGCACGGGCCTGCACGAGCTGCCGCGACGCGGGCACATGACCCCGCTCGAGAGCCCGGAAGAGGTGACCGGGGTCCTGCGGGATCTCGTACGCGATCACCTCGCCGGCTCCGCCCCGGCAGCGGACAGCAGCACCACCGCAGCGAAGAAGGAGGAGATCCCGTGAGCCGTCGGAGTCTGGACGGACAGGTCGCCGTCGTCACCGGTGCCGCCCGAGGTGTGGGCGAACTGCTGGCGCGCAAGCTCGCCGCGCGGGGCGCGCGGATCGCCCTGATCGGCCTGGAACCCGCGGAGTTGAAGCGGGTCAGCGAGTCCCTTCGTACGGATTCCGCCTGCTGGCACGGCGACGTGACCGACCACGAGGCGATGACCCGGATCGCAGCCGAGGTGAAGGACCACTTCGGCAAGGTCGACATCGTGGTGGCCAACGCGGGTGTCGCCAGCGGCGGCCCCTTCGTCGACTCCGACCCCGTGTCGTGGCGGCGCGTCATCGAGGTCAACCTGATCGGCGGGGCGGTGACGGGCCGCGCCTTCCTGCCCGAACTCATCGCATCCCGCGGCTACTTCCTGCAGATAGCCTCGCTGGCCGCGATCACCCCTGCCCCGATGATGAGCGCCTACTGCTCGTCCAAGTCCGGAGTGGAGGCGTTCGCGCACTGCCTGCGTGGTGAAGTCGGCCACAAGGGCGTACGGGTGGGCGTCGGCTATCTCTCCTGGACCGACACCGACATGGTGCGCGGAGCCGACCAGGACGAGGTGATGCGGGACCTTCGCAAGCGGCTGCCCTGGCCGGCTAACCGCACCTACCCGCTCGGCCCGGCCGTCGACCGCATCGTCGCCGGGATCGAGCGCCGCTCCCACCACGTCTACGCACAGTGGTGGCTGCGCGGCATGCAGGGCGTCCGCGGGTATCTCCCGGCCGTCATCGGCCTGGTGGGCCAGCGCGAGATGCGGCGCTTCGAGCCCCGGCTCTCCTCGGGCGGCACCAACACCGGCCTGGTGGGCGCGGGCGGCGCGGCGGACGAGGACGAGCGCGCCCTCAAGCGTTGAGGCCCCTCCCCGGTACGCGGACGCGTCCGCTCCGGGAGCAGGCCGACTGACGCCGGAGAGCGGCCCGTCCGGAACCGGGACGGGGTCTGAGCAACGACGCCGAGGGGCGCACCCTGCGAATGCAGAGTGCGCCCCTCGGAGCGTGGAGAGCCGGGGACCGCGAGGGTCAGCGCTCGTCGGACCTGTCTCGCTCCTCGTCCATGCCGCGGTCGGGCATGTCCTGCTTGTTCTGCTCGTCGTCCTTCTTCGAGCGGTTCATCTTGTCGTTCTTCTTCTTGTCGCCCATCTTGTCGGAGGCCTCGCGCTTCATCTTCTCGGCCTTGTCCTTGAACTCGTCCGACATGCTCATGGCGGCTCCTTGCGAGAGAAGGCGGCTTTCGGGGTCTGGAACACGACCAGCCTGGCATGGGCGTACATAGCTCGCATATCGGGCAAGGCGCTTGGGTGTTGGGACTGCGGGCGCACCCTCGCCGTGATTCGGCGCCGAGCCTCGAGACCGTGATTCGACGCGGCAGTTGTCGTCGTCATTCGCCCTCGGTCGCCGTCGTCCACCTCGTTCTTCGCCGTGATCAGTGCCGCGGCGGCAGCGACGGGCGACGCAGGTCGGGCACCTGGGCGTAGTCGGGGGGTTCGGCCGCCGGGCGCCGCTCCAGCAGATCCAGCGCGGTGCGCACCGCGGTCTCCAGCACCACGGGCCGCCCCTCCGCCCACTCCACGGGGGAGCGCACCGCCTCGATGTCCGGGGCGATGCCGTGGTTCTCGACCGACCATCCGTAGCCGTCGAACCAGGCGGCGTTCATCGGGACCGTGATCGTCGTCCCGTCGACGAGCCGGTGCCGTCCGCTCACTCCGACGACACCGCCCCACGTGCGTGTGCCGACGACCGGACCGAGACCGAGCAGCCGGAAGGCCGCGGTGATCATGTCGCCGTCGGAGGAGGTCATCTCGTCGGCGATCGCGACGACGGGCCCGCGCGGCGCGTTGCCCGCGTAACTGACCGGCTGGGCGTCACGCGTGAGGTCCCAGCCCAGGATGCTCCGGGTCAGGGTCTCGATCACCAGCTCGCTGATGTGGCCGCCCGCGTTGCCCCGCACGTCGATGATCAGAGCCGGCCGTGACACCTCCATGCGCAGGTCCCGGTTGAACTGCGCCCAGCCCGAGCCGCCCATGTCGGGGATGTGCAGATAGCCGCACCGTCCCGAGCTCAGTTCGCGTACGACCTCCCGGCGCTGCGCGACCCAGTCCTGGTAGCGCAGCGGGCGGTCGTCGATGAGAGGGACGACGGCGACGCGGCGGTGCTCGGGTTCGGAACTGCGCGCATTTTGTTGGCCGTTGTGGCCGTTGTGGCCGTTGTGGGGCGGCTCGGGCTGGGTGACGGTCAGCTCGACGGTCGTGCCCCCGGCCGCCGTCAGCAGCGGCCACGGTCCGGCTGCCGGATCGACGGGACGGCCGTCGATGTGCGAGAGCACCGCGCCGTCCCGCACGCCCGTGCCCGCGAGCGGTGAACGTGCCTTGGCGTCCGAGGAGTCGCCCGGCAGGATGCGCTGGATGTGCCACTCGCCGGAGGACGTGCGGGCGAGGTTGGCGCCCAGCAGGCCGATGGGACGCTGGTAGTGCTGCGGTCCCTCATGGCGGCGCCCCGGCGTCACGTACGCGTGTGAGGTGCCCAGCTCGCCCATGACCTCGCGGAGCAGGTCCGCGAACTCGTCCGGGGAGGAGACCCGTTCGACCAGCGGGCGGTACTGCTCCAGGACGGCGCTCCAGTCGATGCCGCCCATCCGCGGCTCCCAGAAGTACGCCCGTACGATCCGCCCCGCCTCGTCGTAGGCCTGCCGCCATTCGGCGCCCGGGTCGACGGTGTGCATGATGCGGCGCAGGTCGATGTGGGTGGTGGTGTCGTCCTCGGCGGTCTCGGTGGCGGGCACCGCGCGCAGATCGCCGTCGTCGTTGAGGACGATCCGGGAGCCGTCGCCGCTGAGCGCGAACCAGTCGACTTCTCCGGTGAGTTCGGTGCGCTTGGCCTTGGCCAGATCGAAGTGTTCGAGGGTGGGACGGCCCGAGGTGTCGTTCGGGTCGGCGAAGGTCTCGCCGAGCGCGCCCGAGATCGGATAGCGCAGCCAGACCAGGCCGCCGCCGTCGACGGGGCGCAGCGCCGAGTACTTGGAGGCGGTCACGGGGAACGGCGTCACCCTGCTGGCCAGCCCCTCGGCCTCCACCAGGACCGAACCGTCCTCGCCTCCGTGGTCGCGCGGGTCCAGCCCGCCCGCCGCGGGCCGCCCCTCGGGAGACAGGGCGAAGGGGGAGGGCGTGGCGGAGGAGAGCGGCACGAGGTACGGGCGGCAGCCGAGCGGGAAGGAGAGGTCGCCCGTGTGCACGTCGTAGACGGGGTCGAAGCCGCGCCAGGAGAGGAAAGCCAGGTAGCGGCCGTCCCGGGTGAAGACGGGCTGCTCGTCCTCGAAGCGGCCGTCGGTGACGTCGATGACGGTGTGCCTGCGGCCGAGCTTCGCGATCTTGATCTGCGTCAGCGAGCGCCCGACGCCGGGGTGGGCCCATGTGAGCCAGCGCGAGTCCGGTGAGAAGGCGAGATCGCGGACGGGGCCGTTGGAGGAGTGGACGAGTTCGGTGACCCCCTCCGGGTCCGCGGCGGGCCGCTCCTCGGCGACGACGTCCGCCCCGGTGCCGGCACCTCCGCCGTCCGAGGACGGCGTACCGGGGGCGGTGAGGCCGGTGAGTCCGCTGACGTCGACGAGCAGGAGCCGCCCGTCGTGCGTCGCGACACCGAGGGTGCCGCCGTCCGGGGAGGACACCAGCTCGCGGACCCGGCCGAGCCGGCCCGCGCCGAGCCGCTGCGGCGGACTCTGACGGCTTGCGCGCGGCAGGTCCGTGATCTCCACGGCGTCCTCGCCGCTCGCGTCCGTGACGTAGGCGATCTTGCCTGTGTCGCCGAGCATCCGGGGCGTGTGCACCCGCACCCCGGGGTCGTCGGCCATGGCACGGGCCGGCCCGTCG
>NZ_JACBXA010000185.1 GCF_013870515.1 Streptomyces albidus (ex Kaewkla and Franco 2022) | reverse complement strand
TGTCCCGGGTGAGGCTGCACCTCCGGCGGGAACGGTTCCGCCGCCCGGTCCCGCTGCCGACGCGGGCCAGCCGCAGCCGCAGCGCTGGCGGCCGTGGCGGTTCCGGATGTCCAACGACGTGTGGGGCACGCCGGTCGTCGCCGACGACCTTCTCTACGTGACCTCCTTCGAGGTGCACGCCCTCGATGTGGCCAGCGGGCGGCGGCAGTTCAAGACCCGCGAGGTGGCGTGGTCCATGGCCGTGGCCGGCGGCCGTGTGCACGCCTCCGACGGTCCGAGCCTGTACGCCCTGGACGCTCGCGACGGCACCGAGGGCTGGCGCGTGCCAACCGACGGCTGGGTCTACTCGCTGCAGGTCGACCACGGCACCATCGTCACCGGCACCCGGGGCGGCGGCGTGCAGACGTGGGAGGCCGCGAGCGGCGAGAAGCTGTGGGAACTGACCGGCGCCCAGGCCGACTTCGAGACGCCCGAAGGCGGTCCGGCGATACACGGCGGCATCGTCTACACCTGGGGTGACGGCCGTCTGTACGCCCTGGAGGCACGTTCCGGCGCCGAGCGCTGGTCGTACCCGGTCGGCGACACCTCGGCGACCGGCGGCGTCGCCCTGCGGCTGACGCCCGCCGAGGACGGCACGGTCTACGTGTGCGCAGGCGCCCGCGTCTACGCGCTGGACGGAGCCACCGGCGTGGAGCGCTGGCGCTTCGACGCCCCGGCCGCCTTCCTCAGTCCTCCGGCTCTGGCGCACGGGCCGGCCGTCGCGGGTGGCGGCGTCTATCTCGCCGACTACCTGGGCACGGTCTACGCCCTGGACGCCGTCACCGGTCAGGACAGGTGGCGCATCGCCACGGAGGCACGGCACTCGTCGGAGCCGGTCGTCGTCTCGGACGGGCTCGTGCACCTGGGCAGCGGAGGCGCTCTCTACACGCTCGACGCCGTCAGCGGCACGCCCCGATGGCGGTTCGCGGCGGGCGGCGACGTGGTGGGCGCACCGGTGGTGGCCCAGGGCCGAGTGCACTTCGGATCGGCCGACCACTGCCTCTACACCCTCGACGCCGTGGGCGGTCAGCTCCGCTGGAAGCTGGCCACCGGTGGCGAGATCACGGGGTCGCCCGTGGTCGAACGCGGCGTTGTCTACGCGTGCAGCAAGGACCGCTGCGTCTACGCCCTGGACGCGGAGAAGGGCACCGGGCAGGCCAGACAAGGCTGATCACATCTTCGTGTCACATCTTCGTGCGAGGAGACGACCGTGACCGAACGACCGCGGACAAGGCTCTCGGGCGTCGTGCTGGGCGCGCCCGATCCCCGCGCGCTGGCGGACTTCTACCACCGGATCCTGGGCTGGAGGGTGAAGTGGGACGAGCCGGACTGGGTCATGCTGGAGGCTCCCGACGGCGGGCCCGGGCTCAACTTCCAGATCGAGACCGGCCACGTCAGGCCCGCCTGGCCGGCCGCTCCCGGTGACCAGCAGATGATGGCCCACCTCGACATCGAGGTCGACGATCTGGATGTCGCCGAGGCGTACGCCGTGGAGGCGGGGGCCGTCGTCGCCGAACACCAGCCGCAGGAGGGCGTACGCGTCCACTTCGACCCGGCCGGGCATCCCTTCTGCTTCTTCCTGCCCGGTCACTGAGGGCGCCGGCCGGTCTGCCTGGTCTGCCCGGTCTCTGAGGCGCGGGCGCCCATTCCGGAACGCGGGCGCCTGCGTCGGACCGCCCGGTCGTGGGGCGTGGTCAGGACGGGCGGTCCCGCCGATGGTCCGGGCGCCTCGGGATGCGCTGGGTGTCCGAGGGGCCCTGCGGCGGTCCGGGCGGCTGCTGCTGCGGTCCCTGCGGGGGCTGCTGCGGGGCGCCGGGCGGCCGTCCCCACGGGTCCCACTCCTCGGCCGGAGTGGCGTCGGCCTCGTAGCGAGCGGGCCCGTGGTCACCGGGCGGCGGCCCGAAGCCGTCGTCGTCCGCCTGGTATCCGCCGTGCGGCCCGTTCGTCGTCCCGAAGGGCCCGTACGGCTGAGGTGACTCGGACGGCTCGTAGTCGTCGTAGGGGTCGCCCCGGTCGACGCGCGCGTGCGCTCCGCGGCGCCGGGTGCCGCGTGGACGCCGTCCGCTCATCACCACCGCGGCGATCAGCAGCAGCAGACCTCCGCCGACCGCGTAGCCCACGCCCTCGGCGATGCCGTTCCCGCCGAAGCTGAGCCCACCGGCGTCCTGACCCTGACGGACCAGCCACAGCGCGGTGAAGCCGAGCACGATCAGCCCCGACACGATCACGACGAACCGCGACCGGAGAAGCACGGCGATCAGAGCGAGGACGCCGGCGACGAGCATCGGCAGGAAGAGGCCGTTGTACAGACTGGCCTGGACGTTCGTGATGCCGGTACCGGTGAAGAGGTCCTCGACGCGGAAGTTACGGCCGAGGCGTCCGCCGTACCACGCGCGGAAGGGGCTGAAGGCGGCCGCGGCGGCGCCGATCAGTGCGAGCAGGACACCGAACAGGTTCCGGACCATCGGCTTCGCCTCGCTTCCCGGCGCGCCGGGCCTCCCGCTCTCACGGGCGGGCACGGCCGACACCGAAGGGTGCGTCGTCCTTCACAAGGCCCTTCACAATCTCCTTCAAACGACCGTACGCCCGGGGGAACCCCTTGGCCACCGGACGCGTCCCCGCACAGGGGCGTCCGCCCCGGTGACCATGACGACTTCGGGGGTTCTCATCCATGTCACGCCATCTCAAGCTCATCGCCGCCGTCGCGGTCGTGCTCGTGGCGCTCAGCGGCTTCAGCCCTGCCCGTAAGGGAGGCGGGCGCAGCGGCAGTAGCAGCAGTAAGGGAGGCGGCTGCAGCAGCTCGAGCTCGAGCAGCCACAACAACAGCAGCCGCTACGACAGTGACAGCGACAGCGACTACGGCAAGGGCTACGGGGACGGCTACCGCCGCGGGTCGCGCCACAACACGACCACTGGGACCACCGGGTCGCGCCACAGCAGGGGTTCGACGGACGGCACCGTCGAGGAGTGCGCGGCGGCAACCGGCGACGGGGCCAAGGCAGTGGTGAACGTCAGCAACACCACCGGCCGGACGAAGACGCTCCGCGTGAAGGTCGAGTTCCGCGACACCTCCGACACCGTCGTCGACGCCGGGTCGGCCAGCGTGACGGTGAGCGGCAACGGGAGCAGCAGCGTGGACGTACCGATGGAGAACCCCCAGCGCCTCGATGAGGTCTCCGAGTGCGAGGTCGTCTCCGTCAGCTGACGGGGCGGCAGGCGGAGCGTCCGGCGTGTGAGCGCTGAGGGAACGCAGAAGGGGGCGGGCCGTTTCCGGCCCGCCCCCTTCTGCTTCTGCAAGGCTTGGTCAGGGTGTGTGTCCGTCCGTGGTGTCGTTGACGTGAATGCCGCTCGCCGTCACAGCCCCTGTGTGGGCGTGGTCGGCGGCCACCACTGGAGAGACCGCTCCAGCTATCAGTAACGAGCAGATGACGAGCGTCCTTACGACCTTGAGCATTCTGTCTCCTCCGAGGACCCGTGTTCTGTACCTGACATCGAACTCGGCACATGGCCGGGCTGCTGGTGCCGTCGCCGACTGGTCCCGAGGGCGACGTGCATCATCAGGATTCCCTCTGAACGACCGCTCAAGCAGCAAGGCTTGGCGGCAGCGACACCCCCTCCGTGCCGCTGACGCCAAGCCAGCTGTGTCCCCCGTGGATGTGGTCTAGTTGCCGTCGCCCTTCGGCGGGGCGATCGGAGTGTGGTTCTCCAGAGTGGTGACGTCGCCGTCGTCCGCCGGCTTCGCCTTGTCCTTCGCCGGTGCGATGGGTGTGTGGTTCTCCATCGTCGTGATGCCGTCGCCGTCCGCGGCCTTGTTCTTCGCCGGTGCGATGGGCGTGTGGTTCTCGTCGGTGCCGGTGGCCTGGATCTCGTCTTCGAAGTCCTTGACTGAGGACTGTGCTGTCTCGCTCATGACCGAACTCTCCTGGCTTGGTGGCCGGTTGTGCTGTGCTGACGTGCCCGCCCAGCGACTCCCCCGAGGGTCGCCGGGCGGGCGTTTGGGCCGCTCACCATAACCGGACAGCGACCTCCCCCGTGATCCGCCTGCCCCCCGACGCGACGGATCGATGTAAGAAGAATGACGGGCCGCGATAAACGATCGATGAACGACGGATAAGTGCGCCTCGCGCTGGCCTTTTACGCAGCTGGGGCCGGTGTCAGCAACCCGCGGACCTCATCCGCGTCCGAGGAGCCCATGTCGTCGAACACGGCCAGCGCGTCCTTCCAGCAGACGCGTGCGCGGTCACGCTGTCCCAGAGCCACAAGCGCGCGGCCCAGGACCGTGAGCATCCTCCCGCGCATCCACTCGCCGCCGATCCCACGCAGGGCGAGGGCCTGTTCCGCGTGACCTGCGGCCTGCGCCGGGCGCTGCGCCGCCAAGTGAGCCTCGGCCATGCGGAAATGCGAAACGCCTTCCCACAGGGGCTGGCGGGTCTCACGGAACAGCGAAGCGGCGCGGTTGAGTTGGTCGAGTCCTTCCGGGATGCGTCCGCCGAGAGTCAGGGCCCGCCCGAGCGCGTACCTGCCGTTGGCCATCCGCATCCTGTGATTCAGGCTCTCGTAGATCTCCAGGCCCTGGCGTGCCAGCTGGATGGCGTTCTCCGTACGGCCCAGAGACAAGTTGATGTGCGAGAGGTTCGAGAGGGCGCTCGCCTCACTCGGCCTGTTCCCGTCCCTGCGGCAGGCCTCGATCGCCCGCAGCAGAAACGACTCCCCGTCGGAGAAGCGGTTCTGGCAATTGGCGATGATGCCGCGGTCGTTCAGAGACCAGCAGCCCGCCAGCGGGTCGCCCGCCGCCTCCGCGAGCAGCATTGCTCGCTCCGCTTCCCTGTCGGCCTGGTCGAAGCGTCCGGCGACGATGTGCACATGCGTCAGCATGGTCTGCGTGCGGCCCTCGGCCATGGTGTCGTCAGCGGCACGGGCGGCATCGCGCACCGTCATCGCTGCTCGCTCGTAACGCAGGGAGTGCACACCGGAGTCGGCGCAGTCCTTGATCGCGATCAATAGATCGGCGGCGTGGCGCAGCAGGCCGCGCTCGGCCGACTGCTCCACGCAGGCGAGGACGCAATCGGCTTCCGAGAAGAGCCAGTCGAGCGCGGAGTCCCGTTCGGGGAAGAACAAACCGGCGGTACGTGGCTGGGTGAGATGGTCGGCTCCGCGCTCACCCGGCTTCTCGAGCACGAAGACCTTTGAGGCCGTGGCGAGGTAGAAGTCCAGGAGACGATCGACGGCCGTTTCCCGTTCGGACGGCGGTTGTTCGTCGCGTTCGGCGCAGGCACGGGCGAAGAGGCGCACCAGATCGTGGAAGCGGTAACGGGCGGGTGTTGCGGACTCCAGCAGGGACGCGTCCACCAGGGACTCCAGCAGCGCCTCGGTCACCTCGATGGGGCGGTCGAGCAGGGCTGCCGCGGCGTCCACAGAGATGTCAGGTCCGGCGGCGAGGCCCAACAGGCGGAAGCCGCGAGCGGATTCGGCGTCCAGTTGTCCGTAGCCGAGCTCGAAGGTGGCCTTGACGGCCTGGTCGCCGACCTGGAGCTCGTCGAGGCGTCTGCGTTCGTCGGCGAGCTTCGAAGCGAGTGCGGAGACGGTCCAGGTACGGCGGGCCGCGAGCCGTGACGCCGCGATGCGGATGGCCAGCGGCAGGAATCCGCAGGCACCGACCACGTCCAGGGCGGCCTGACGCTCGGCGGAGACGCGCTCCTCACCGACGATGCGCGTGAAGAGCGTCATCGCCTCCTCGGGGCTCATCACGTCCAGGTCGACCAGATGGGCGCCGGCGAGGTCGACCATTCGCGCCCTGCTCGTGACCAGGGCCGCACAGCCGGCCGCACCTGCCAGCAGGGGACGGACCTGAGCGGCGTCGCGTGCGTTGTCCAGCAGGGTGAGCACACGGCGGCCGGAGAGAAGCGAGCGGAAGAGCCCGGACCTTTCCTCCACGCCCTCCGGAATGCTGGCGTCCTCCACGCCCAGCGAACGCAGGAACGCGCCCAGCACCGCCGCCGGTTCGGTCGCGGAAGGACCCGCGCCCTGAAGGTCGACGTAGAGCTGACCGTCCGGGAAGTGCTCGGCCGCCGCATGTGCGACGTGCACGGCCAGGGTCGTCTTGCCCACTCCGCCGATGCCCGCGACCGCCGATACGGCCATCACCGTGCCTTCGGCCTGGGCGAGTTGGTCCCGCAGCTCCGTGACGAACGCGGCGCGTCCAGTGAAGTCGGCAACCGTGGCGGGAAGTTGAGCGGGCTGTGCGGGCTTGGACGCGCGTAGCCCCGCCGGTTCGTCGGGCGTGAGCGCGAGGCTGTCGTCAGCACCCAGGATGCGCTGGTGGAGCTCGGCGAGTTCCGGACGCGGGTCGACGCCGAGCTCGTCGGCGAGCATGCGCCGGGTGTCGGCGTACACGGCGAGCGCCTCGGCCTGCCTGCCACTGCGGTAGAGGGCGAGCATGAGCAGCTCACGGAGGCGCTCGCGCAGCGGATGTGCGGCTGTCAGCGCGGTGAGTTCGGAGACGGCGTGGGCATGGGAGCCCAACTGGAGGTCCAGGTCGAGTCGGTGCTCAAGGAGCGAGAGCTGCCAGTCGCTCAGACGGTGACGGTGCCGCTCCGCGAAGGGGCCCGGCACGTGTGCCAGTGGCTCACCGCTCCACTGCTCGAGCGCGGTCGCGTAGGCGTCGCGTGCGCGTGAACGGTCGCCGCTCGCCGCCGACTTCTCCGCGTCCGAGACGTGTGCCGTGGCGATGTCGAGGTCCAGGGCGACGTCGGTGTAGGCGCGGTTCGTCCGGATCGCGTATCCGCCGGACTCGCTCACCAGCACCTCGGCGTCGGAGCCGAGCGCCTTGCGGATGCGCGAGGCGTAGGTGCGCAGCGCGGCCTTCGCCTGGTCAGGCGGGTCCTCGCCCCAGATGGCGTCGATCAGCTCTTCCGCCGTCGCGGTGTGGCCGCCGCGAAGCAGGAGGGCGGCGAGCAGGGCGCGTTGCTGAGGGGAACCCATGAGTAGTTCCTGATCACCACGCCGGGCTCGGACGGGTCCGAGCACGGCGAAGCACAACTGGTGCTCCTGTTGCTCGGTCTCGCGGCCGATGTTCCCCTCGGCGCCCATGGTTGCCCCCTGCGCTCCGCTTTGTTCTCCCCCGCAGAGGTCAGTCTGCCTTGCCTGTCAGCTTTACGTCAGCACGGCACCATGTCCTCTACGACACCTTCGAACTTCGTGCGGAACAAGGGCGCTTGGTGTGCTACTGGCACGATGTGTCTGCGGGGGCAAAGGGGGCGGTTCGCCATCGCCCGGCCACGACTCGAGCACAGACCGGGCCCGCTCCGGCCTCGGACAGCCGTCGTCAGCGCTTCCCCTTCAACAGCACGGGCAGCGTCAGGTAGCCGTGCGCGATGAACGATCCGACCGGTTCTGGTTCCTCGGCGGGAACCGCCAGGCGCAGCCCGGGAAAGCGTCCGAAGAGGGCGGGCAGTGCCGTACGTGCCTCCATGCGGGCCAGCGGGGCGCCCAGGCAGAAGTGCGCGCCGTGTCCGAACGCCAGGTGCTCGACGTCGGTCCGGCGGATGTCGAACTGCCCGGCTTCCCTTCCGTGCCGGCCGGGATCACGGCCGACGGCCGCGTACGTGGCCAGGATCGCCTCACCCTGACGGATGGTCACACCGCCTCGCAGCTCGATGTCCTCGACGGCGTAGCGCAGCGGCAGATTGGCGATGCTCGGTGCCCAGCGCAGCGTCTCCTCGATGACGTCGTTCCACGGGACCTTGCCGTCCAGGACGAGCCGCAGCTGGTCGGGGTGGGTGAGGAGGGCGTGCACCGCGTTGCCGATGAGGTTCACGGTCGTCTCGTGCCCAGCGCCGATGACCAGCAGCAGCGTGTCGAGGAGTTCGGCCTCGGACAGCCGCGAGCCGTAGTCGTCACGGGCGGAGACCAGCACACTGGTCAGATCCTCACCGGGCTGCTCGCGCTTGAGGGCGACGAGTGCACCGAAGGCGCGCTGCACTTCCTGCGCTGTACGCGCCGCCTCTTCCGGAGTCACCGAGGTGTCCATGATCTGCTCGACGAGGCGCGCCATTTCGGCGCGCTGGTCGTCGGGTATGCCGAAGAGTTCACAGATGACGCCCATCGGCAGCGGATGTGCGTAGGCGCTCCGGAGATCGACCGGTTCGCCGTCCGGGAGGTCCGCCATCGCGTCGAGCAGCTGCCCGGTGATCCGCTCCACGCGCGGCAGCATCGCCTCGGTGCGGCGTGCGGTGAAAGCGGGTGCGACCAGCTTTCGCAGACGGCGGTGTTCGGCGCCGTAGGAGGTGAACATGTTGGTGACACCCACCCACGACCGGATCCAGCTGTCGTGGAACTCGCCCCGCTGCCAGGCGGGCCAGTGCTGACGTGGGTCCTTCGAGACGCGGGGGTCCGTCAGCAGCTGCTTGAGCAGCTCCATGCTGCTGACGGACCAGGCGTGGATACCCGCCGGGAGCTCCACGAGGGCGGCGGGGCCGAACGCCCGGAGTCGGTCGGCCTCTGCGTGGATGTCGCCTCCGGCGGGGTCGATGACGACGGGCCGGTCGGCGGACGTCTCCAACCGACCGGTGGGCGCTACCGGTTGGCCGTGCTCTCCCATGGGGTGGCTCCTGCCTGGTCGGGGCTGATCGGGGTGAATCGCGCGGGCAGCCGTGTGAGGGCGCGATGGAACGGGCCGGGGCGGTAGGCGAGTCGGCCGTGCGGAACGGTCAGCTCGATGTCGGAGAGCCACGCGGTCAGCCGCTCGATCGCGGTGGTGGTGATGAGCAGCGCGGACCGCCGTACGGGGCAGGAGTGCGGGCCTGCCGACCACGCCAGATGTGCGCCGCCCCCGGAACCGCCGGCCCCGGCACCCGTACCGGCGTGGGCCCTGCCGCGCTGGGTGTTGGCCGCGGCATAGGAGACGAGCACGAGCTGGCCGGTGCGGATCCAGTTCCCGTGGAAGTAGACGTCCCGCTTGGGGAAATGGGTCGAGTAGTTGGCCATCGGCGGCTCGTTCTGCAGCACGTCGTGGATGGCGTCGCGCGGGGTGAGCGCGCCGCCGGACAGCGTGCTGTAGTAGCGGTCGTCGGTGAGCATCCGGGCGAGAGCGTTGCCGATCAGGTTGGTCGTCGGCTCGTGACCCGCGCCCATCGTGAGCACGATCTGGTGGATGACCTCTTCGTCGCTCAGCTCCGCGGGGTGATCCATGAACCACGAGGTCAGATCCTGGCCGCGCGCCTGCTTCTTCGCAGCGATCAGCTCGCCGACGTAGCCCTCGAACGCGGCGCTCGCCTCCGCCGCCTCCTCCGGGGTGTTTCCCTCCAGCATCCCTGCGATGGCGGAGATGAGCCGGTCGCCGTAGGAATCGGGAAGCCCGAAGAGGCGGTTGAAGAGCATCAGCGGGAGCACACGGGCGTACTGCCCGATCAGATCCGCCTCGCCGTCCGCACCGAAGCGGGCGATGAGTGCGTCGGCCGTCTCCACGACCAGCGCGCGCAGGTCCTGCGGGGGGATGCGGTCGAAGCCGTCCGTGATCACCTTGCGGTAGCGCTCGTGCTCCTCGCCGTCGCTGAAGAGGACGTTGGGGCGCCAGCCGATCATCGGCATCACGGGGGAGTCCGCCGGGACGGTCTCCTGCCAGGTGCGCGAATCCTTGGACCAGGTGACGGGGTCGTGCAGCAGGTCCAGCGCGGCCCTGTAGTCGATGACGAGCATCGCTCCGACGCCTGGTGCGATCTCGACCGGTGCGAGCGCTCCGTACGTGCGCAGCCGGTCGTAGACCGCGTAGGGGTCGGCGGCGAAGTCAGGGCCGTACAGCTTCGGCACCTCATGGCGGGGCGAGGCCTTGGGGGCCGGCATGACGCCGTGGAGCGGGCCGGTGCCGTCCGTGCCGGACGGGCCGGACGTGGGGGGAGAGGTCACGCGGTCTCCTGGGGCGTGAGGGCGATGACGTGGCCGACGAGGGCGATGAGCGCGTCGGTGGCCTGGTCGCGGTCGCGCGCGTCGCACAGCACGAGCGGCGTGTCAGGGAGGAGGTCGAGGTGGTCGCGGAGGGTGGAGGGGTGGTGCACGGGCGAGTCGGGGAAGGTGTTGACCGCGACCGCGTACCGCAGGCCTGCCTCCTCGATCATGTCCATCACCTCGAAGGAGTCCGACAGCCGACGGGTGTCGGCGAGCACGAGCGCGCCCAGTGCGCCGCGGGCGATGTCCTGCCACAGCTGCCGGAAGCGCCGCTGGCCGGGCGTGCCGAACATGTACAGCACCAGATCCTCGGGCAGCGTCAGACGTCCGAAGTCGATCGCGACCGTCGTCGTGGACTTCTCGCGGACTCCGGAGAGGTCGTCGACGCCGGCGCTGCGCCGGGTCATGATCTCCTCGGTGTGCAGCGGCTCGGTCTCCGACAGGGAACGTATGAACGTGGTCTTCCCCACCCCGAACGGGCCCGCCACCAGCAGCTTCACCAGAGTCTGGTCCCTCCCGCCCCGGAGGTAGGCAACGCCGTGGCCGGCGTGCGGGTGCGGAGTCCTTCCGGGATCAGGGTCGGGGTCAGAGCCGGGATCAGGGTCGGGATCAGGCTCCGGGTCGGGGTCGCCTTCAGGTGGACTTGAAAGTGCGGAGTCCATCGAGAACCTTCTCCAGAATCTGCCGTTCGGGCAGTTCGGCTTCGGGTACGGGGGCGCGGGCGGACAACCGGCCGGCGTCGACGAGATCGGCCACCAGGACCTTGACCACGCTGAGCGGCAGCCGCAGATGCGCGGCGGCCTCCGCCAGCGAGAGCGAGCCGGGCTGAAGCAGCTCCAGCAGCCGCCGCCCCTCCGGACGGAGACCGTCCGTCGAGGGGTCGGCCGGGGCGTGCAGCACTGTGAGCCGGTCCAGGGTGTTGCGAGTCGGAACGGCGCGGCCGGTGGTGGCCAGATAGGCGGGTACGAGCCGTCTGTGGTCGCGCGGTGGCGGGCTCACGACGAACTGTCTTGCCGCGGCGGGCTGTTCATGGTCTTGGAGCCGAGGGTGGCCACCTGGACCTGCATGTGGTGTGTGACGACCCCCATGTTGACCTCCCTGCCCGCGAACACGGCGAGGCAGGTGTTCTCGCCGGCAGGTATCGCGAACACCCAGCCGTGATCGGACTCGACCACGGTCTGGCGCAGCTGGACGTCGAAGTCGCCCGCGAAGGCCGCCGTCGTCGTACGCGCCGCGCCCTGCAGGGCCGACAGCATCGCGGCGACACCCTCCGCCGCGTCCTGGTGGAGGTCGGGGGAGCGGCCCTCGATGAGGCCGTCGCCGGAGATGACCGCCGCGTGGATGACGTGCGGCAGTTCGAGGAGCGGGGCCAGCACCCAGGAGGTGTCCTCCCGGACAGACCGGTGCGCGGAGGTGGTCATGCGGGTGGATTCCCTTCGGAGGCACGGCGATCGGCTTGGTGGGTGTCTTCGGTGTTCTGGGTCGGGATCTCTTCCGAGGCCGGGGCGGAGGCGTCATCCGAGGTCTGGACGGCTGCCGCGCGGGTGGCGTCGCCCGAGGTATCGCCCGATGACCCGGCAGGGGTCTCCGCGGTGCTCCCGCCCGACGCTCCGGCAGGGGTCTCCTCGGTGCTCCCGCCTGACGTCTCGGCGGGTGTCACTTCAGACCTCCTGCCTGACGTCTCGGCGGCACGTTCCTCGTTCGAGGCCTCTGCCGGTTGCTCGCCCGCCGGGGCCTCGTTGCTCCGGGGGCGGGCCCCGGGCTTCTTGCCGCGACTGCCCTTGCCCTTACGGGATTTGGGCCCGCCGGCGCTCTTGGGTGGCCCGGCCCCCGCCGCGCCCCCGTCGCTCTCCGTTGCTCCGGACGCACCGCTCACCGCAGACGAGTTGGCGACGTCCCCGTCGCTCGGTATGCCCTCGTCTCCCTGGCCCCCGTTGTCGCCGTACTTCTCGTGTCCGGCGATGACAGCGGTCTCGACAGCCTCGTCACCACGCTCACCG
>NZ_JACBXA010000184.1 GCF_013870515.1 Streptomyces albidus (ex Kaewkla and Franco 2022) | reverse complement strand
GCCGCAGATCGCGGAGGCCGCCGTCCTGTTGCACAGGGCGGGCCGCCGGGCCGAGGTGACGGAGCTCCTGGCGGCACTCATCCGCTCCCGTACGCCCGGTGAGGCGGCCGGCGTCGCCCACGCCGAGCCCGCGGTTCTCGTCGGCGCTCTGCTGGACGCGGCGGGCGCTCTCTCCGCGGACCACTACCGCGGCGTCGCCAACGCACTGCGAGGCGCCGGGCTTCCCGGGGTGCCGGAAGGACGGTGACCCGCCTCCGGCGCATCGCCGCTGGTCACGCGCGGTGGCCCCACATCCCGTGCATCGCAGGCGGGGGACCCGCATCGGCCCCCGGAAACAAGATCGATCGGGCGACGTAACGTCGATGCCCTTGCCACCGTGCGTGACCCGACCTACGGTCACATTCTCACGTGGATCTACGCGTGTCGCATAGCCCTGACCTCCCGACAAAGGAGTTGCTCATGCCCGATGTTGTGCGCGCCGCCCTAGTACAGGCGACATGGACCGGCGACACCGACTCGATGATCGAGAAGCATGAGCAGTATGCACGTGAGGCCGCCCGGCAGGGCGCCCGCGTGATCGGCTTCCAAGAGGTCTTCAACGCACCGTACTTCTGCCAGGTCCAGGACGCCGAGCACTACAAGTGGGCCGAGGCCGTGCCGGACGGGCCGACGGTGCAGCGCATGCAGGAGCTCGCGCGGGAGACCGGCATGGTGATCGTCGTGCCCGTCTTCGAGAAGGAGCAGTCGGGCTTCTACTTCAACACCGCAGCCGTCATCGACGCCGACGGCACCTTCCTCGGCAAGTACCGCAAGCACCACATCCCCCAGGTCAAGGGATTCTGGGAGAAGTTCTACTTCAAGCCGGGGAACCTGGGCTGGCCCGTCTTCGACACAGCCGTCGGCAAGGTCGGCGTCTACATCTGCTACGACCGCCACTTCCCGGAGGGCTGGCGCGCTCTCGGCCTGGCCGGAGCCCACCTGGTCTACAACCCGTCGGCCACACACCGCGGTCTGTCCTCATACCTCTGGCAGCTCGAGCAGCCCGCCGCCGCCGTCGCCAACGAGTACTTCGTAGCGGCAATCAACCGCGTCGGCCAGGAGGAGTACGGCGACAACGACTTCTACGGCACGAGCTACTTCGTCGACCCGCGCGGCCAGTTCGTAGGTGACGTCGCCAGCGACAAGGAGGAGGAACTCCTCGTCCGCGACCTGGACTTCGGCATGATCGACGAAGTGCGCGAGCAGTGGGCGTTCTACCGCGACCGCCGCCCCGACGCCTACGAGGGACTGGTGCAGCCCTGATGAGCGCCGACGAGACCGCGGGCCGGCCCGCCATCCACAGCACCCTCCACGAGCGCCACCGCGCCGTCCTGCCCGACTGGCTCGCGCTCTACTACGACGAGCCCATCGAGATCACGCACGGCGAGGGCCGGCACGTCTGGGACGGGGAGGGCAAGCGCTACCTCGACTTCTTCGGCGGCATCCTCACCACCATGACCGCGCACGCGCTGCCGGAGGTCACCAAGGCGGTCAGCGAGCAGGCCCAGCGCATCCTGCACACCTCCAGCCTCTATCTCGACCGCCCCATGGTGGAGTTGGCAGAACGGATCGCCGCGCTCTCCGGCATCCCCGACGCCCGCGTCTTCTTCACCACCTCCGGGACCGAGGCGAACGACACCGCGTTGCTGCTCGCCACCACGCACCGCCGCTCGAACCAGATCCTGGCGCTGCGCAACAGCTACCACGGCCGCTCCTTCTCCGCCGTCGGCATCACGGGCAACCGCGCCTGGTCCCCGACCACGCTCTCGCCGCTGCAGACGCTGTACGTGCACGGCGGTGTCCGCAGCCGCGGCCCGTACGCCGAACTGGACGACGCCGACTTCATCGAGGCCTGCACGGCCGACCTGGAGGACATGCTCGGCCAGACCGGCGGTGACGTCGCCGCCCTGATCGCCGAACCGGTCCAGGGCGTCGGCGGGTTCACCTCGCCGCCAGACGGTCTTCTCGCCGCCTTCCGGCAGGTGCTGCAGGAGCGCGGCATCCTGTGGATCAGCGACGAGGTCCAGACGGGCTGGGGCCGTACCGGCGACAACTTCTGGGGCTGGCAGGCGCACGGACAGGCGGGTCCGCCCGACATCCTCACCTTCGCCAAGGGCATCGGCAACGGCATGTCGATCGGCGGCGTCGTCGCGCGCGCCGAGGTCATGAACTGCCTCGGGGCCAACTCCATCTCCACCTTCGGCGGCAGCCCCATCACCATGGCCGCCGGCAACGCCAACCTCAACTACCTGCTGGAGCACGACCTGCAGGGCAACGCCCGCCGCGTGGGCGGCCTGCTGCTGGAGCGGCTGCGCGCCGTCGCGGCGGGGCTCGGCATCGTACGGGAGGTGCGCGGGCGCGGCCTGATGGCCGGCGTCGAACTCGTCGAACCGCACACCGACACGCCCTCGCCGCGTGCTGCCTCGCTGGTGCTGGAGGCCGCACGCGAGAGGGGCCTGCTCATCGGGAAGGGCGGCGGCCACTCGACCAGCAGCGTGCTGCGCATCGCACCGCCGCTGAGCCTGACCGTCGCGGAGGCGGAAGAGGGCGCCGCGATCCTGGAGCACGCCCTGCGTACGGCCAACACCGAGCTCGGAGGGGAAAGCACTCAATGACGCACACCCGTACGGTCGTTCGCGGCGGTCTCGTGATCACCGCAGCCGACGAGACACACGCGGACCTCCTCATCGAGGACGGCCGCATCGCCGCGGTCGCCGCCACCGGCAGCACCGTCGCAGAGGGCTGGAGCGCCGAGCGGACCATCGACGCCACCGGCAAGTACGTGATCCCGGGCGGCGTCGACGCGCACACCCACATGGACTTCCCCTTCGGCGGCACCTTCTCCTCCGACGACTTCGAGTCGGGCACCAGGGCCGCCGCCTGGGGCGGTACGACGACCATCGTCGACTTCGCCGTTCAGACGAAGGGGCACGCCCTGCGCGAGGGGCTGGACCGCTGGCACGCCAAGGCTGACTCGAAGTGCGCCATCGACTACGCCTTCCACATGATCCTCTCCGACGTGAACCAGGGCACGCTCAAGGAGATGGACATGCTGGTGGAGGAGGGCATCACCTCCTTCAAGCTGTTCATGGCCTACCCCGGCGTCTTCTACAGCGACGACGGTCAGATCCTGCGTGCCATGCAGCGCACCGCCGCCAACGGCGGGCTGGTGATGATGCACGCCGAGAACGGGATCGCCATCGACGTGCTCGTCGAGCAGGCCCTGGCCGAGGGCCGTACCGACCCCAGGTACCACGGCGAGGTGCGCAAGGCGCTGCTGGAGGCGGAGGCCACGCACCGCGCCATCCAGCTGGCGCGGGTGGCGGGTTCGCCGCTGTACGTCGTGCACGTCTCGGCCGAGGAGGCCGTCGCCGAGCTGGCGTCCGCGCGGGACAAGGGCCTGCCCGTCTTCGGGGAGACCTGCCCGCAGTATCTCTTCCTCTCCACCGACAACCTGGCCGAGCCGGACTTCGGCGGCGCCAAGTACGTCTGCTCCACGCCGCTGCGTCCGCGTGAGCACCAGGCTGCCCTGTGGCGTGGGCTGCGTACGAACGACCTGCAGGTGGTCTCCACCGACCACTGCCCGTTCTGCTTCGTGGGCCAGAAGGAGCTCGGCCGGGGCGACTTCTCCAAGATCCCCAACGGCATGCCAGGCGTCGAGCACCGGATGGACCTGCTCCACCAGGCCGTCGTCGACGGCCACATCTCGCGCCGCCGCTGGATCGAGATCGCCTGCGCGACGCCTGCCCGCATGTTCGGGCTCTACCCCAAGAAGGGGAACCTGCAGCCCGGTTCGGACGCCGACGTCGTCATCTACGACCCGCAGGCGGAGCAGACGCTCTCGGTGGAGACCCACCACATGAACGTCGACTACTCGGCCTACGAGGGCAAGCAGCTGACCGGACAGGTCGAGACGGTGCTCTCCCGCGGCGAGACCGTCATCGACCGCCGCACCTACGCCGGCCGCGCGGGGCACGGCCAGTACACCCCCCGCGGCCTGTGCCAACTCCTGGACTGACGCGCACGGCTGACAGGGCAACAGGCACCTGAAAGGACTTGGCATGGACTTCGGACTCGTACTGCAGACGGACCCTCCCGGCTCGAGAACCGTGGGCCTCATGCGCCGCGCCGAGCGCAACGGGTTCAACTACGGCTGGACCTTCGACTCGGCGGTGCTGTGGCAGGAGCCGTACGTCATCCACAGCCGCGTGCTGGAGCACACCGAGCGGCTGATCGTCGGCCCCATGGTCACCAACCCCGGCACCCGGTCCTGGGAGGTCACCGCCTCCACCTTCGCGACCCTGAACGAGATGTACGGCAACCGCACCGTCTGCGGCATCGGCCGCGGCGACTCCGCGATGAGGGTGGCCGGCCGCAAGCCGAACACCCTCGCACGGCTGAGTGAGGCGATGTCCGTCATCCGTGACCTGGCGGAGGGGCGGGAGGCCGTCATCGACGGCACGTCCCTGCGGCTGCCGTGGGTGAAGGACGGGAAGCTGCCGGTGTGGATGGGGGCCTACGGGCCCAAGGCTCTGGCGATGGCGGGCCGGGAGGCGGACGGCTTCATCCTCCAGCTCGCCGACCCGTATCTGACGGAGTCGATGGTCAAGGCCGTGCGGGTCGCCGCAGCCCAGGCCGGCCGGGACCCTGACGAGGTGACCATCTGCGTGGCCGCCCCCGCCTACGTCGGCGACGACATCCAGCACGCCCGCGAGCAGTGCCGCTGGTTCGGCGGCATGGTGGGCAACCACGTCGCCGATCTCGTGGAGCGCTACGGAGCGGAGTCCGACATGGTCCCCACCGCGCTCACCGACTACATCAAGGCCCGTAAGGGCTACGACTACGCGCACCACGGCCGGGCCGGGAACCCCGACACCGCGTTCGTTCCCGACGAGGTCGTCGACCGCTTCTGCCTGCTCGGTCCCGCCGAGGCGCATGTCGAGAAGCTGCGCGTGCTGCGGGAGTTGGGCGTCGACCAGTTCGCCGTGTACGCCATGCACGACGCGACGGAAGCCACCATCGACGCCTACGGAAGAGACGTCATCCCGGCGCTGGCCGACTGACCGTGTTCCGGGCCCGTTCGGTCCGGATCACCGCGGGCCGGCGGCGCCCCTCCGTCCGGGAGGCGCCGCCGGCCGCATCCGTCGGCCGCTCACCGACACAGAACCGTCCGAACGAACCGCCCTAGCCGAAGAGGTGTGTGTGCCATGACCGGGACCGCTCCGACCACCGACGAGGGACCGCAGAGCGGTCCGGGCCCAGGGGCCGCCGGCCAGTTCACGCATGCCGACGGCCGCGTGGAGCTGACCGACGGCGCCATACCCGAGGGCAGTCGCTTCGCGAACGCCGACCTCCATCCCGTGCCGATGGCCGAACGGCACTGGACGACCTACAACTTCGCCGCCGTGTGGGTCGGCATGGCGCACAACATCCCGTCGTGGCTGCTCGCTTCGGGGCTCGTCGCCCTCGGGATGGACTGGAAGCAGGCCGTCTTCACCATCGCGCTGGCCAACGTGATCGTGCTGATGCCGATGCTGCTCACCGGGCACGCCGGGCCCAAGTACGGCATCCCCTTCCCGGTGTTCGCGCGCGCCTCCTTCGGGGTGCGGGGAGCCAACCTCCCGGCGATGATCAGGGCGGCGGTGGCCTGCTGCTGGTTCGGCATCCAGACGTGGATCGGCGGCCAGGGCATCTTCATCCTGCTCGGCAAGATCTTCGGCGACTGGACGAAGGCCTCGCAGATCGGCGGGCAGCCGTGGACGCTGTGGGTCTGCTTCGTCCTCTTCTGGGCGCTCGAACTCGCCATCATCTACCGGGGGATGGAGGCGCTGCGCCGGTTCGAGAACTGGGCGGCGCCGTTCGTCATCGTCGGCGCGCTGGTGCTGCTGGCCTGGATGGCCGTCAAGGCGGGCGGTCTCGGCCCGCTGCTCGACCAGCCCTCGGAGCTCGGCTGGGGCGCCGAGTTCTGGCCGGTCTTCTTCCCCGCGCTCATGGGAATGATCGCGTTCTGGTCCACGCTGTCGCTGAACATTCCCGACTTCACCCGCTTCGGAGCCGGCCAGCGCGCCCAGGTCTGGGGGCAGTCCCTGGGTCTGCCGACGACCATGACCCTCTTCGCGCTGCTGTCGGTCTTCGTCACCTCCGGCTCCCAGGCGGTGTACGGGACGACCATCTGGGACCCGGTCAAGCTCGCCGCGAAGACCGACAACGTCTTCGGCCTGCTGTTCGCCCTCGTGACGGTGCTGGTCGCGACGATCTCGGTGAACATCGCGGCGAACGTCGTCTCACCCGCCTACGACCTGGCGAACCTCGCTCCGCGGTTCATCAACTTCCGTACGGGCGCGCTGATCACGGGTGTCGTCGGCGTGATCATCATGCCGTGGAAGCTGACCGAGACGCCCGAGCTGTACATCTACACCTGGCTCGGCACCGTCGGAGGCCTGCTCGGCACCGTCGCCGGCATCCTCATCGCCGACTACTGGGTGCTGCGCCGCACCCGCTTGCTGCTCGCCGACCTCTACCGCGAGGACGGCGTGTACTGGTACAGCGGCGGCTGGAACCTGCGGGCGCTGGCAGCCTTCACCGTCGGCGGGCTGCTCGCCGTGGGCGGCTCCTACTCCGCCAAGGGCAAGGGCCCCTTCCCGGCCGACGGCCTGATTCCCTTCCTCCAGCCGCTGGCCGACTACGGCTGGGCGATCGGCATGGCGGCTTCACTGCTGGTCTACATGGGGCTGAGCGTCGTGAGCCCGCCGCGCGGGGTGGCCAAGTCCACCCCGCAGTAGGCAGCCGGCGTCACAGCTCCGCGTCGAGGGAGAGGCGGTGGACGCCGGGGAGATAGTCGTCGAGTTCCCCCGGCGCGAACCGCGTCATGCCCACGACGTGCCAGAACTCGCCCGCCACGTCGCCCTCGTACTTGTAACCGCCGCCCGGTGTCAGGGCCGCCCAGCCGCCCGTCACGCCGATGAGTGTGCCGCGCAGCCCGGGCTCTGCCGGCTCCGCCGCGCCCTCGGCACCGGGCGCGGCGGGGAGGTTCCACAGCCGGACGGTTCCGTCCTCGCCACCGCTGGCCAGCAGCGAGCCGTCCGGGCTGAAGGCGAGGGCCAGCACGCGGCCGGTGTGGCTGATCAGCCTTGAGGTCAGCACGCCGGTCTCCGTGTCCCACAGGCACACGGTCCGGTCGTCGCCGGCGGTCGCCAGCAGCGGACGGGACGGGTGGGACGCGGCGGCCCACAGCCTGCCGCGGTGCCCGCGCAGCACGTGGCGCGCCTCGCCGTCCTGCCAGATCCGGGCGGTGCCGTCCCAGGAGGCGCTGAGGACGACGCCGTTCGCGGCGCCGAAGGTGACGGAGTACACCCGGTCGGTGTGGCCTTCGAGTTCCGCGACGAGCTCGCTGGTGGCCGGGTCCCACAGCCGTACTCGGCTGTCGTCGCAGCCGGTCGCGAGCAGTCCGCCGTCGGCGCGGAAGGCAATGGAGCGCACCCGGCCGCGGTGCTGGGTCAGGGTGGAGACGTGGGCGCCCGTGCTGCGCCACCACAGCCGCACCGAGTCGTCGTCGTTGGCGGTGGCGAGGAGGTCGCCGTCCGCGCTGAAGGCCTCGGCCCAGGTGTGGTCGGTCTCGACGTCGATCTCCCGCAGGTACTCGCCGTTCGCGGCGTTCCACAGGTAGACGTCGCCGTCGTTGCTGGCCGTACCGAGGACCGGCCCGGCGGGACTGAAGACGGCGGAGACCAACCGGTCGCCGCGTCCTGAGAGTTCGACGGTGCGCCGGCCCGTGCGCGCGTCCCACATCCGTACGACGCCGTCGTTGCCGCTGGTGGCCAGGCGGGTGTTGTCCGCGCTGAAGGCGAGCGTGTTGATCCGGCGGCCGTGGCCGCGCAGGATCCGCTTGCCCTGCCCTCTCTCCGCGTCCCAGATCTGCGCGCCGCCGTCGTTGCCGACGGTGAGGAGCTGGCTGTCCTGCGGACGGAACGCACAGCCCCACGCGGAGCCGCGGTGCTCGACCGGCTGTTGGGGCATGAGCGTCACCGAGTACCGGCCCCTGCCGGATGCCACGCGCCACAGCCGGACGGTGCCGTCGCTGTCGCAGGCGGTCAGCAGCCGTCCCTCGTCGCCGAAGAGCACCTGGTACACGCCGCCCGTGCAGCGCTCCAGTGCCCCGGCGGGAGCTCCGACGACGGGGTCCCACAGCCGCACCTGGCCGTCGGTGTCTCCGCTGACGAGCAGGTTGCCCTCGGGGTGGAAGTCGAGGGTGTAGACGGGACCCGTGTGGCCGTCGAACTCGTGCAGCAGCCGTGCGTCGGCCAGGTTCCACACCCGCACCGTCCCGTGTCCGCCCTCCCCCCGGTCGCCGGTGGCCAGAAGGGTGCCGTCGGGGCTGAACCTCGCACGGTAGACCGCCCCGCGGTGCCCTCCGAGCGTGCCGGTGCACAGCCCTGTCCGGGTGTCCCAGATCCGCAGCTCGGCGCCCGCGTCGCCGGTCACGAGGATGCGGCCGTCGGGGGAGAAGACGGCGGTGTAGACGGGCGCGGTGTGTCCGGTGAGCCGGTGCAGGGGCTCTCCGGCGGCCACGTCCCAGAGAGTGACCAGACCCTCGGCGTCACCCGTGGCCAGCAGCCGCCCGGCCAGGTCGAGGGAGACCGGCCAGACCCCGCCCGGGTGGACGTCCAGCTTGTGCAGGCAGCTGCCGGAGACGGGGTCCCACAGCCGGACGCAGCCGTCGGCCCCGCCCGTCGCGAGGACGTCCGCACGGAACTTGACCGCGTAGACGCGTCCTTCGTGCCCGTGCAGGGTACGCAGCGCACGTCCGCTGTCCGCGGCGCACACCAGCACGCCGCCGTCCTCGCTGCCCACGGCGAGGAGTTCGCCCTCGGGGCTGTAGGAGATCGGCTCGGGCAGCCGGCTCGTACGCATGTCGAAGCCGTACGGGACGCCTACGGCCGCCGGACGGAGACCTGCCTCGACCGGCATGCCGGGCGCGACGGCGGCCGTACGCAGCTCGGGGGCGGAGCGCACCTCCGGGTCGGTGACCGTGTCGATGAGGGCGGCCCGGTTCCACTGGCTCCCGGTGAGCAGGGCGCCGCGCAGGTCGGTCCTGGTGAGCCCCGCCCTGCGCAGGTCGGCGCCCCTGAGGTCGGCGCCGCTGAGGTCGGCCTGGTCGAGCCGCGCGCCGACGAGCCTGGCGTCGCGGAGCACCGCGCCGGAGAGGTTGGTGCCCAGCAGCCGGGTGTCGGTCAGGTCGGCGCCGGTGAGGTCCACACCGGAGAAGTCGCGCGCGGAGAGGTCCTCGCCGCTGAGGCGGGCCCCGCGCAGGTCGGCGTCGGCGGGCACACGCAGCCGGTCGATCACCCGGACCGCGTTGGCGCGGGCCGCCTCACTCGTGCCGGGGCCGGGGGAGTTGAGCACGTCCTGGACCCACGCGGTGCACAGCTCGTGCTCCGCGAGGTCGCAGAAGAACTCGACCGCGAGCTGACTGAGGGGACGTGCGGAGAGCAACGTGCTCTCGCCCCGGGCCAGTTGGGCCGCAGCCTCGCGTGCCACGAGCCATTCGACGACCGAGCCGTGGATGAACTGGAAGAGCCCGTCCTCGCTACGCACCAGCAGGCTGCCGGCACCCACGGCCTGCGCGCTCTCGGGAGTGGAGAGCGTGCTGCCGTCCGCGAGACCGCTCAGCGTTCCGGCCACGGTCTCCGTCAGCTCGTCCAGACGCAGCGCGCTTCTGCCGCTCTCCCACAGACGCTGGGCCAGCGCCGTCACCGCTGCCCAGAGGTGGTCCGCGCTCAGCCCCGGCGCTGCGCCCGGTCCGCCCTGGCCGCGGCGCTCCTCGAAGAAGAGCCAGGCGGTGAAGACGTCCTCGTACAGCCCGGCGGGGCTCAGCGCACGGCCCGCACCGGCGACGGCGCGCAGCTGGTCCGGGTCGAGGTCGGCGACGAAGCTGAGCAGCCGGGGATTGCCGCACAGCGCCAGCAGGTCCGGGATGTTCTGCAGCAGCCGGAAGCGCTGCTCTGCAACCTCCTCGCCGCCGTAGCGGTTGACGAGGTAGGCGTGGATCTGGTCCGGGACGAAGCCCTCGATGGACAGTATGCGCCGCTGGGGCAGCATGCCGACCCGCTCGCCGAGCGCGGTGAGGATCTGGGCCTGCGACTTGAAGTGCTGGGTGCGGCTGCTGACGACGATCTTGGCGTTGTCCACGGACGCGTCGAGCAGCACCTGGAGATGGTCGGCCGCACGGTCGTAGCTGACGCGGTTGACCAGTTCGTCGAAGCCGTCGAAGAGCAGGACGACCCGGCCCTGCCCGAGCATGTAGCGCAGGGCGCGCAGGTCGATGGTGTCGACGCCGTTGCCCGCGAGATGGGCGGCGACCAGTCCTTCGAGGCTGTGCGCACGGTCGAGCGTGTTCAAAGGGATGAGCAACGGCGTCAGATGCGGCAGCCGTTCGGGGATGCGGCGCGCCAACTCCCGCAGGGCGAAGGTCTTTCCGTGCCCGAAGTCTCCGAGCAGCAGCATGAACCTGCCGTGGTCGGCCTCCAGGCTCTGGAGCATGTTCTCGACGAGGCCGTCGCGTTCCTCGCTGTCGGGACGCTCGGTGTCCCGGTAGCGCTGGGCGAGGTAGAGCCCGGGGGCGTAGCGCTCGTCGGCGGCGAGCCTGGCGGTCTGGGCGGTGACGTACGCACGCAGGTCCAGCAGCCCCTGGAACTCGAGGAAGCTGCGCACCCGGATGCCGCGGCGTCCCGCGCGCTCCCGCAACGACCGCTCCGGCGCGGGCCCTTCGTGGACCACCTCGGCCTCGGAGCCGGCGTCCGTGGCGTGCGCCTGCTCGATGAAGCGGTCGAGTTCGTCGTCGGTTGGGGTGCCGGGGTGCACGGCGATGCGCTGCTGCCGTACCACTCCCTCCTCGTGCCACGTGGCGATGATCTGCGTCATGTCCGCGCTTTCGGAGCGGGGGACGTCCCGCAGGCGCACGCCTTCGCGGCGGGCCCGGCACACCTCCCTGACGCGTTCGGCGAGCGAGTCGGCGGGCTCCTCGACGGTCCGGTTGTCCTCCGGCTCCGACTCCTCGGCGGGGGCGGCCGGTTCGTCCGGTGCGGCGAAGATGCGGTGCGCCCGGCGCCAGTCGGCCGGGAAGTCGGCGGGCTCGGCGCCGCCCTCGTCCGTCCAGCGCGTGACGCCTTCGGCGGTGACGCGGAGCAGCTCGCACCGTCCGGGCGCCGCGGAGCCGAAGAGGGGCAACTCGCCCGCGGAGAAGGGCAGTCGGGAATGGACGGGGTCCGCGGACGTCGTGCGGGGGCCGCCGCTGGGGCCGTGCAGCACGAAGTGCAGGCGGCGCGCCGTGAGCCGGGCGAAGTCGTCGGCGTCCCGCAGCGGACCGGGCCCGCCGGAGGCCTCGCCCGGCCGGGGACGGCTCTGGACGAGCGGATGCCGGAGCACCCCGATCCTCAGCCAGCCCTCGTCCTCGTACGTGCGCAGCGCCTCGGCGAACCAGGTCGCCTGGTCGCGGCCCAGATACCCGTACTTGTCGTCGGGGCGGTGGCTGAAGGCGATGGAGGAGTTGAACCCGGCGACGACGGTGTGCAGTTCGGGCACGGGGAAGAGGGTCCAGGGCTGGTCGCTCTCGAAGACCGTGTCCATGCCCTGGTAGAGGTCGCGGAACAGCCTCGTGTAATGGCGCCACTTGGGCCAGTACGGGGGCTGCGGCGCGACCTCGTCGGCCTCGCAGGTGTGGAAGTAGCCCAGGCAGGCGGCCTGGCTGACGTCCTGCGGGCCGGGCACGGCCACGACCCGCTGCGGCGGGAGGTCCAGCTGGGAGCGCAGGCCCGTGAGGAAGCTGAGGGCCTGGTCGCACTCGCGCGGACTGCCGGACGCCGTCAGGTCGCCGCTGACCACGAGGAGATCGGGGGTGGGGGCGCCGGCGTCCTTGAGCTCGACCAGATCGCTCCAGATCTTCCTTCGCAGCGTGTCGGGTTCGCGGCCGCGGCCGAAGTCCGGCCCGGCGACGTGCAGCACGGTCAGGGAGCCCT
>NZ_JACBXA010000183.1 GCF_013870515.1 Streptomyces albidus (ex Kaewkla and Franco 2022) | reverse complement strand
CCGCTCGCGAGCGTGCAGGATCTCCTCGTCACTGACCAGGACCGACGTCACCCCGTGGGACCCGAACACGGCGAAGGGCACCTCGCCGACCCGCGTCGCCCCGGTCGCGGAGGCGGCGACGGAGTCCACCGCCGAGTCCACGGGCTCGCCGACTGCGAGCGCGTCGTGCAGGCACCGGCAGTGCGTCGGCTCGACGCCGACCACTTCGCGGCCCCCGGCCGCGAGGGCCGTACCCGCTGCCAGCCCGCCGCCGCCGACCGCCACGACGACGGCGTCGACATCGGGGGCGTCGGCCACCACCTCGGCTGCGACCGTTCCCTGCCCGGCGACGACGTCAGGGTCGTCGTAGGGATGGAGGAAGCGATGCCCGGGTGCCGCCGCGACCGCCCTGGCGGCCGACGCGGCTTCGGCGAAGTTCGCACCGCGCGCGACGAGTTGAGCGCCTGCCGCCTCGATGCGCCTGGCCTTCGCCGACGGAACGGTCTCGGGGACGTGGACCGTCGCGGGGACGCCAAGCAGCGACGCGGCGGTGGCCACCGCGAGTCCGTGATTGCCGCCGGAGGCAGCGACGACATGCTCGTCCGACGCCCCGGAGAGCATGGCGTTGAGTGCCCCGCGCAGCTTGAACGAACCGCTGAGCTGGAGGTGTTCCAGCTTCAGCAGGAGACGCCGCCCGTCGATCTCCAGGTCGAGGAGCGGTGTGCGGCGGGCGTAGGGGCGGATCCTCTCGGCGGCTTTGCGGACGTCGGGGAGGGAGGGCGTCGTGACGGGCGTGTTCATGCGCCCCATGCTCCGCCACACCGCCTCATCTGCACCAGCGCCGGTGAACGGCCTCCCGGGCGCGCGTCCTCGCAGCGTGTCGCGCTCCGCCCGGTTGGGGCCGTCTCGTTACACGTTCGGCTTGACGCACCGTATGCGCAGGGTGGTTGGCTACAAGGGAAACCCTTACGCAAACGGAAACGGAGCCCCCGTGCTCATCTTCGGCACCTCGACCAAGATGCTCCAGCTCGCCATGCTGAACCTGCTGTGCGCCTTCTGCGGCAACCCTTCGGCTCATTCCTTGCGCAAGCGGGTCACCAAGTTCTCGCTCTTCTTCATTCCGCTGTTCCCGATCGCGCCCGCGAAGCACTACCTGCAGTGCACGTTCTGCGGCGGTGCCAGCGAGATAACGAAGGAGAACGCGGAGCAGCTGATCGCGCAGGGCGGCGGGGGCCAGCCGCAGCAGGGCGGTCAGCCTCAGCCGGGGTACGGGGCTCCGCAGCAGGGCTACGGGCAGCAGATTCCGCAGCAGGGCAACCCGTTCGCGCCTCAGCAGCCGCAGGGCCACGTGCCGCCGCAGAACCCGTACCAGTCCTGACGAACACCGGGGTCTGACGAACGCCAGGGTTTGACGACCGCCAGGCCTGAGGACTGCCGAGTCCCGACAAGCACCGGCCTCGAAGCGGGCCGGTCCTCACGCCGAACCCGGAGACGGGACCGGAGCCTTCGGGCGTCCGGTCCCGTCTGTGTTCTGCTGTGAGGGGCTGTTCAGGCTTGCCTGCTCCACGCGGTGACGTAGGTGTCGATCTCCTCGTTGAGCCGGCTCTTTCCGGCCCCGTCCATGAACGAGGCCTCCACGGCGTTCTTGGCGAGCGACGCGATGCCCGGTGCGTCCAGGCTCAACAGCCGTGCCGCGATGGCGTATTCGGTGTTGAGATCCGTGCTGAACATCGGCGGGTCGTCGCTGTTGACGGTGACCAGGACGCCGGCCTCCACCATCTCCCGGATCGGGTGCTCGTCCAGGTCCTCGACCGCGCGGGTGGCGATGTTGGAGGTCGGACACACCTCGAGCGGGATGCGGTGCTCTGCCAGGTGCTCGAGCAGGCGCGGATCCCGGGTGGCGCTCGTGCCGTGGCCGATGCGCTCGGCGCGCAGCGAGGTCAGCGCGTCCCAGACGGTCTCCGGCCCCGTCGTCTCGCCGGCGTGCGGGACGCTGTGGAGCCCCGAGGCGATCGCGCGGTCGAAGTGCGGCTTGAACTGCGGGCGCGGGACGCCGATTTCGGGGCCGCCGAGCCCGAACGAGATCAGGCCGTCGGGGGCCATCTCCGTGGCGATGCGGGTGGTCTCCTCTGCGGCCGGCAGCCCGGCCTCGCCGGGGATGTCGAAGGTCCAGCGGAGGACGACGCCCAGTTCCTTCTCGGCGGCGTGCCGTGCGTCCTCGATGGCCTCCAGGAAGGCCTCGGCCGGTATCCCGCGGCTGGTGGAGCTGAAGGGCGTGACCGTGAGTTCGGCGTAGCGGACCTGCTGCCGGGCGAGGTCGCGTGCCACCTCGTACGTGAGCAGCCGGATGTCCTCCGCGTCGCGCAGCAGGTCGACGACCGAGAGATAGACCTCGATGAAGTGCGCGAAGTCGGTGAAGGTGAAGAAGTCCCTCAACGCCGCGGGGTCGCCAGGGACCTTCGAGTCGGGGTGCCTGGCGGCCAGTTCGGCGACGATGCGCGGGGACGCCGAGCCGACGTGGTGCACGTGCAGTTCGGCCTTGGGCAGCCCGGCGATGAACGCGGTGAGGTCGGACAACGAAAGAACCTCCGGTCGGTAGGGAGCCGGATCATCGTATGCGGGCCGTCCCCGGCGGCGAATAGCATGGGCGCCGGACGAGGAACCCCAGGAGGGGACACATGGCAGACGACACCGGACAGCACGGGCCGTCCGGCGACGAGCCCAATCCGTGGGCGCCCCCCGACGACGGGGTCTCGCTGGGAAAGGGCCGCAAGGGTTCCGGTCCCGGCGGTCAGGACGACGAGCGGCGCTCGGTTGCCGACCAGCCGACGATCGCCTCGGGGTCCGCTGCCGCTCCGCCTCCGGTCCCGCCTGCTCCGGGCGTCGCCCCCGGTGGGCCGGGGGGCGGCCCCGCTGCCGGGCCCGGGGCCTCCGGCTTCGGCCAGCCTCAGGGGCCGTACGGTGCGCAGCCTCCCGGCCCGGGCCACGGATTCGGTGGCCAGCCGTACGGAGGCCAGCAGTACGGCGCTCAGCCGTACGGTCAGCCCGGCCCCGGTGCCGCATACGGCTATCCCACGCAGGCGCCCGGGTCGTTCGGATACGGAGCCGGCCCCGGGGGGTACGGCTGGCACGGTGCCCCTCTGCCCAACGGCAAGTCCGTGGCGGCGATGGTGCTCGGGATCATCAGCATGGTGGTCGTCGCGAGTTGCTGGGGGAGCTTCCTCGGGATCATCACCTCGCCCATCGCGCTGGGCCTCGGGCTCTCCGCGCGGCGCGGCGTCGAACGCGGTGAGCTGGGCGGACGCGGCCAGGCCGTGGCCGGGTTCGTGATGGGGATCGTGGGGACGGTGCTCTCCGCGATCATCGTCACGGTCCTCCTGCTGATGTTCACGGTCTTCGAGGACGATCTGCGGGAGTCGGATCCCGGCGACGGGGGAGGCGGCTCTTCCATCGACGCGAGGGGCGGTGTCACGCTCGTCGTGGACTCGATTGCGGATAGTGGTGCTTAGCGGCGCGCGGAATGCAGATTCCGTGGCGTAACCAAATGGCAACGACGGAATCCCTTGTTGAATCAGGCTCCTCCTGCCAGGATCGGCGTTCAACACCGGCTGAAGCCACATCGCCGTAGGCAGGAGAGCTCGATGACGGTTCAGCGCTTCGATGTGCCGTCGCGCTTCGCAGCGGGCGCGCAGTTCACCGGGGGACTGCTCGGATCCGGCAGCACCGGACGTACGCACGCGGTCATCGACCCGGCGACCGGCGAGCACGTCCTCAGCTATGAACTCGCGGGTGCCGCCGATGTCGACGCCGCGGTCGAAGCCGCCCGGAGGGCACTGCCCGAGTGGGCCGGTGCGACGCCGGGTGAGCGATCCGATGCCATGCACCGCTGGGCAGCCGTGCTGCACGAGCGCACGGACGACTTCGTGTTCGCGGAGTCGATCCAGTGCGGCAAGCCGCTGAAGCTCTCGCAGGAGTTCGACGTACCGGGCTCCTTCGACAACGTCTCCTTCTTCGCCGGCGCCGCGCGGTCGCTCCCGGGTGTCGCGGCGGGCGAGTACAGCGGAGACCACACCTCCTACGTCCGCCGCGAACCGCTCGGCGTCATCGGGTCCGTCGCGCCGTGGAACTATCCGCTCCAGATGGCCGCGTGGAAGATCCTTCCGGCCGTCGCCGCGGGCAACACGATCGTCCTGAAGCCCTCCGAGCTCACGCCGCTGACCTCGTTGATGTTCGCCGAGGCCGCCCGGGACGCAGGCATCCCGGACGGCGTGATCAACATCGTCACCGGCGCGGGCCCGGACGCCGGTGAAGCGCTCGTCGGCCACCCGGCCGTCGCCATGACCTCCTTCACCGGTTCGACCGCCGTCGGGAAGCGCGTCGCCGAGATCGCGACCGGGACGGTGAAGCGGCTGCATCTGGAACTGGGCGGCAAGGCGCCGTTCCTGGTCTTCGACGACGCCGACCTCACGGCGGCCGTCCACGGCGCGGTCGCCGGAGCGCTGATCAACTCGGGCCAGGACTGCACCGCGGCGACCCGCGCGTACGTGCAGCGGCCGCTGTACGACGCGTTCGTCGAGGGCGTGGCGGAGCTGATGCGGGAGGTGCGCGTCGGGGACCCGTTCGCGCACGGCACGGATCTGGGCCCGCTCATCTCGCACGCGCACCGCGACCGCGTCGCCGGATTCGTGGCCAGGGCACGCTCGTACGCCACCGTCGTCACGGGCGGAGAGGCGCCGGGCGGTGAGCTGGCCAAGGGCGCGTACTATCTGCCCACCCTCGTCACCGACGCGCCGCAGGACAGCGAGATCGTCCAGCAGGAGGTCTTCGGACCGGTGCTGGCCGTCCTCCCCTTCGACGGCGACGACGAAGGCATCACCCTGGCCAACGACACCCCCTACGGACTGGCCGCCTCGGCCTGGAGCAGGGACGTCTTCCGTACGGGGCGTGCCGAACGAGAGATCCAGGCGGGTTGCGTCTGGATCAACGACCACATCCCGATCATCAGCGAGATGCCGCACGGCGGATACAAGGCGTCCGGCTACGGCAAGGACATGTCGGCCTACTCCCTCGAGGAGTACACACAGCTCAAGCACGTCATGTACGACACCACGGGCGAGGCGCGCAAGGACTGGCACCGCACCGTCTTCGGCGACCACTGAGGCTCTTCGCCGCCTCTGCACGTGACCGGCGAACCCACCGCCCTCCCTGCCCTTTCAACTGTCCCTGACCGGAAGGCAGCCCCCGATGGACCTGGACCCGCAGCTGTACGAAGGCTTGCCCGACCCCGTGCGCAAGGCGTGGGAGCGGAGCCTGACCAGTGGACGCGCCGCGATGAGCCGGCGCCGCCTGCTGCGTCTGGGCTCACTGGCGGCGGGTGGCGCGGCGCTTGCCGCCTGCGGCATACCGCCCGCCGAGGGCAGCCGCGGCAACGAACCCGAGGACAACCCCGACTACTCCAAGAAGGAGCGGGTCCTCAACTTCGCCAACTGGCCGCTCTACATCGACGTCGACGACAAGAACAAGAAGAAGCGCCCCACGCTGGACCGCTTCGAGCGTGAGAGCGGCGTCAAGGTCAAGTACGTCGAGGACATCAACGACAACAGCGAGTTCTACGGCAAGATCAAGCCGCAGCTCGCCGCCGGCCAGGACACCGGCCGGGACCTGGTCTGCCTGACCGACTGGATGGCCGGCCGGGTCATACGCCAGGGCTGGGCCCAGCGCCTGGACCCGGCCCGCATCCCCAACGCCGTCGCCAACCTGGAGGACCGCTTCCGTACGGCCGCAGGCGACCCGGGGCGCCAGTACAGCTATCCGTGGGCGGGCACGGCCTGCGTCGTCGCGTACAACAAGAAGGCCACCGGAGGGAAGAAGGTCACCAGCGTCTCCCAGCTGCTGGAGGACGAGGCGCTGAAGGGCAAGGTGTCCATGCTCAGCGAGATGACCGACACGGTCGGCCTGACGATGCTCGACATGGGCATCGACCCGGGGAAGTTCACAGACCGCGACTTCGACAAGGTCATCGCCCGCATGCAGAAGGCGGTCGACGGCAAGCAGCTGCGCCGCTTCAGCGGCAACGACTACCTGGACGAGCTCAACTCCGGTGACATCGCCGCCTGCCTGGCCTGGGCCGGAGACATCGTGCAGCTGAAGCTGGACAACCCCGACATCGAATTCGCCCTTCCCGAGAGCGGCTACCTCTTCGGCACGGACGACCTGCTCGTACCCGCCAAGGCCCGTCACCAGGCCAACGCCGAGGCGCTGATCAACTACTACTACCAGCCCGAGGTCGCCGCGGAGCTGGCCGCCTGGGTCAACTACATCTGCCCTGTCTCGGGCGCCAAGGCCGAGATGGAGAAGATCGACAAGGACATCGCGAAGGATCCGCTGATCTTCCCCGACGCGAAGACGATCGAGCGGGGCAAGAACTTCCGGCCGATGTCGACCGCGGAACAGGCCCGCTACGAGAACAAGTTCGCCAAGCTCATCGGCGCCTAGGGGGCATCGGCCATGACGATCACGCTTACCGGAGTCAGCAAGGTGTTCGGCGACTTCACCGCCGTACACCCCCTGGACCTGACCATCCCCGAGGGCTCCTTCTTCGCGCTGCTCGGCGCCTCGGGCTGCGGCAAGACCACGACCCTGCGCATGATCGCGGGACTGGAGGAGCCGACCGGCGGCAGCATCCGGCTCGGCGACGACGACATCACCGGACTCCCGCCGCACAAGCGCCCGGTCAACACCGTCTTCCAGAACTACGCCCTCTTCCCGCACCTCGACGTCTCCGAGAACGTCGCGTTCGGGCTGCGGCGGCGCGGCGTCACCTCCGTGCAGAAGCAGGTGGAGGAGATGCTGGAGCTGGTCGAACTCGGCCCGCTGGCCCACCGCAAGCCCCGGCAGCTCTCCGGCGGTCAGCAGCAACGGGTCGCGCTGGCCCGCGCGTTGATCAACCGGCCGCAGGTGCTGCTGCTGGACGAGCCGCTCGGCGCCCTCGACCTCAAGCTGCGCCGCCAGATGCAGCTGGAGCTCAAGCGCATACAGACAGAGGTCGGCATCACCTTCGTCCACGTCACGCACGACCAGGAAGAGGCCATGACGATGGCCGACACCGTGGCGGTGATGAACGGCGGACGGGTCGAACAGCTGGGCGCGCCGGACGAGTTGTACGAGAATCCGCGTTCCACCTTCGTCGCCAACTTCCTCGGCACCTCCAACCTGATCGAGGCCGAGATCACCGCCGTGGAGGGAGAGGAGCTCCGGCTGAAGGCCGTCGGCGCCGACACCGTCCTGCGGCTGCCCGCACAGCGGTGCGCTGTCGAGGACCCCAGGGCGGGCGGCAAGGTGCTCGTGGGCGTACGCCCGGAGAAGATCTCCCTCACGCGCGCCGAGGACGCCGATTCCTCGGACGCCGCCGGAGCCATCCGCGAGGGCAGCAACCTGCTGACGGGCCGCATCCGTGACGCCGCCTACCTCGGGGTGTCCCTGCAGTACGTCGTCGACAGCCCCGTGTGCCCCGAGTTCAGCGTCTACGAGCAGAACGTCGAGCGGGACACCCGGCTGGTACCCGGCACCGAAGTCGTCCTGCACTGGCAGCCCTCACACACCTTCGCTCTGGACGCGGCCCAGGACGCGGACGCCGGAACGGTCGAGGAGGCGCTGTGACCGCTTCCACGGTTCCCGCTGCCGCAGGTGCGGCACCGCCCTCACAGCAGCCGTCCCCGGAGACCGGCTCCTCCGGGGACGGCCAGGGGCCCGGCCCCCGGCGCCGTCTCACGCCGTACTGGCTGCTGCTCCCGGCGGGGCTCTGGCTCGCCGTCTTCTTCGTCGCGCCGTTCTTCTACCAGGCGTCCACGTCGGTGCAGAGCGGCTCGCTGGAGGAGGGCTTCCGCGTCACGTGGGACTTCACCAACTACTCGGACGCGCTGGCCACTTACGGGCCGCACTTCCTGCGGTCGTTCCTCTACGCAGCCGTGGCCACCCTGCTGTGCCTGCTCATCGGCTACCCGCTGGCGTACATGATCGCCTTCCGCGCCGGCCGCTGGCGCTCCTTGCTGCTGGTGATGGTGATCGCACCCTTCTTCACCAGCTTCCTCATCCGCACGCTCGCCTGGAAGACCATCCTGTCCGACTCGGGCCCTGTGGTGGGCGTGCTGGAGTCCCTGCACATCCTCGACTTCACCAGCCAACTCGGGCTGACCGGGGACGACCGTCTGCTGGCGACGCCACTGGCCGTGGTGTGCGGACTGACGTACAACTTCCTGCCGTTCATGATCCTTCCGCTGTACAGCTCGCTGGAACGGATCGACCTCTCCCTGCACGAAGCGGCCCGTGACCTGTACGCCAAGCCGACGACGACCTTCCGCAAGGTGACGTTCCCGCTCTCGCTCCCGGGCGTGGTCGCGGGGACCCTGCTGACGTTCATCCCCGCCTCCGGCGACTACATCAACGCCCAGTTGCTCGGGTCGCCGAACACGCAGATGATCGGCAACGCCATCCAGAAGCAGTTCCTCAATGTCCTGGACTACCCGACCGCGGCCGCCATGTCGTTCATCCTCATGGCGATCATCCTGATCGCGGTCACCGTCTACATGCGCAAGGCGGGAACGGAGGAATTGGTCTGATGGCTGCCGACTCACCTGCTCTCGCGCCCCTGCGCTGGCTGCGCCGCAACGCCGTCGTCATCGCGGGGCTGGCTTCACTCGGGTATCTGCTGCTGCCGAACGTGGTGGTGATGCTCTTCTCCTTCAACAAGCCCGCCGGCCGCTTCAACTACGAGTGGCGCACCTTCTCCACCGACGCGTGGACCGACCCGTGCGGCGTCGCCGACATGTGCGGTTCGCTCGGGCTCAGCCTCCAAGTGGCGTTGCTGGCCACCTTGTTCGCAACGGCGTTCGGCACGTTCGCCGCGTTCGCGCTCGCCCGGTACCGCTTCCGCGGGAAGGGCACCGGCAACGCGCTGATCTTCCTGCCGATGGCCATGCCCGAGGTCGTGATGGGCGCCTCGCTCGGCACCCTGTTCCTCAACACGCGGGTCGCCTTCGGCTTCGTCACGATCCTCATCGCGCACATCATGTTCTGCCTGAGCTTCGTGGTGGTCGCGGTGAAGGCCCGCGTGATGAGCATGGATCCGAGGCTCGAGGAAGCGGCGCGCGACCTCTACGCCGGTCCGGTCCAGACGTTCGTCCGGGTGACGCTGCCGCTGGCCGCGCCGGGCATCGCGGCGGGCGCGATGCTGAGCTTCGCCCTGTCGTTCGACGACTTCATCATCACGCAGTTCAACGCGGGGCCGTCCACGGTCACCTTCCCGATGTTCGTCTGGGGCGCCGCGCAGAGGGGTGTCCCGGTGCAGGTGAACGTCATCGGGACGGCGATGTTCCTCATCGCGGTAGCCATCGTGCTCGGCGGCCAGATCACCGCCAACCGCCGCAGGAGAGCGCGATGACGAAGCGGCAGAGGGCGCGCGGGAGTGACGGCGGATCCGCCGTCACGGGGGCCGGTGCGGCTGAGGCCGTACGGGCCCTGGCCGGCGCTCGCCCCGTGCCGTTCTGGCTGGACGACCCCGAGCACCGCCCCGACGCGCTGCCAGCACTCACCGGCGACGCGGAGTGCGATCTGCTCGTCGTCGGCGGCGGCTACAGCGGACTGTGGACGGCGCTGATCGCGAAGGAACGCGACCCGTCCCGTGACGTGCTGCTGATCGAGGGCAAGGAGATCGGATGGGCCGCGTCCGGCCGAAACGGCGGCTTCTGCGACGCGTCCCTCACCCACGGCTACGCGAACGGACTTGCCCGCTGGCCCGATGAGTTCGCCACGCTCGAACGGCTGGGGAACCGCAATCTCGACTCCATCGAGGCGGCCGTCGACCGCTACGGCATCGACTGCGACTTCGAGCGCACAGGAGAGATCGAGGTGGCGAGGGAGCCCCATCAGGTCTCCGAACTGCGCGACGCCGCCGAGCAGATGAGGCGGCTCGGGCTGAACAAGGGTGACGACGGGGAGGAGAGCGTCACCTACCTCGACGGCATGGCCGTACGCGAGGAGGTCGACTCACCTGCCTTCCTGGCCGGCCTGTGGCACCGCCACAGCGTGGCGATGCTCAACCCCGCGAAGCTCGCCTGGGGACTCAAACGCGCCTGCGTGGAGGCGGGCGTACGGATCCACGAGAACACCCGGGCACTCCAACTCGCCGCCGACAGCGGCGCGGTGACCGTGCGCAGCCCGTACGGCAGCGTCCGTGCCCGGCAGGTCGCGCTGGGCACCAACGCCTTCCCGTCGCTGCTGCGGCGGGTGCGCCCGTACGTCGTCCCCGTCTACGACTACGCGTTGATGACGGAGCCGATGACCGAGCAGCAGCGGGCATCGATCGGCTGGAACAACCGGCAGGGGCTGGCCGACAGTGCCAACCACTTCCACTACTTCCGTCTCACCCGGGACAACCGCATCCTGTGGGGCGGCTACGACATCCTGTATCACTACGGCAGCCGGATCGCCGAGGAGTTCGACCAGTGCCCGGAGACCTTCCGCAAGCTGGCGGGTCATTTCTTCGACACCTTCCCGCAGTTGGCGGGCCTGCGCTTCAGCCACACGTGGGGAGGCGTCATCGACACCTGCTCGCGCTTCTCCCCGTTCTTCGGCACGGCGCACGGCGGACGTGTCAGCTACGCGGCCGGATTCACGGGCCTCGGGGTGGGGGCCACGCGATTCGGGGCCGAGGTGATGCTCGACCTGCTCAGCGGTGAGCAGACGGAGCTGACAGAGCTGGAGTTGGTGCGCAGGAAGCCGGTGCCGTTCCCGCCGGAGCCTGTCCGTTGGGCGGGCATCGCCCTGACGCAGTGGTCGCTCTCCCGGGCGGACGCACGCGGCGGCCGCCGCAACATGTGGCTGAAGGCCATGGACGCCACGGGCATGGGCTTCGACAGCTGACGCCTGGCCCAGAACCCAATCTGCTTTCCGTGCTTGAGAGTTGAGCTGCGGGTGCCTGGCGCACATCGTCACTGGTCCGGCCTGTGAAACACGCGTAGACCACTGCCCCGCACGACCTCCGTGATGGCATGCTCGCATCAACTACCCCCCACGGAGGAGTTTCTGCATGCGCATCAGATCCATGGCGGCGAGTGTGGCGCTGGCAGCCACCGGCCTGCTCGCCGTGCCCGGCGTGGCGAACGCGGACGAGGCCCACACCGCTGCCGTCTCCCAAGTCGCCGCCGAACCCGGGGCGTCGGCGCCCCCCGTCGAAGTGAGCCGCCAGGGCTCGCAGTTGCACACGGAGGCGACCGAGACCAAGGCCGCCAAGACCCTCGAAGTCGACTACCAGGTACAGGAGACGGGCTACTGGTGCGGTCCGGCGGCGACCCGCATCGCTCTGTCCGCGCGCATGGGAGCGCCCAGTCAGGCGGACCTGGCAGCCCAGTTGGGGACCACGGAGAACGGCACGGACGACATCAGCCAGGTCACGTCCGTGCTCAACGCGAACCTGGGCACGGGCTGGTACGAGTCGAAGTACATGCCCGACGACCCGCCCTCGCAGGCGCAGAAGGACCTGTTGTGGCAGGACGTCGTGGGCGACATCGACAACAACTACCCGCTGGTCACCAACATCGTCGCGCCGCCCGGCAACCAGCCGCCCGGTTATCCGTCGGACCAGACGATCTACCACTACTTCACGGTCATCGGCTACGACGACGCCAACAGGACCGTGCTGATCGCCGACCCCGCGTCCTTCTCCGGCAACCAGATCTACTGGCTCACCTTCGACCAACTCGCCTCCCTCATCCCGCCGAAGGGCTACGCGGCCTGACGGTCGGCGAGACGGGCGCCGTCCCCTCCCCCCACGTGCGAGATCCCCTACGTGCGAGTTCCTCGGCCTACGGGGAAACTCCGCGCGGATCCGCGTAAGGATCGGACATGTTCCGGCTCTCTCCCGTGTGTCACGACGAACACGAGGAGAGGCGGAACATGAGCGGTGCGGCGGGGGAGCAGAAGGCAGCCGAGTGGCTGGCCTCGGTGGCTGCGGACCCGGAGGCCTGTCTGGCGGAGTGGGAGCGCAACCCGCTGGGAGTCGCGCTGCTGCCGGCAGGGCGGCTGTGGGACGTACTCATCGTCGCCGGCGACATCGGCTATCCGACCCTCGACGCCGTCACCGGCTGCCTCGACCCGCCGGGGCCCGTGCTCGCCGATTTCGGGGACGCCCGTCTCGGCTTCTTCGTGCCTCCGGGCACAGC
>NZ_JACBXA010000182.1 GCF_013870515.1 Streptomyces albidus (ex Kaewkla and Franco 2022) | reverse complement strand
ACGGCGCCGAATCGCGGGGCGTCCTGCTGGTGCCCGAGTCGCTGGACGAGGCTCTGCGCGGAGACGCCGGCATCGAGAGCGGCGCCGACGGGGCAGGGGGAGCGGCCGGGACTTCGGCCGGTACCTCGCCTTCGGACGGAGAGGCGGCACCGGGCGGGCGTGGCCGTGCCGCACAGAGCACACAGGTTCCGCCCCGGCCGGCCTGGTGGACCCTCGCCCTGATGGGGCAGTTGGGGCTGCTGGCACTTCAGGTGCTGGGTGCGGTGTGGGTGCTGGGTACGGCGCTGGGGGCGAGCGTCGGCGAGGAATGGATGGGCGTGGCGCTGCTGATCGGCGGCATGCTCGGAGGCTCCCTGCTGGCTTGGGGATGCCGGTTCGCCGCCCGCGGTCCCGCTGCGGCTTACGGGCAGCGCGAGGAGCTGCGGCTGCGGAGGCTTGTGGCGGCGTGCGGACAGGTGCGGGTGCTGGAGCCGGTGGCCGCGGAGCTGCTGCGATACCGCGAGGTGCGGGAGCAGTACGTGATCGCCGCGGGGGAGGCGTCGGGGCTGTAGGCCGCTGCCGGACCAGGGTTGCCGGGCCCCACCGCTGCGAGCGGTGGGGCCCGCTCTCGTTCGTTCTCGCGCCCGAATCACCTTTGTGCGGGGCGGAGTTGTCCACAGGCTCTTGCTTCTCCCCAGCTCAGAGCGGGATTTCGCGAATCGGTGCAGTCTGTTCTGCGAGCCGTGGTCAGTCCGCGAGCCGCGGCGTAGGGGAACGGCGGCCGGTCCGCATCAGGAGCGGGCGGAGAGGGGGGCGTATGAACGAGGCGCATGTGACGGTCGTGGGGAACACCGCGACTCAGGTCGACTTCAAGACGTCGGCTGCGGGGGTGCCGGTGGCAAGGTTCCGGCTCGCCAGCACCGTGCGGCGCTTCGACCAGAAACGGGGCGGCTGGTCCGACGCCTACACGAGCTTCTACACCGTCTGGGCCTGGCGGGCTCTCGCCTCCAACGTCGCCTCGTCGGTGACGGTGGGGGAGCCGGTCATCGTGACGGGGCAGATGCGGATCCGGGAGACCGAGCGCGACGGCCGGCATTTCGTCTCCGCCGACCTGATGGCCTTGAGCATCGGGCACGACCTCTCGCGCGGTACCTCGGCATTCGTCCGGGTGGCCGCGGCGCGGACGGGCCCGCCCGGTGTCTCCGCTGACAACTCCGAGTCCTTCACAGGCACTTCGGAAGCTCTTCACGAGGCCATTGCGGAAGCCGGGATTCCAGGTCAGGCGTCCGCGTCTTGATCGTCCCGGTCCGCCGGTTTCACCGATAACGATTGCGAGTCGGAACGCTTGTGCGACCGGATCGATGGGGAACGGGCAGCATCCGCTCCATACGATCCTCCGCATGGCTGACGGGGGTTCAGTGCTTGGCGGCGAGACACGATCTGCTCGACCACTCCGGTCACCTCGGTGACCGTTCGGCAGTCGTGCTTGTCCGCCCGGAGGGGAAAACCATGAGCTTTGTCCGCACGGCAGGGGTTGTCCTGCGCGGACGCGTGACGGCCCGGGCGGGACGGGTGCTTGCCGTCGCGCTCATCGCCGCAGTCCTTTCGGCAGTGCTGCCGGCAATGGGCGGAGCGGCATTCGCCGCGCCGGCGTCGGCGGTCGACGAGCCACCACGTCAGGGCGGGGCCACCGCCACGCTGGAAGGTCTGACGACATACGGGCAGGCCGCCGTCCGGGAGGACGGCGAGGAACTGAAGACGGGCGCCGGGCTCTTCGAGATGTCCGTCGACGGCGGCGGCACCCTTCAGTCGTACGGCCTGGACGTCGACAATCCCACCCAGCAGCACGCGCGTTACGGCGAGACGGACTGGGCTCAGACCTCGCTGCACGACAACGCGAACGCCGGGAAGATCCTCTGGATTCTCCGGCACTCCTACCCGCAGGTGGACGATCTGCAGGCGCTGGCGAAGTCCGCCGGTGCCGGAAGGCTCACCCCGCAGACGGCCGCAGCCGGTACGCAGGTGGCCATCTGGAGGTTCACGGACGGTGCCGGCACCGCGGGCGACGCCGACGTCCGCGCGCTCGACCCGGGCGCCGAGAAGCTCGCCGACCATCTGCAGCGGAAGGCGAGGACGATGCGCGAGCCGTCGGCGTCGCTCTCCCTCGGCACGGTGGAGGTCGCAGGCCGGACCGGAGGGCGTCTGGGGCCGGTCACCGTGCGGACGAACGCTTCCGCCGCCGGCGTCACGGCGCCCTCCGGCTCCGCCGCGCAGGGTGTGCGCGTCGTCGCTGGGAACGGCAAGCCCGTCACCGCGGCGAGGGACGGATCGCGTCTCTACTTCCAGGTGCCGGAGGGGGGCCGGGCAGCGGGTACGAGCTCGCTGACCGTGCAGGCCGCCACCAAGATCCCGGTCGGACGCGCCTTCGCAGGCGTCGGCGGGCACGCCATGAGCCAGGTGCAGATCCTCGCGGGGTCCAGCCAGTCGACCGTCTCCGCGTCGGCGACCGTCAACTGGTCCGAGACCGGGGCGATACCGGCCGTCACGACGGAGAAGAACTGCGCGAAGGGCGGTGTGGACGTCACTGTCGCCGCCGCAGGCGACAAGTCCCACCGCTTCAGCCTGGCGGGCAAGGAACACGGGCTGGCGGCTCACGGCAGCAGGACGATCACCGTCCCCGTCGAGGAGGACCAGGCATACCGCATACCCGTCACGCCCTCCGCCGGGCCGGAGAAGACCATCGCCGGGGTGCTCGACTGCGCCACCAAGAGCGCGTTCGCCGCCCAGGAGGGCGAGGGGCTCACACCGCAGTCCCACACGGCCACGGTCGGCGGCAGCGACGCCGGTGCGGGCGAGGAGGACGGCGGAGACCTGGCCGAGACCGGGGCGAGCAACACCCCGCTGATCCTGGGGCTCGCGGTCGGTCTGGTGTTCCTCGGCGTCGTGGCGCTGCTCATCGTGCGCAGGCGGAAGACGGACGAGGGCGAGGAGCAGTGAGCGCCGCCGCCCCCGCTGTGCGTCCCGGGGCGGCCCGGACCTGCGGAAGACGCCGGAAGAGCCGGGTGTAGTCGCTCGGCGACGGTCCGGCGTCCCATGGCCGCACCCGCCCCGTTTCGGGCTCAGGGGTGATGTGCGGCAAGATGGTTCTGTCTGCCCATGCGGCGCTGCCGCACTTCGACACCTACTGATTGCCGGACGGTTCCTCTTGGCTGAGTACATCTACACCCTTCGCAAGGCGCGCAAGGCGCACGGCGACAAGGTGATCCTCGACGACGTCACCTTGAGCTTCCTGCCCGGCGCGAAGATCGGTGTCGTGGGACCCAACGGCGCCGGCAAGTCGACGGTGCTGCGCATCATGGCCGGGCTCGACCAGCCCTCCAACGGCGACGCCCAGCTCTCCCCGGGTTACAGCGTCGGCATCCTGCTGCAGGAGCCGCCTCTGGACGAGTCGAAGACCGTCCTCGAGAACGTCGAGGCCGGTGTCGCGGACACGAAAGGGAAGCTCGACCGCTTCAACGAGATCGCCGAGCAGATGGCGACCGAGTACACGGACGAGCTCATGGAGGAGATGGGCAAGCTGCAGGAGCAGCTCGACCACTCCAACGCCTGGGACCTGGAGTCGCAGCTCGAGCAGGCCATGGACGCCCTGGGCTGCCCGCCCGGCGACTGGCCCGTCACCACGCTCTCCGGCGGTGAGCGTCGTCGCGTCGCGCTGTGCAAGCTGCTGCTCGAACAGCCTGACCTGCTCCTCCTGGACGAGCCCACCAACCACCTGGACGCCGAGTCCGTCCAGTGGCTGGAGCAGCACCTGGCGAAGTACGCGGGCACCGTCGTCGCCATCACTCACGACAGGTACTTCCTGGACAACGTCGCCGGCTGGATCATGGAGCTGGACCGCGGCCGTGCCATCGGCTACGAGGGCAACTACTCCACGTACCTGGAGAAGAAGCAGTCCCGTCTGAAGGTCGAGGGCCAGAAGGACGTCAAGCGGGCCAAGAGGCTCAAGGACGAGCTGGAGTGGGTCCGTTCCAGCGCCAAGGGGCGTCAGGCCAAGTCCCGTGCGCGCCTGACCCGTTACGAGGAGATGGCCGCCGAGGCGGAGAAGACCCGGAAGCTGGACTTCGAGGAGATCCAGATCCCGCCGGGCCCGCGCCTGGGCAACATCGTGGTCGACGTCGAACACCTCAGCAAGGCGTTCGGGGACAAGGTCCTCATCGACGACCTGTCCTTCACGCTGCCCCGCAACGGCATCGTCGGCGTGATCGGGCCGAACGGCGCGGGCAAGACCACGCTCTTCAAGATGATCCAGGGCCTGGAGAAGCCGGACGACGGCACGATCAAGGTCGGCGACACGGTCAAGATCTCCTACGTCGACCAGAGCCGCGAGAACATCGACAGCAAGAAGACGCTGTGGGCCGTCGTCTCCGACGAGCTGGACTACATCAAGGTCGGCCAGGTCGAGATGCCCTCGCGCGCCTACGTCTCGGCGTTCGGCTTCAAAGGCCCGGACCAGCAGAAGCCGGCGGGCGTCCTCTCCGGCGGTGAGCGCAACAGGCTTAACCTGGCACTCACCCTGAAGCAGGGCGGCAACCTGCTGCTCCTCGACGAGCCGACGAACGACCTCGACGTGGAGACGCTCTCCTCCCTGGAGAACGCCCTGCTGGACTTCCCCGGCTGCGCCGTGGTCGTCTCCCACGACCGCTGGTTCCTGGACCGCGTGGCGACGCACATCCTCGCGTACGAGGGCGACTCCAAGTGGTTCTGGTTCGAGGGCAACTTCGAGTCCTACGAGAAGAACAAGATCGAGCGGCTCGGTCCGGATGCGGCCCGCCCCCACCGCGCGACGTACAAGAAGCTCACCCGCGGCTGAGGCGAGGCAGACCGGATCGTGCGCCACACATACCAGTGCCCTCTGCGCTGGTCGGACATGGACGCCTACGGGCACGTCAACAACGTCGTCTACCTCCGCTATCTGGAGGAGGCGCGGATCGACTTCATGTTCCGGCTGGCAGGGGAATCGGTGACCGGCTCCGACGCGCAGCCGCCTTTCGCGGGCGGCTGCGTGGTGGCCCGGCACGAGATCGACTATCTGCGTCCGCTCTTCCACCGGCACGAGCCGGTCACGGTGGAGACGTGGGTGACGAAGCTCAACGCGGCCTCGGCCACCCTCTCGTACGAGATCAAGGACGCCGGCACGGTGTACGTGCGAGCGACGACGGTCATCGTCCCCTACGACCTGAAGGAGGAGCACCCGCGTCGGATGACGCCCGACGAACGGGGGTTCCTGGAAGGCTATTTCGATGACAGTGCGGAAGCGTCTCGTATTCGCTGACCCCGCAGAGGCGGCGGGGCTCGACGCGTTCTTGAAGCGGCTGCTGCGCTGGGAGAAGAACGCGGCGGTCCGCATCCAGGCGAGCGCCGGCGTCGTGGGGATCTTCGCCAAGCCGGCTCGCTTCGAGGTCGTGGTCGTGCGTACCGCCCGGCTGCTCGAGCCGGTCGACGTGGACATCACCGTCTCCGCGGGCGAGTTGCTCGAGGGCGTCGACGAACCGGCCGAAGCAGTCACCGTCCCCGACGCGGTGACGGGGCCGCCGTGGACGGGTGTGCTGCCGCCGCGCGGGGGCTGGGAGGCCTTCGGCGAGGTCCCCTCTGACGCGGTGCGTGCCGTCGCGGCGGCGGCCGTCGGCGAATTCCGTGAGCGGGCCGAGAAGTTGGCGCAGAAGGACCGCACCCGCGAGACGCTGGACGCGATCGCCGAGGAGATCTGGTCCCGGCCGCTCGGCCGTACTCAACTGCCGCTGCGCACCGCGCACGCGGCGCACGCGCTGGGGTTCCTGATCGGTGACGCTCCGCTGGGCCTTCTGCGGACCGGCCCCTGGCTGCGGCTGCGCACGCCGGGCGGTTCAGTGGTGGTACGCAGCCGTGGCGAGCGAGGACAGGGGTTGAGCGTCACCCCCGTGTGACGCTCCCGGGGCCGCCTCGGCTCTGAGCGTGCAGCCGTCCGGAGCGGTCGATCGCGGTGAGTTCGCGGGTGGCGGCGGCTCCGTCCCCGCACACCCGCGGGGCCCGTCTATGTCCGTCGGCCGCTGCATCTCACCGCGTGCCCCGCACGCGGTGAACCCGGCGCTCAGCCCTCGGAGTTGACCATGGACGCGGCGGCGTACACGAGATAGTCCCACAGCTGACGTTCGTGCTCGGGTGCGAGTTCGAGGCTGTCGACGGCGTCCCGCATGTGCTTCAGCCATGCGTCGTGGGCGGCCCGGTCGACCTTGAACGGCATGTGGCGCATACGCAGTCGGGGATGCCCTCGGGCGTCGCTGTACGTACGGGGGCCGCCCCAGTACTGGATGAGGAACAGCGTGAGCCGCTCCTCGGCCGGGCCGAGGTCCTCCTCCGGGTACATCGGGCGGAGGATCGGGTCCTCCGCGACGCCCTCGTAGAAGCGGTGCACGAGCCGTCGGAAGGTGTCCTCGCCGCCGACCTGCTCGTAGAAGGTCTGCGTCTGCAAGCTGCCGCGCGGAATCTCCATCACGCCCCCCATGGTCGCAGATGCCCCGGCCGAGGCCGCTGGTCCTACTCCCAGCAGGCCGGCGGCCGGGGCCCCGGGGCTCGCTCAGGCGTCGTCCCAGCGGAAAAGCCGGGACGCGATCAGCGTGAGCACCGCGGCGAACGCCAGGAGCCCGCCCATCACGGGCAGCACGGCACCCCAGCTCTCGCCCCTGCTCAGTACGGACTGCATCGCCTCCGCGAGGTAGGTGAGCGGCAGGAACTCCGATACGGAGCGCACCCAGTCCGGTGCGACGTCCAGCGGGAAGAACGATCCTGAGAGGAAGGCCATCGGCAGGATGATGATCTGGGCGAGACCGTTGGCGGCCTCTTCGGTCTTGGCCCAGGAGCCGATCAGCAGACCGATCGACATGAACGCGAGGGTCCCGCAGGCGACGAGCGGCAGACACAGCCACCAGTACCCGGACAGTTGCAGTCCGTACACGGGGAGGGTGGCCAGGCCGATGAAGACGGCCGTCTGCGCGAAGGCGAGCACGAGGTTCACGCCCACCCTCGCGCCGACCACCGAACCGGCACTCACCGGGGCCAGCCACAGCCGCCGGAGGATCCGCTTCTTGCGCCAGCTGACGAGGTTCAGCGCCGATCCGAAGACCCCGCCCATCGCCACCGCCCAGCTCAGCAGGCCGGGAGTGAGGAACTGGATGGGCTTGACCGACTCGTCCTCAACCTGCCGTGGGGCGAGCCGGTAGGCGGGAGGCTGTCCGGTCGCCTGCTGGTTCGCCTGCTGGACGACGGAGTCCACCACGCCGCGAACACTGCCCGAGCGCACCGAGTCGGCGGCCGAGTAGCGCAGTTCGATCCCGCCCTTGTCCTGCTGGAAGACGGCGGCGTCCATGTCGCCCTTGCGCACCTTCTCCAGCGCCTCTTTCCGTGCAGCGGGGGACCCGTCCGTCTTCTCGATCTTCAACACGTCGCGCAGCGCGGCGCGTTGCTGGTCCGGCATGGCGTCGAGCACCTTGACGTCGCCGACCTGGATCACCTTCGACTGCGGCGTGGAGTCGTTGCTGAACAGCGCGCCGAACATGGCCAGGAACATCAGCGGGAAGACCAGCATGAAGAAGACCGCCGCGCGGTCGCGCAGCAGTCCCAGAGCCATGGCCTTGGAGAGGCTTATGAAGCTCTTCATTCCCGGTACTCCCTCCCCGTGAGCTGGAGGAAGACGTCCTCCAGCGACCGCACCCCCAGCTCCTCGATCAACTGCGCGGGAGTGCCCACGCGCAGGATCCGGCCGTTGTCCATGACCGCCACGCGGTCGCAGAGGATCTCCGCCTCGTCCATGTAGTGCGTCGTCAGCACGACCGTGCGGCCCTCGGAGTTGATCGTGCGCAGCAGGTCCCAGAGATTGCGGCGTGCCTGCGGGTCGAGGCCGGTGGTGGGCTCGTCCAGAAAGACGAGCTCCGGGTCGTGCACGAGTGCGCAGGCGATCGACAGCCGCTGCGCCTGTCCGCCGGAGAGCTTGTTCTCCCTGGTGCCGCTCTTGTCGTTCAGGCCGACGGTCTCCAGCATCGCGTCGGCGCGATCCCCCGGGACTCCGTACAGCGAGGCGAAGGTGTGTATCTGCTCGCGGGCGCTGAGCCTCTCGAAGAACGCCGAGGCCTGAAGCTGCACGCCTATTCGGTGCAGCAGTGCCGGATTGCGCGGCCAGGAGGCCTCGCCCAGCAGCCGGGCGGTGCCCTCGTCCGGCTCCCGCAGCCCTTCGATGATCTCCAGAGTGGTGGTCTTGCCCGCCCCGTTGGGTCCGAGGATGCCGTAGAACTCCCCGTGCTTCACCTCGAACGAGACCCCGTCGACGGCCTGCGTATCGCCGTAGCGCTTGCGCAGCCCCTCGACTGTGATCGCTGTGTCTGTCATGCGGGGAGGCTATTCCCGGAAGGTCACCCTCCGGCCTCGCGTGCGGCGCGGCGTCGCAGCACAGTGGAGGCATGCCAGCTGCTGCGGATCTCCTGCGACAGATCATCGAGGGGGGTGCGCTCGCCGACCCCGCGTGGCGGGCTGCCTTCGCGGAGGTGCCGCGCGAGCTGTTCGTCCCGTACTACTTCGCCCCCGCTCCGGACGGCGGTCAGGAACGGCTGTGGCGGGACGACCCGGACCCGGAGCGGCGGAGGCGGTGGCTGGCCGGGGTGTACGACGACGTGCCGCTGGCCACGCGGGTACGAGACGGCGACCTGGTCTCCTCAAGCAGCCAGCCCTCCCTGATGGCTCGCATGCTGGAGGCGCTGTGCGTGCGCGACGGGATGAGCGTGCTGGAGATCGGTGCCGGTTCCGGCTACAACGCGGCGCTGCTCGCGCACCGCTTGGGCGAGGCGAGGGTCACGACCGTCGACCTCGACCCGGACATCACCGGCTCCGCCCGCGAACACCTGGATGCCGCCGGATACCGTCCGCGCGTCGTCACGGGGGACGGCGCGCTCGGAGCCCCCGCGTACGCGCCCTACGACCGCATCATCGCCACCTGCGCCCTCTCGTCCGTGCCTCTCGCCTGGCTGGGGCAGTGCGCGCCCGGAGCGCTCGTGCTGGCGCCGATCGGCACGGGGCTGGTCACCCTCAAGGTGACCGACGGGCTGCACGCAACCGGTCGCTTCCTGGACACCCCCGCCTTCTTTGTCCCGCTGCGCGGGGGCGGCGCTTCGGCACCCGTACGGTCGGCCGCGCGCTACGACATCCCCCGGCACGCTCAGCGCCAGGACTCCTTCCACTTCCTCTTCCGGCTGACCGCCGGCGCGATGGAGCCGCACGACGTGTACGAGCTCTGGCGCACGACCGGGCGACCGCTGCGGGAGCGGTACGGCGTGACGATCCGGAAGGGCGAGCAGTGGGCCTGGCTGGACGACCCGGAGGGCCCGCACACCTGGCCGCTGCGCGGGGCGTGACGGCGAGCGGGACCCAGGCAGACAGGCGGCGAGCGGACCCAGGCAGCCGGGCAGCGCGAGGGCGCAGGCAGGGCGGGCCGTCAGCGGGGGAGCAGCACCCTGATCCGCGGAAGTGACCAGGAGCACACCGCTGCGGACGCCGAACGGGGCGTCGCTATGGGCGATTTACATGCACGATGCACGTTGTGCCTCGACCGAGCGGGGAGCGGTGCGGTAATCCGCCGGAACCGACCCCTCCAGTCCTGGCGCCCGTGCGTCTAGTTTCAGAGGATGCTCACCGGCTGGCCGTTCCTCACGCTCCTCGGCGGCGTCGTGCTGCTGGGATCGTCCGTGCAGCGGCTGGCGGGCATCGGCTTCGGACTGCTCGCCTCGCCCGCGCTGGTGCTCCTGATGGGGCCCGTGCAGGGGGTGGCGCTGGTCAACTGCGCCGGGGTGGTCATCGGCGTCATCGGGCTCGCCACCTCCTGGCGGCAGGTGCGCATGCGCACGATGGTGCCGCTGGTCGCTGCCGCCGCCCTCACCGTGCCGCTGGGGGCGTGGCTCGCCCTTCGCCTGCCGGAGCCCGTTCTGCTGACCGGTCTGGGCGCTCTCATCACGGTGGCCGTGACGCTCGTCCTGCTCGGCGCCCGCGTGCGGGCCCTGCACGGAACGGGAGGCGCCGTCGCCGCCGGCGCGGTCAGCGGATTCATGAACTCCGCCACCGGCACGGGCGGTCCCGCCCTGTCGCTCTACGCCGCCAACGCGGGCTGGACCGCACGGGAGTTCGTGCCCAACGCGCAGTTCTACGGGCTCGTCGTCAACCTGCTGTCCGTCACGGCCAAGGGAATTCCGCACCTGACCCGCCCGGCCTGGCTGCTCGTCGCGGTGACCATGGGGGCGGGCGTTCTCCTGGGCGGTGCACTCGCCGCCCGTACGCCCGAGAAGGGAGCGCGCCGCATCATCCTGGGACTGGCACTCGCAGGCGGCGTGGCCACGACCGCGAAGGGCGTCTGGCTGCTGCTCTGACAGCCCCCTCCGGGATCTTCTTCGCGGCGCGGAACGGAACCGCAGCCTGGCCGTATGCGTGTTGACGAATTGACGGCACAGCTGCCACACGCAGATCCCGATACGAACAAGATCCCTGCCGAAACGGTGTGGTTGGGGGTTGCCTGCGGCCATACTCTGGCGGAGGGCTCCGAACCCGTAGCGACAGGGACATTGCACAACGTAGGCACGGGGGCGGGCCGTCGGCGACCAAGGGGGAGGGCAACGAGCCGTGACGCAACCGCTCGTGCAACCGGTGCAGCAGCCCGGTTCCGTCCCCGACCCCGCGCAGCCCGTGCTCCCTCTTCCGGCTTCCCCGGCACCCCAGCCGCCGCGGCACAGCGCGTGGACCGAGGGCGTGCGCAGGCTCCGCGCCGCGGTCACGACCGAGCCCGGGCGTCTTCGCGTCATCGGTGCCGTACTGGCCCTGCTGATCCTGGTGTTCGGCGCTGTGACGGCGTGGCAGTTCTCGGACCGTACGAGCGCCGCCGACTCCGTCGTGGAGCACAGCCAGCCCCTCAGCGCGGACGCGGCACGCATCTACCGCTCCCTGGCCGACGCGGACACTGCGGCCTCCAGCGGGTTCCTCTCGGGCGGCGACGAACCGCGTTCCATGCGGCAGAGGTACGAGCGGGACATCAAAATGGCGTCCGGCCTGCTGGCTTCGGCGGCGGCCAACTCCAAGGGATCGCCGTCCGCGCAGCGGCAGATCATCAAGCTCAACCGCGGACTGCCCGAGTACACAGGGCTCGTGGAGTCCGCGCGCGCCAACAACCGGCAGGGGCTGCCGCTTGGCGGCGCCTACCTGCGCTACGCGAACGAGCAGATGCGCGGCGAGCTGCTGCCCGCGGCCGAGTTGCTCTACACGGCACAGTCCGCGCGCCTCGACGACGACTACGCCGACGCCACCGCGTGGCCGTGGTTCGCGCTCGCGTCCGGGGCCCTCGCCATCGGTGCGCTGGCCTGGGCGCAGCGCCGCAACTACCTCCGTACGAACAGGGTGTTCAACCTCGGGCTGCTGGGTGCCACCGCCGCGTCCGTCGTCGCTCTGCTGTGGCTGAGCGGCGCGCACGTGCTGGCGCAGTCGGCCCTCGGGGAGTCCGACGACGAGGGCGCACAGTCGCTGCGGGTGCTCAACCAGGCGTGGATCGGCTCCCTCCAGGCACGGGGCGACGAGAACATGACGCTCGTCGCGCGGGGTGCGGGCAGCGAGTACGAGCAGAGCTACAAGAAGCAGATGGGCGAGGTCGCGGGCAAGGAGAGGGGCGCCGGCTTCCTGGGCCACGCCTCCTCGCTCGCTGACGACTCCGCGGGCAGGCGGCCCGTCCAGGACGCGGAGAAGGCCGTCGGGCGCTGGCGCGAGCGTCATGAGGAGGCCCGTGCCAAGGACGACGACGGGGACTACGACGACGCGGTCGAGATGGTGATCGGCGAAGAGGGAAGCACGGGCGAGACGTTCGACGAGGTCGACACCAGCCTCGGCGAGGCGACCGCGCACGAGCAGCGGGAGTTCGAGGCGAAGGCAGACGACGGGCGGGCGGCGCTCAGCAGCGTGGCGGCAGCCGCCGTCGTGCTGGGGCTCCTCGGGGCGGGCGCGGCGGTGCTCGGCATCGGGCGCAGGCTCTCGGAGTACCGGTGAGGGGGGACGGGATGGACGGAGCGCAGCGCGACCGGAGCCGCATGCGGCGTCCGGGCATGAAGCGGCGCCCGCAGTACGTGCGCCACGCGAAGCCGTTCGCCGTCGCCGCGAGCGGACTCGGAGTCGTCGTGGCGGTCCTGGCCTCGACCGTCCTCTCGGCGCCGTCCG
>NZ_JACBXA010000181.1 GCF_013870515.1 Streptomyces albidus (ex Kaewkla and Franco 2022) | reverse complement strand
GTACGGGTTCCTGGTGACGCCGTGACGCGGGCTGTCCGTCACGCCCTTCCAGCCGAACTCGGGTGTCGTGGTCCTGCCCAGGAACACCGCTCCGGCATCGCGCATGCGCGCGACGGAGGGTGCGTCCTCCTCCCACGGGCCGTCGGCCGAGGAGGACCAGGAGCCGCGGAGGGTCGGCTTTCCGCGCTCGAGCAGGATGTCCTTCACCGTCACCGGGACACCCTCGAGCGGGCCCTGGGGCTCACCACGGCTCCAGCGCTCCGCCGATTCGCGGGCCTGGGCGAGTGCCGAGTCGCGGTCGATGCTCACGAAGGCGTTCACGTGCGGCTGTACTTTCTCGGCCTGTTCGAGTGCCGCACGTGCCACCTCGACGGGGGAGAAATCTCCTGTCGTGTACCCCGCAACGAGCTGCGCGGCGGTGAGGCTGCTGAGATCCGACATGGCGGAGCCTTTCGAGTTGTGGCCGAGGGTGCCGGTGAGTGGTTCGGAGGAGTCCCGCGACGGGCGCCGGGGCGCAGCCCCGAAGGTGCCCCGCCGTGCCGGTCCGGCACGGGGCGGCGTCGAGAGTGGATCAGGTCGAGGGAACGTAACCGAGCCCCTTGTCGACCACGTTCAGCAGGGGCTCTCCCGCCTCCCAGCGGTCGAAGTTGTCGAGGAACTGTTCGGCGAGGTCGTCGCGCCAGCCGATCGTGTCGCCGCTCATGTGCGGCGAGATCACGAGCCCGGGCACCTCCCACAGCGGGCTGTCGGCGGGGAGCGGCTCCTCGGCGAAGACGTCCAGCGCGGCCCCGGCGATCCGGCGGGAGGTGAGCGCCTCCACCAGGTCCCCCTCGACGACGTGCTGGCCGCGGCCGACGTTGATGAAGTGCGCGCCGGGCTTCATGCGGGCGAAGGCCGCGGCGTCGAACATGCCTCGCGACTCCTCCGTCAGCGGGGCGACGCACACGATCCAGTCTGCGTCACCGAGCAGTCCGCCCAGCGCGTCGTTGCCGTGTACGCGTCCGAATTCCGGGTCGCCGGTCCGTTCCGTACGCCCGACGAGGTCCACGGTGACACCCAGTGCCATGAGTGTCCGGCCAATTGCCCTTCCAATTGGTCCGGACCCGACGACAACACCTCGGGTGCCGCCGACCCTTTTTGTCTCCCGGTGTTGCCAACGGTGCTCGCGCTGCAATTCCCAGCTGCCGCGAAAATCTTTGGCCAAAGCCAGAGTGAGACCCGCCACGTATTCGGCGATGGGTTGGTCGAAGACCCCCCTCGCGTTTGTGATCACGGTCTCAGGTGAGGCCGCCAGCTCGGGCAGCAGACGGTCGACTCCGGCGCTCGGGGTGTGCACCCAGCGAGGGCGCGGACCACCCCCCGGCCAGGCCTGCTTCACGGCGTCGGACAGGAAGTCCCACACGAGCAGCACGTCGGCCTGCGGAAGGTGCTCGACCAGGCTTTTCTCGTCCGCGTGGACGACTCGGGCACGGCCCGAGAGGCGGTCGAGCCGCGGCAGCGGATCGGTGTCGAGAACAAGGAGGGTGGGCTCGGTCATCGGCAGGAAACCACTTCGAAACGAGGGGGCGGTTGACTGATCGAGATGGCGCAACTCCACGGCGGGATCCCGGTCCAGATGCAAGGATTGACCACGGTAGGTAGCGCAAACTACCGTCGTCAATGAAGGCATCTGTCCCGGCGTTCCGGCTAATGCCGGCTTCTTTGTTTTCCCTTCTGGCCTCAGGCCACCCCTCCGTTCTTTGGGGCTCAGCTAATGGATGTCTCCTTCCTCGGCGGACCGCAGCCACAACGCGGTGTCGGAATCGTCGCCCCGTTCGACTTCGCTCTCGACCGTGAGCTGTGGCGGTGGGTGCCCGACGACGTGTCGCTGCACCTGACCCGCACTCCTTTCGTCCCTGTCGAGGTCAGCCTCGACCAGGCCCGCCTCGTCAGCGAACACGAGACGCTGCGCGAGGCCGTACAAGCTCTGTACGCGGTTGCCCCCGAAGTGGTGGCCTACGCCTGCACCTCCGGCAGCTTCGTCGGCGGCACCGCGGGCGAGCGGTCGATGACCGCCGCCATGGAAGCGGCCTGCGAGATCACCTCGCTGACGACCTCGGGCGCCCTGCTGGCCGCCCTGCAGGAGATCGGCGCCCGGCGCGTGGCTCTCGTCACGCCGTACACGAAGTCGGTCACCGACTCACTGGAGGACTACCTCGGTGAGGCCGGCATCGCGGTCACCGGCCGCAGCTACCTCGGGCTGACCAAAGAGATCTGGCGCGTGCCCTACCGGGACGTCGTCGACATGGCCCGCGAAGCGGTCGCCGACGCACCGGACGCCCTCTTCATCAGCTGCACGAACCTGCCCACGTACGACGTCATCCCGCAGCTGGAAGCGGAGTTGCGCATGCCTGTGCTCTCCGCGAACCAGGTGACGATGTGGGACGCGCTGCGCCGCCTCGGCAAGGAAGCCGTGGGGCCGTACCAGGCGCTGCTCGACCCGGTCGCACGCCGTGGCCCGGCAGCGATGACCCCGTCCCCGACCCTGCCGGTCACTCAGCCGGAGTCGGCCGAGCCCGTCGAGTCGGTCGAGCCGGCGCTTACAGTCGAACCGGAGGCCGCGCTGGCGAGCGCGGGCGCCGAGAGCGGCGAGCCGCTCGAGGGATTCGACCCGACCTACCCGTCGAGCTACACGGACGAGTGGGGCGGCGGCAGCCAGCCGCCGGTGTGACGGCCGAGCGTGTGAGTTGCGGCACTCCGTAGCCGTGCACACGGTCGCGACAGCGACGACGACACCACCACAAGAAGGGCGCCGGACTTGAAGGTCCGGCGCTCACCCGTGCCCGCACGTCCGCAACCCCGGGCCGTACGGGCACGGCGCCGGAGCACCGGCGGGCGCAAGCAACCTCATCAGGCACCGCACATCAGAGGACTCAGGAGGCGTAGATGGCTCAGGCGGCAGCGCAGTCGCAGGCGGTGGGATTCCTCTACCCCGGCTTCTCGGCCGAGGACGACTACCCGCGACTCGAAGGCATCCTGGCGGACGCCGGCGCCGACGTCCGGCTGCCGCTCGTCCACACCGACATCGGTGAGGACGCTCACCGTGCCGACGCCCTTCTGGAGATGGGCTCGGCCAAGCGTCTCGCCGCCAAGGTCGAAGAGGTCAAGCAGTACGGCGTGCAGGCCGTCGTCTGGTCCTGCACCAGCGCCAGCTTCGTCTTCGGCTGGGAGGGCGCGCACGAGCAGGTGCGTGAGCTGTCGGCCACCGCGGGGCTGCCCGCTTCCAGCACGTCCTTCGCCTTCGCCCACGCCGTACGGGCGCTGGGCGCGGAGCGGGTGGCCATCGGGGCCACATACCCGGAGGACGTCGGTGAGCTCTTCACCGCGTTCCTCAAGGCCGCGGGCACCGAGGTCGTCTCGATGCGCGGCAGCGGCATCATCACCGCCGCCGAGGTCGGCACCTGGGGCAAGGAGGAGGTCCTCGCCCTCGCGCGGGGCGGCGACCACCCCGAGGCCGAGGCCGTGCTGCTCCCGGACACCGCCCTGCACAGCGCCGCATGGATCGAGGAGATCGAGGCCGCTCTGGGCAAGCCGGTGCTGACCGCGAACCAGGTCACCGTCTGGGAGGGGCTGCGCCTGCTGGACATGTCGGTTCGCTGCCCGGCGCTCGGCAAGCTCTTCACCGTCTGACACCGAACGCCGTTCCTTCCGGCCGGAAGAGGACCGTCCGGCCGGGGAAGAGACGACCGTCCACGGGAAGAGATCGCCGCCGCCTGCCGTTGACTCTGCGGAAGGCACCAGCAAGTCGAGGGAGGCGGCACCCGTGGACGACGTAGAGGCCACAGCAACCGGCAGCGGCAGCGACCGCATCCGGGGCGAGGCGAAGGGCAGCGCTCCCGTCCCGCTCTCCGTCTTGGACCTCGCGAACGTCGGTGAGGGCTACACGTCCGCCGACGCCCTGCGGGCCACCGTGGAGACCGCACGGCTCACCGAGCGGCGGGGCTTCACGCGGTACTGGATCGCCGAGCACCACTCCATGCCCGGCGTCGCGAGCTCCTCGCCCGCCGTGATCCTCGGCCACCTCGCCGCCCACACCGACCGCATACGGCTCGGTTCGGGCGGTGTGATGCTGCCCAACCACGCGCCGCTGGTCATCGCCGAGCAGTTCGGCACGCTGGAAGCGCTCGCTCCCGGCCGTGTCGACCTCGGTCTCGGGCGGGCACCCGGTACGGACAGCGCGACCGCGGCCGCCCTGCGCCGCACCGGCCCGTCCGGCAGGGGAGGTGGAGCGGACGACTTCCCCCAGCAGCTGGCCGAGTTGATCCACTTCCTCGACGACGGCTTCCCGGACGGTCACGGCTACGCCCGTATCCACGCCGTGCCGGGGCCGGTTCAGGGCGAGGTCTCCAGGCCTCCCGTGTGGCTCCTCGGCTCGTCCGGGTTCAGCGCCCAACTGGCAGGCAGGCTGGGGCTCCCGTTCGCCTTCGCGCACCACTTCTCGGCCGCCAACACGCTTCCGGCGCTCGAGCTCTACCGCGAGAGCTTCAGCCCGTCGGCGGTGCTCGATTCCCCGTACGCCGTGATCGGTGCGGCAGCGCTCGCCGCGGACGACGAACAGCAGGCGTATCGCCAAGTGCTCACCGGCGCACTGGGGATGCTGCGGCTGCGCAAGGGCCGGCCGGGCCTCGTCCCCACGCCCGAGGAGGCCGAGGAGTATCAATTCAGTGCTGTGGAGCGCGAGTTCGTGAACAGCTGGCTGGCGAACGTGACTTACGGCACGCCCGAGGCCGTACGCGACGGACTCGACGCCCTCGTCAAGCGCACCGGTGCCGACGAACTGATGCTCACGGCCAACGTCCACACCCCGGCCGCCCGCGTCCGCTCCTTCGAACTCATCGCGGACGCCTACGGGTTGGACTGAGCCCGCACCGGGCCGGAGCGGGTTCGGCTGACGGGCCGGCGCCGGCCGTCAGCGCAGAAGCGGCCGGCCGGTCAGCGAAGCAGTGCCGAGATGCAGTGTGCGGGCATGGGCTTGGCGTAGTGCCAGCCCTGCCCGGTGTCGCAGCCGATGCGCCGCAGCCGGTCCGCCTGCGCCGAGTTCTCCACGCACTCGGCAGTTACTGTCAGGCCCAGTTGGTGGGCGAGCCGCACGAGCGCGGTGACGATCGTCTCGTCCGCCGGGTTGGGGTGCCGGGCGGCACGGAAGCCCCGCACGAACGATCCGTCCAGCTTCAGAGCCCGCACCGGAAGCCGGCTGAGGTAGGCGAGGTTGGAGTAGCCGGTGCCGAAGTCGTCGATGGCGATGCGCACGCCCATCTCGCTCAACGCCTGAAGGGCCTGCAAGGGACGTCCGGCCGAGCCCATGACGGCCGACTCGGTCAGCTCCAACTGCAGCAGCCCGGAAGGCAGTCCGGTCTGCTCGAGAACCCGGCCGACGTCCTTGACCAGGTCCGAGTCCCACACCTGCCGCACGGCCACGTTCACGCTGACGTAGACCGGCGGCCCCTTGTGCTCCAGCATCCAGTCCCTGGCCTGGCGGCACGATTCCTCCAGGACCCAGCGGCCCAGCGGCACGATCGCGCCGTTCTCCTCCGCGAGCCCGATGAAACGGTTCGGTCCGAGCTTGCCGAACTGCGGATGCTGCCAGCGCACCAGGGCTTCGACGCCCCTCAGGGTGTCGTCGTCGAAGCCCACGATCGGCTGGTAGTCCAGTACGAACTCGCCCCGCTCGACCGCGCCGCGCAGCCCCGCGGAGAGGACCTGCCGGGTCATGCGGTGCGCGTTGCGCTCCGGGTCGAAGAGCGTCCAGCGGGCCTTGCCGTCGGCCTTCGCCCAGTACAGCGTCGTATCGGCAGCCTGCATCAGCTCGGTGGGCCCGGTGCCCCGCGCTTCGCGCTCCACCACGCCGATGCTCGCTGACACCGTCAGCCGCTGCCCGCCCAGTTCGAAGGGCTGCTGGAGAGCTTTGAGCGCGGCGTCCGCGAGAGCCGTGAGCTGATCCGTACCGGTCGAGCCGTCGACCAGCAGCGCGAACTCGTCGCCGCCGAGCCGAGCGGCCAGGTGCCTCTGGCCGCCGACCTCCGCGCACTGGGTGAGCCGTTGCGCGACCGCGTCGAGCAACTCGTCGCCGACGCGGTGTCCGAGGGTGTCGTTGACCGCTTTGAAGCCGTCGAGGTCGAGGTAGCAGATCCCGACGCGGCCGGTCGCGGTGTCCGAGAGGGCCGTCGCCAGCCGCTCGAAGAAGAGCGTCCGGTTGGGCAGCCGGGTCACCGGGTCGTGCATCTGGAGATGCCGCAGGCTCTCGCGCAGATCGCGCTCCTCGCTGACGTCGGCGACGGAGAGCAGGGCCTCGCCGTCGTGTGCGGTCGGAGTGAGCGTGATCTCGGCCCAGAGGGTGTGGCCGTCGGGGTTCTTCACTCGCCTCGTGCAGCTCATCCGCCGGACCTCGGGCGTTCCGGCGCCCGCGCGGACGCTGTGCCTGCCCCGCGCACCGGTGCCCGCGCTCGCGTACGGGGACGCCGCCGGGTCGAAGGCGCTGCGCAGGGTGCTTCCGTCGAGACCGAGCGAGGGGAGATCGGTCAGGGACGTCGAGACGAGGGACTCGGGTGAGGCACCCAGAAGAGTGCCGAGAGCGTTGTTCGCACTGACGACCCGGCCGTCGCGGTCGACGATGGCCATGGCAAGGCGTGCGGCGTTGAAAGCTGCCCGGAAATCGCTGTCGCGCTTCCGCCCACGCCACTCGGTTCTGTTGTGCCATCCGCTCAGTGGGCGGCTACGCTCCGTGTCCTTCTGCGGTTGAGTTCCGATGGCGTCGCCGGAGTCCTTGCCCGGTCCTTCGTTGGATCCGTTCACCAGTCGCTCCCGCCGGGGGGCTCGTCGCGTGCGAATCAGCCGGGCGGTAGGCCCGAGGCGCCATGCGGCGATCCGCGCTGGAAATGTGCCGATCATAGAGGTTCAGGCGTGAGCGGAGCCAGCAAGCATGGCCTCTCACCGGGTCGTTGGTACGGGTGAGACGAGAGGGCACACACGAGGGTGACCGTTCCTGCAGGAGTGCGAAATCAGGTCTGAGCACCTTCCGCTGCGCATCACACACAGTAGTCATATTGCCGCTCACGCGCATGGTCTAACGGAACAGGACGTCACGGACATTCCGGGCAAGGGTTGAAGGGTCCTTACTCCCTGCTCCAGTGAGGTCGACACGTGGCGGAATGGCGGAGGTACGGCTCGCGCAGGGCATCTTCCGTGCGGTGCGGTTGGCGCCGGACGGGGTCTGTCCTGATGGCCCTCACCGCATTCATAGGCATGGCGCTCTTCGCGGGGCCGGCGACCGCGGCAGCAGTCGCCGCGCCGTGTGCCCTACCGCGAACGGGCGCCCACCACTCCCTCGGTGTCGACAGCTGGGACACGGCCTATCCGCGGCCCGAGCGCCGCATAGACGCCGCGATGCTCTTCCTGTCCTTCCCGGACGCGAAGCCGCTGGCCACCCCCGACGAGCTGGCCGACGATCACTTCCCGGCCACCTCCGAATTCTTCTCCCGTGCCTCCTACGGGAAGTTCCAGCTCCGCACCCACCCGGTCAAGCACTGGATCCGGATGCCCTCCAGTTCGCGCTCCTACGGCATAGAGCGTGACTGGGAAGCCCGGCAGCGGACCCAGTACCTGCGGGACGCGATCGCGGCGGCCGATCCGGAGATCGACTTCAGCCGCTACGACCTCGTCTACCTCGTCGCGGATCCGGACGCCCGGGGCGTCGACTCGGACGCGACGAAGGTCGTCAACTTCGACACCCCCATCCAGGCCGACGGCGCCGAACTGCGCCGCCTCGTCACGGTCTTCGAGCAGAGCCCGCCCGACCGCCACGTCCTCGCCCACGAGACCGGCCACGTCTTCGACCTGCCGGACCTCTACCAGCGCCCCGTCTCGGGCCTGGCCGACTGGGACACCTACGTGGGCGACTGGGACCTCATGGGCAGCCAGTTCGGACTCGCCCCCGACCTCTTCGCCTGGGAGAAGTGGAAACTCGGCTGGCTCGGAAGGCAGAACGTCAGCTGCGTACCGTCCGGCCGGGGCTCCACCGTCCACACCCTGCGCCCGCTGGGGAGCCATCCGCTCCGAGGACCGCGGGACAGGAGGCTGGCAGTGGTACGTACCGGTCAGCACGAGGCCCTGGCGATAGAGGCCCGCGACTCCGAGGGCAACGACCGCGGGCTGTGCTCCCAGGGGGTGCTCATGTACTGGGTGCGCAGCGACCGCGCCTCTACGTACGGCCCGGTCAAGGTCGTCGACGGTCACCCCGGAACCCGTGCCTGCACCAACGGTTCGGTCTACCCGTCGCTGGCGGACGCCCCGCTCGGTGAGGGTGAGAGCTTCACGACGGATCGCGGGGGCGGGGTGCGCGTGGAAGTCACCGGGCACAGCGCGAAGGACGGATGGCGGGTGAAGGTGACGCGGAAGGACGGGGCCGTCTAGCCCGGGGGCCCGGGCCGCCGTCGTCGGTACGGGCCCGGGCCGGGGTGGTTCAGCGCGGAGGCCTCACGCCCCTGGTCCGTACGGCCGCGGTGCCGCCCAGTTCGTCGAGCAGCTGCGCCAGCATCTTCTTCTGCTCCGCGAGCCTGCTCTTTCCGAACCTGCCGGCGAGCCGTTCCTCCAGCGCCGCGCGCGCTCTGCGGGACGCCTCCACCGCCTCCCGCCCGCGAGGCGTCAGCTGCACGCGGCGCACGCGGGCGTCCCGGGAGTCGGGGACGCGCTCGGTGTATCCGAGCTGTTCGAGTTCTGCGACCGCCTTCGACGCTCCCTGCTGGGTCATGTCCAGTGCGGCGGCGAGTTCCCCGATGGTGGGCTGTGCCTCGATCAGGTGCTGGAAGACGTAGCCGTGGGAGAAGCGCAGGTCGCTGAAGCCGTCGTCGGTGAGCCGGTCCTGGACGAGGCCGGATGCGGCGAAGCCCACGAACAGGGCGAGGGTGGCGGTGTCCAGGTCGCCGGGTTCCACGGAGTGCTGCATGAGAGAAGCCTGCTTTACTCAACCTTAGTTGTGCAACTATGGTTGTTCATATGTCCACGATTCAGAAGCACCCCGACGTCGAGACGGTGCTCCGCTATCTCCGGGCCGTCTCCCGCTTCGCCACCGGAGAGGAGCTGGCCTCCTTCTTCCATGAGGACGTCGTCCACCGTGAGCTGCCCAATCTGCTTCTTCCGGACGGAGCCGTCCGGGACCTCGCGGGCATGAAGGAGGCCGCCGAGTCCGGGCGCAAGGCCGTCAGTGAGCAGACCTTCGAGGTCGTCAGCGCGGTCGCCGCGGACGGCAGGGTCGCGCTCGAAGCCGTCTGGACCGGAACTCTCGCCGTCAGGGTGGGGGAGCTGCCCGCAGGGCATGTCCTGCGGGCCCACATCGCCTCGTTCCTCGAACTGGACGAGGGCAGGATCACCGCTCAGCGCAGCTACGACTGCTACGAGCCCGTCGCCTCCGCCTGAGCACACGTCGAAGGCCCCCTCACCTGAGGCGAGGGGGCCTTCGATTGTCTGTGCGCCGCCAGGGACTCGAACCCCGGACCCGCTGATTAAGAGTCAGCTGCTCTAACCAACTGAGCTAGCGGCGCCTGGTGACGTCGTAGACCTTAGCATCACGATCCGCTGTTTCGAAAATCGATAGTTCGGCGGACGCGGGGCCACGACCTGCGCGTACGGGCGGCTGACGGAGCCGTGTGCGGCACTCCCCGCGGGAGCGGAGGCAGGCCCGGAGCAGAACCTCGGGACCGGGCAGCCACGGGTTGCCGGTGTCCGGCGCCACGAGCCAGCGGGAGTTGCTGTCCGGCTCGTCATGAGAGGCCGGGATCAGGGCGGGGATCGTCACGGAGTCCCCGAGGCCGTGGCAGAGCAACGAGGGGAACGTTTCAGCAGATTCACCTGACCCCGTCGTGGGGTCCGGTTTCTCCCATCGCTCCCGCCACTCCCCCCAGGCGAGCAGGGAGGGGAGCCGCTGGGCGGTGCCCGGAGCGGCGAAGAGAAGGAGGCGGTTCCGGTGGACGGCGACGGGGCCGCTTCCGGGGCCCGTCGCCCATAAGCGCTCCAGCAGGCGGCGGCCGAGGAGCGGGGCGGCGCTGACCACGTCGAAGGCGGTGCCGCAGGGGAGGACGCGCGGGGAGGTGGGGCGGTGACGCCAGAGCGCGTGCACGCTCTCGGGGAAGACGCTGGCCGACGCGAGCCAGTCGGCGCCGGCGTGGGTGACGAAGGAGGGACCCGAGGCGCCAGGGGTACGGCGCGTGCTCGTGTCCCGGATCAGCTCGAGGAGGTCGGGGTCGCCGACGGGGCGGGCGTGCTGAGGGGGCGTCCCCCACTGCCAGTCACTCATGGGATACAGAAATACCGTAAAAGCTGTTCTGTTTTTAACCGTCCGTCGAAAAACGGACAACAGCGAGCGATCTCGGGTATCTTGCACGGCCTGCATATGCCCCGTCACCGAGTGATACGGGTGGGACGCGAGCGAGGCCTGGGAGGCTGCTGCCGCCGGAGCCGCTACTGCGGTCCGCGGTCGGCCAGCAGCTCCCGTCCGAACTCGATCATCTTCCGGGCGTAGTCCTCCGCCCAGTCCGCGCGCTCGGCGATCGCCGCATCGGAGAGACGGTCGAAGCGCTTGGGATCGGCGAGCTGTGCCGCGGCGATCGCCTGGAACTCCACCGCACGGTCGGCGGCGGCGCGGAACGCCAGAGCCAGCTCGGTCGAGCGCTCCAGCAGCTCGCGAGGGTCGGAGATCGCGTCCAGGTCGAAGAACTGCTCCGAGTTCTCCTTGCTCTCCGTGGGCTCGAAGAGCAGCGGTGCAGGACGACGGAACCGCGGGGTGCCCCCACGCGGGTCCGGAGCCGAATGCGGCTCGGGCATGTGCTTACCTCCATCTGTAGTGGCCGCCGACCATTGTCCCGCTTATCCCCTCCCGTGTGCAGGTCGCGCTCACCAGGGCGTCCGGCGCACGGTGGGGTTCACGGTCGCCAGGGCACGGTGTGCGCCGACAGGTGGGAGAGCACGGCGTGGTTCGCCTCCCAGCCGTCGGGGAACTTCACGGTGGCGCCGAGCTGGACCGGCTCGGTGCTCGGATGGTCGTCGAGGAGCTCGGCGACGCCCGCGCGGCAGACCACGACGCAGGCGTGCCGGTGCCGTGAGGCCAGGACGCACAGCCGGCCCGTCTCCAGATGGAACGCCGTCGCGTCCGGACGCCCCGACAGGGGGTGCAGCACCACCGTCACATCGAACTCCCGTCCCTGGAGCCGGTTCGCGGTGTCGACGGTGACGTCGGCGGCGTGCAGCGCGTCGGGCAGATCGAGCCCGGCGAGAGCGGCGCGTACGGCCGCGGCCTGGTCGCGGTGAGCGGTGCCGACGGCGATGCGCTGGGCGGTGAGGGGCGCCGGCTGGGATGAACGCTCGTCGCTCGTGGACCCCTCGCGGGTGAGCAGGCTGCGTACGACCTGGGCGAGAGCGGCGACGGCTTCCGGGTCCGTACGCGGCGTCAGCCGGGCGGGCAGCTCCAGCAGCCCCCATCCGGAGCCGGCGGCCTCGTCCACGACGCGGTCGGCGGGGGAGCCGGCACCTTCGGCGGCGAAGGAGAGGCCCCGCTCGCCGGGCCCGGTTCCGCTGCGGAAGGGCGTGTACGGATAGAAGGCGGCCGAGACCAGCGGTGCCGCGGAGGCGGGCAGCCGCCAGGAGACGGGCAGGCGGTGCTGGGGGAGGCCCGGATTGTGGGACAGCAGGGTGGTGACGGCGCTCGCCGAGGGGTCGTAGGTCAGGCCGGCCCACTGGTCGGCGCCGACCTGGCTGAAGGGGTCGAGCTGGCCGGGATCGCCGACGAAGAGGGCCCGCTCGAAGAGCCCGGCGACGGCGAGCAGCGCGTCGGAGCGCATCTGGTAGGCCTCGTCCACGATCGCGTGCGACCACGGGGTCTCCGTCTTCACCCAGGCCCACTTCGCCGCCGTGGAGACGACGACGGGCAGCTCGCGAAGGTCGGCGATCTTGGCGGACGGGACGACGTCGGGATGACCGTCGAGCACCGGATCGTAGGGATGCGGGTCGCTGCTGTGCAGACGGCCCAGAGGCAGCGACGGGTCGGCGGTGGCCAGTCGGTCGACGAGGTCGTCGACCTGGGCGTTGGTCTGGGCGATCACGATCAAGGAGCGTCCTGCGGCGACCAGTTCACGGGCGGCGTGGACGACGAGGGTCGACTTCCCGGCGCCCGGCGGTGAGTCGACCACGACTCCGCGGTCGGATCCGTGCAGCGTGTCGTGGAGGA
>NZ_JACBXA010000180.1 GCF_013870515.1 Streptomyces albidus (ex Kaewkla and Franco 2022) | reverse complement strand
TGCGGCGGTACGGGCGCCCGTACGGCCGCACTCCACGGCACGGATGCCGTCCTCGAGACACTGAAGTCCCGCGGCGGCGCCTGCGGACGGCGGAGCGCCGGACAGGCCCGTCAGCCGCGGCCTCGCCCCTCCTGCTGCTGCCAGTCGCTGTACGGGATGCGCGTGATCTCGTGGATCTCGCCGAGCGAGGCCCATTCGGTCTTGCCCATGCGGGCCACGGGACGCATGCGCCGCGCCTCGGGGTGGCCGTCGACGAGCACGTCATCGGCGACGGAGGCGTGCACGACCCGGCCGAAGACGACGGTGGAGTCGCCGAGCCGCACGGTGCTGTGCAGCACGCACTCCAGAGCGACCGGCGACCCGGCCACGCGCGGCGGCTTCACCCGCAGGCTCGGCTCGCGCTCGACACCCACGGCGTCGAACTCGCTCGTGCCGCGCGGGAAATCCGTCGCCGTGGCGTTGATCTCCTCCATCAGCTTCTCCGGGGCGAGGTTGACCACGAACTCGCGGGTGTCCTCGATGTTGCGGAGCGTGTCCTTGCGGCCCACGGAGGAGAACTGCACGACGGGCGGTGCGGCGCACGAGACCGTGAAGAAGGAGTGCGGCGCGAGGTTGTCCGTCCCGTCGGGCGTGGTGCTGGAGACCCAGGCGATCGGGCGGGGCACGACCACCGCCGTCAGGAGCCTGTAGAAGTCGTTCTGGGAGAGGGCTCCGGGGTCGAAGTCGGTACGCATGCCTGCAAGTATCCATCCACCGCTCGCGGTCGGCCGTTCCCGGCCGGTGCGAGGGGCGGACACGCGCGGCGCCCGGCGCGGTCAGGTACGCAACTCGCCCTCCAGCAGGCCCATCAGGAACATGTCGTACCACTGGCCGTCGCGCCGGAAGACCTGGCGCAGCCTGCCCTCCTCGACGAAGCCCACCTTCCGGTAGATGTGGTGAGCAGCGTGGTTCTCCGTCACTACATCGAGCGAGATCTTGTGCAGACGCATCTTCTCGAAGCCGTACCGGCAGACGGTCCGCAACGCATCGGTGGCATAACCGCGCCCCCAGCACTCCTTCTCACCGATGTAGATGTCGAGTTCGGCGCACCCACGCTCGGGCTCGGCGTCGCGCAGCCTCACGACGCCCACGAGTCTCTCCTCGACCGCCGCCTCGATCCCGAGGAGCAAGTCGCCGTAGGCGTTGGGCGGCCGCTCCTCCAGGCGCTTCCTGACCTGGGCCAGCGGCTGCGCGTAGCCGTCGCTCATCCAGCGCATGACGTCGGGGTCGTGGTTCCACCGCCACACCGCTTCGGCGTCCGACGGTTCCACCGGCCGCAGCCTCACCAGGTCTCCGAGCACCATGCCCCCGCTCTCCGGCTGTCTTGTGATCGAGCTTCGCGAACCGGACGATTCAACACGTGCGGAAGGTCACGTTCAACGGATTAACGACGGCAGGCACGTTGAACTGGGGCGGCCCTGAAACGACCAAGCCCGCAACGGGAGTTGAGCGTCTACCGTGCGCAGGGGCACGGGCCGCCCGGCCGGACACGGCGACCGGGCCACACTCGGATCGGCCACCTCGGCGTCCCGTGCGGGCGGCAACGGCAACTCCCTTTCGCGCATGCGCAGTTCGATGAACGACGACATCCAGGGGAAGTTGATTTTCCGACGGTCACCGGGGGCGGGTGACGAGTACGTCACGCAGGGTCCCTCGTCCTGGGAAAACGCGCAGGCCGGGGGCACGGGTGGGCTTCTGAGTCCTATGTCGCGATTCGGTGGAACATGAGCATGATTTGCCTTGAATCCTCCCCGTCGCAATTGGTCGGGGAATGACAGGACACAGGGAGACCTTTTCGACAAGGCAGCCATCCGTTGATCTCAATAGCGCCTTCCGGCCTCCGGGAGGGATTAGCAGCTATACATGGCAGGGATCACAGGCCGGCGCCGGACCGATCGAATCAAGCCAATAATTGTGGCGAAGATGACCGCCCTGTGAAGACGAGGTCGGCGTCAAAAGCCTGCGAAAAGTGCAGAACGGGCGTGCTTCTCAACATCAACATCGCCCTCGGCCGACGCCTCGCCACCAGCTCACTCCACCTGTTCGCCGCACCCTCGCGGCCGGGGATTCAAGGGTTCCAACTCGCCGGTACGCAGGCATGACCGGCGGTACGGCGAGCAACTCGCCGCCCTCCTGGACGAACCCCCGGATGCAAATTCCCGCCACCTGGCCGCCATTTGTCGCGACGACGAGGACAAGCCCTTCCGCGGACGACCAGGAGGCGGGATCGTAAAGGAGCGGCATCATGCTTCACGGGGGCCGGGGGGCCGTTCTGTCGACTAAGAGTGGTGGGCCATGTGAATAGGGTTACTGCTGAGTACCTCTCCCGGCCAATGGCGACGCAGTTCACAGGGGGATTACTGAATCTTTCCGGGCCGCACGCGTTCACGGCTGACTACACTCACGCTTCATGCGATCCATGAACCACAGCCGTCGGAGGCGTGAAGACCAGAATCACCCGATATTCATTGCCAGTTCAGGTCGGCGCAGAAGACTCGTGCGATATGCGGCAGTGACCATGGGGTGTGCTTGCACGGGATTTCTGGCTCTCTTCGTAGCTGTGTTCGGGGGGCTGGAACAGCCCGTCGGGAACCACTCGCCGCGGATGGACCAGCCGCTGCCCAGCAGTTCCTCCCATGACGACTCCGACGTCCCGGCGGGCGCGCACTTCCCCGCCAAGTCCGAATCCCCCCGCTCCCCCTCGTCCTCGCCCTCCGCGGACAAGGGCCGTAACGCATCACCCTCCCCCACATCCCCCGCCACTTCTTCGGCCCGTAGCGGCGGCGCGAACAGGTGAGCCGGCACGCGCTGCGCCGAGAAGCCCGGGGGCACTGGCTGCTGCTGCTCCTCTTCCTCCCCGTGGTCATCGCCGCCTTGCTCTTCGAAGGCTGGACGAACCACGAGGTAGACGCCGCGCGCAACAAGGCCCCGTGCACGAAGCCCATACCCAAGGCCGCGGACAACGGAGATCCGGTCCTGCGCCTGAGCGACGGCAAGATCCAGACCGCCTCGATGCCGGCCCGCACCGCCGCGATCACCTTCAACGGCGGTCCGGACCCGACGTGGACACCGCGCGTGCTCGACATGCTGCGCAAGCACAACGCGCAGGCCACCTTCTTCGTCTACGGGTCGCAGGCGACACGTCACCCCGACCTGATCCGGCGGATCCGTGCCGAAGGCCACGAGATCGGGTCGTACACCTACACGGGCGGCGACATGGGCGCCGCTTCGTCCGTGCGCTCAGCGATGGAACTGTCGCTCACTCAAACGGCGTTGGCGGGGACCGCGGGCATCAACAGCGGCCTGCTGCGCATGCCGCACACGACCACCGCGGACACGATGTGCGGCGACGTGTGGACCGCGGCCCGGCGCAGCGCGGATCAGGGCTACCTGATCGTCGCGGCCGACCGGAAGTCCCGGAAGTCCGCGCGGGGCGTGGTGCGGCAGTTCAGCCACACCGACCTCGGTTATCACGAGGCTGAGCAATTGCTCCGCAACCGGAACGTGGACAAGTTCACCACCGTCTCAGCGGGGTTGGGACAGCCCTCCCCCATCACGACGGTCAGCACGTCGGAGCGGCTGCGGGGCGAGGGACTGATCTGGGCGAGGACCATCGGGTCCTTCTTCACGGACGCGATGGCCTACGCGCTGGTCATCGCCGGTGGCCTGGGCGCGCTGCGGCTGATACTGCTCATCCTCTTCGCCCGGGTGCACATGCGGCGCCTGCAGCGATTCAGGCCGGGCTCACCCTGGCTGAGGGAGGTGAACGAGCCGGTGACGGTGCTGGTACCCGCCCACAACGAGGAGGCGGGCATCGAGTCGACGGTGCGCTCGCTCCTGGCTTCCACGCACCACTACCTTCAGGTCGTCGTCATCGACGACGGATCGACCGACCGGACCGCCGAGATCGCCGAGAGCATCATCGACCCGAGGGTGCTGGTCATCCGCCAGCCCAACACGGGCAAGCCGGGAGCGCTCAACACGGGCCTGGCCAATGCCCGTTACAACATCGTCGTCATGGTCGACGCGGACACCGTCTTCGAACCGGACGCACTCCACCGGCTCGTCCAGCCGCTCGCGCACCCGGCGATCGGCGCGGTCAGCGGTAACACCAAGGTCGGCAACCGGACCAAGCTGCTCGGCCGTTGGCAGCACCTGGAGTACGTCTTCGGGTTCAACCTGGACCGGCGGATGTTCGAGGTCCTGGAGTGCATGCCGACCGTTCCCGGCGCGATCGGAGCCTTCCGCCGGGACGCCTTGATGGGAATCGGCGGCGTCAGTGACGACACGCTCGCCGAGGACACGGACCTGACGATGGCTCTGTGGCGGGCCGGCTGGCGCGTGGTCTACGAGGAGACCGCCATCGCGTGGACCGAAGTGCCGGTCACCCTGGGCCAGTTGTGGCGGCAGCGCTACCGGTGGTGCTACGGCACGCTGCAGTCCATGTGGAAGCACCGCCGCGCCGCTCTGGAGTTGGGGCCGTCCGGACGCTTCGGGCGCCGCGGGCTGAGTTACCTCATGCTGTTCCAGGTCGTGATGCCGGTGTTCGCCCCCGTCGTCGACGTGTTCTTCCTCTACGGGGTGTTCTTCCGGGACCCGGCGGAGGCCACCGGGGTCTGGCTCGGCTTCCTGGCCCTCCAGATGATCAGCGCCGCGTACGCGCTGAAGCTGGACCGGGAGCGCATGCGCGACCTGTGGGCGTTGCCGCTCCAGCTGTTCGTCTACCGGCAGTTGCTCTACCTCGTGATCATCCAGTCCGTGGTGACGGCGCTGCTCGGCAACAGGCTCAAGTGGCACCGCATGCGGCGCACCGGCTCGGCGGGCGAGTACATGCTCAGCGAGCCGTCCCAGCACAGGAGCCTGACGTCGTCGTCGAAGTAGCCGAGGAATTCGATCAGTTGAAGCAGTCGGAGCAGGACCGTAACTGACCGGATCGATGTGAGTGAGGGAGAGTCGGACCATGAGGGACCCACTTGACCAGTGGGCCGAGGGTGAGACGTCAGCAGCGTTTCAGGGGGATTCTCCGGGCCACAGGGTGCAGTTGGCGGCCGAGTGGAGGCAGCACGCCTCCACCGGAGCGGGCAGACACGGCGACTCCGCCGGTGAACCGCAGCCCGCCGTCTCCGACCCGGTGAACGTCCTCGGTCCGAGAGGGAGGGGCGAGCAGCAGCCCCGTCGGCGCATGCCGCATCCGCAACAGCAACTCGCCTCCTGGGAGGCCGTACGCGCGCTTCCGGGTGACGGGCCGCCCAGGACGCCGGCTCCGCCTCCCGCCGCGGGTGGTTCCGGAGGCGGCGGCAGGCCTCCCGGGGAGCACTTCGCCTCGCCACTCCAGCCGCCGCACCCCCGGCGCCGCTTCAAGCGGCGCCGCCCGCTGCGTAATTCGGCCATCGTGCTGCTGTCCGTGGTCCTGGTGGGTTCTGCCGGCACGTATGCCTGGGCCGAAGCGAGCCTCCAGCGCAGCGTCAACCTCGACCACTACGGCTCCCGGCCGCCGGCGGGGGAAGGCACCACCTACCTCATCGTGGGATCCGACAGCCGCGAAGGGCTCTCGGAGGCGGACCGCAAGGAGCTGCACACCGGTGTGTTCGGAGGCCGCCGCACCGACTCGATGATCCTCATGCACAAGGGCAAGCACGGCACCACGATGGTCAGCCTCCCGCGGGACTCGTGGGTGACGCTGCCCGGCTACACCCGCCCCTCCACCGGCAAGAAGTCGGGTCCGGTGAAGAACAAGCTCAACGCGGCCTTCTCCCAGGGCGGTCCGGAGCTCCTGGTCAGCACGATCGAGCAGAACACCGGTGTGCGGATCGACCACTACGCGGAGATCGGCTTCGCCGGCTTCGTGAACATCGTGAACGCGGTCGGCGGCGTCCCGATGTGCATCGAGAGGGACATCAAGGACAAGGACTCCGGCGCCGACCTGCGCAAGGGCTGCCAGAAGCTGGACGGCACCGAGGCACTGGCGTTCGTACGGCAACGGCACCAAGAGGCCAAGGGCGACCTCGGCCGTACGAAGAACCAGCAGAAGTTCCTCTCGGCGCTCGCCGACAAGGCGGCCGCCCCCGACACCGTGCTGGACCCCTCTCAGATATATCCGGCGGTCAGTGCGGGTCTCGACACGCTCGTGGTCGACGAGAACATGAGCATGCAGGCGCTGACGAAGATGTTCAAGTCCGTGCAGGGGGCGACGAACGGCAAAGGCAAGCAGGTCAACGTCCCCACATCGGGCGCCATCACCACCTCCAAGGGCAGTGCGGTGCGCTGGAACGCGAAGGAGGCGAAGAAGCTCTTCACGGAGCTGCGCAAGGACCAGCCGATCACGTTCTCGGAGAAGTGACCGGGCACGCGCCCGCGCCCTGACGTCGCCCCCTCCCCTCACGTAGGCGTGCCCGGTGGGACGGTGCAGGAGGGTCAGCGGATACGGTGCTGACATGGGGAACGGGGTGCGGGACGGGCACGGTACGCAGGACCAAGTGGCGGCTCAGGGTTACGGGTTGCTGGTGGCGGCCACTCCTCCCGGCAAGCACCCCGCGATCGCCGCGACCGGGCCCCTGCCCGCACTCGCCGCGACGCCGCCCGCCGTCCTGCTCGGCACCCCTACCGGCAGCGTGGTCCAGCTCGCCGACCCGGGCGACCCCAACGCCGTCCTCGCGCACGTGCGCACGGCCGCGGCTCACGACGGTCCGCTGCTGGTGCACCTGGCCGGGCAGCTCATGCTCGACTCACGCCAGCAGCTGCCCCACCTCGCTCTGACGCGCTCGACGGCCCGGACCGTGCGTTACACGGGCCTGCCGTGGCACTGGCTGGCCGCCGAGTTCGCTCACCGGCCGATGGGCTCCACCACCGTCGTCGCGGATCTGATCGCCGACGAGGCCATGTGGCAGCGCCGCGCGCATCATCACCTCGGCAACGGCCTCGTCCTGTACGGGACGTTGGCGCCGCCGCCCGCCAAGAGGCGGACGTCCGGGGCGGATTACAGCCGCACCCTCGCAGCGATCCTGCGCAGCTGCTCCGTGCGTCCTCCCCTCGAGCAGCTGCATCAGCAGATCCTGCGGAGCGGTGAACTCGCATTCGAACTCGACGGCGGGACACGGTTGTTGTTCGGCGGTCACCCGGCTCCGCCGCTGCACACCGCTCCTGCCGTACAGCCCGTTCAGCAGTCGGCACCACCGGTGCACGCGCCCACCGCTCCGGGCTCCCCTCCCCCGGCCGCGGCACCGCTCGTGCCCCCGCCCCCCAGCGCGCCGCCCACCCAGGAGACGTACGCGGAAACGCCCCCGGACCCCCACGACGCCATCTACCAGGCGGTGCGCGAGGGACGGCACGGGGAGGCGACGACGATAGCCGCAGCGTGGGAGACCGCCGCCCTGCGCACGTCCGGGCCTCACTCGCCGGAGGCGATCCACTGGGTGGAGGTGCGCGCGGATCTGGCCCACCAGGCGGGCGACCCGGCCCGCGCCTGCACGCTGTGGCTCCAGGCGGCCGGCGTCAGGCTGCAGAGCGGCCAGGACCCGGACGCCGACGACGTGTTCGGCGCCGTCGACAGGGCTCACCACTGCTGGCACCAGGTCGCGGATCCCGCAGGGGCACACTCGCTCGGGCTCCAGCTGGTGCAGCTGCGGGAGAAGGCGCCGGGACGCAGACCGGGGGCCGTGCGTGACGTACGGGAGCGGCTGGCCGGCCTGGGAGGCGGCCACAGCTACCCCGCTGCCGGCTGACATCCCGGCGGGGCCCCACTCGGGCGGCCCCGCCGGGACGCCGCCTCGCTCAGTGCGAGTGGCGCGGCACCTCGTCGCCGCTACCGCCGGTGAGGAAGTCGAGGTCGGCGCCGCGGTCAGCCTGCATCACATGGTCGACGTAGAGCTTCTCCCAGCCCCTCCGCTTTCCCTCCTTCAGCGGGCGCTCGGCCTCCGCCTCGGCCCGCGCGGCCAGTTCGGCCTCGTCGACGCACAGGTCGAGCCGTCGCCCCGGCACGTCCAGTTCGATGACGTCCCCGGTGCGTACGAGCGCGAGGGGACCGCCGACGGCGGCTTCCGGTGCGACGTGCAGTACGCAGGTCCCGTACCCGGTTCCGCTCATCCGCGCGTCACTGATGCGGACGACGTCCTCCACCCCGGCCTCCAACAGGGCCTTGGGAACAGGCACGTTGCCCACTTCCGGGAAGCCCGGGTAGCCCTTGGGCCCGGCGTTGCGCACGACGATGACGGTGGAGGGGTCCACCGGCAGCTCGGGGTCGTCGACGACCGCCGTGTAGTCCTCGATCCGGTCGAAGACGAGCGCGTGCCCGCGGTGCGTGAGCAGGTTCTCGTCGGCGGCGGAGACCTTGATGACGGCACCGTCCGGACACAGGCTGCCGTGCAGAACTGCGGTGCCCGCTCCGGCAGGCATGAACGGTTCTTCCAGGGTGCCGATGACTTCGCGGTTGTAGCATTCCGCGTCCGCGACCTCCTCGCCGATGGCGCGGCCCGTGACGGTGATCGCCTCGCCGTGGATGAGTCCGCCGAGTTCACGCATGACGACCGGCAGGCCTCCGGCGTAGTAGAAGTCCTCCATGAGGAACCGCCCGGAGGGCATCATGTCGGCCAGGACCGGCACTTGGGAGGTCAGCTCGTCGAAGTCCCTCAGTTCCAGGGGCACGCCGACGCGGCCGGCCAGCGCCAGCAGATGAACCACCGCGTTGGTGGAGCCGCCGAGGGCGGCGTTGACCCGGATCGCGTTCTCGAACGCCTCGCGGGTGAGCACCTGGGAGGGCCGCAGATCCTGCTCGACGAGCTGGACGGCCTGCCGGCCGGAGGCCTGTGCCAGGGCGTAGCGCCTCGCGTCGACCGCCGGGATGGCCGCTCCGCCGGACATCTGCATGCCCAGTCCCTCGGCCACGCACGCCATGGTGGAGGCCGTGCCCATCGTCATGCAGTGACCACGGCTGCGTGACATGCAGCTCTCGGCCTCACGCAGATCCGCCGCGGTCAGCTTCCCGGCCCGCATCTCCTCGCTGAGCTTCCACACCGCCGTGCCCGAACCGATGTCCCTGCCACGGAACTTGCCGTTGAGCATCGGTCCGCCCGTGACCATGATCGAGGGGAGGTCGACGCTGGCCGCCCCCATCAGCATGGCGGGGGTCGTCTTGTCGCAGCCGGACAGCAGCACGACGCCGTCGAGGGGGTTGGCCCGCAGGGTCTCCTCCACCTCCATCGCCATGAGGTTGCGGAAGAGCATGGTGGTGGGCCGCATCAGCGGTTCACCCAGCGACATGACGGGGAACTCCAGCGGCAGCCCGCCCGCTTCCCACACCCCTCGCTTCACCGCTTCGGCGACGTCGCGCAAGTGGGCGTTGCAGGGGGTGAGTTCGGACCAGCTGTTGCCGATGCCGATGACGGGGCGCCCGTCGAAGACGTCCGGCGAGAAGCCCTGGTTGAGCATCCACGACCGGTGGATGAAGCCGTTGCGGCCCTCCGCGTCGAACCATGCCGAACTGCGCCGGGCACCGTCGTCCTTGCTCATGCTCACTCCCTGTGTATCGCTTGTACGGCCCCGGCCCGTCTCCTCCTGAAACCGACACGACCTGAACGACGATCTTGATGCGCGTTGCGCTCCCGGGTCAACGGTCGTGCCGGCCGCGGAGCGAGGGCGGCGCGTCGTCCTTGCCGGTACCCCACTGCGAGGGCCGGTCCCCGACCTTGAATTCCAGATCGCGCCCGCCCCGTATGTCGTCGGTGCTCATCCAGGTACGGGGCAGATCCGAGCCCCCCGCGGAGGCGGAGCGTATGTAGCGCTGGCCTCTGCCCGCGCCGTCGGCACTGATGGTGAAGTGCCCCCGGGGATACCAGTCGCGGTCGAGGGTGAGTTCCACCCGGTCGAAGGCGGGGGTGTTCAGGCCCCAGGTGTCCGTGCCGGGGGCGACCGGGAAGATGCCCATCGACGAGAGCACCATCCCGGAGGACATCGTGCCCAGGTCGTCGTTCCCCGTGACCCCGCCGGGACTGTCGTCGAAGAGACAGAGCCCGGCGTCCACGACTTCCGACGTCTTCCACGGGGAGCCGGTGGAGAGGTAGGTGTACGGGGCGATGAGGTCGTGCTCGTTGTGCGGGTTGTAGGTGTCCGAGTCGTAGTAGTCGTAGGGGCCGTTCACCCACTTCTCGCGTGCGGTGCCTCCTGGGTCGTCGGTCAGCTCCTCGTGGGCGAAGAAGGAGTCGAGGCGTTCCTCGGTGGCCTCACGACCGCCGATGAGCGACATCAGCCCGGGCACGTCCTGCGGAACCGTCCACGAGTACTGCCATGACGTGCCCTCCTGGAAGCCCTTGCTCCGGGCAGGGTCCGAAGGCCCGGTGAACTTCCCCTCGGCGTCGCGGGCCCGGGGGAAGCGGGTCTCGGGGTCGAAGACCTTCCGGTAGTTGCGGGAGCGCTCCGTGTACCGGTCGGCGTCCTCGTCGTGTCCGAGGTCGCGGGCCATGCCGGCCAGCGATGCGTCGGCTGCCGCGTACTCGAGGGTGGCCGAGGCGCTGTGTCGCCAGTCCGGACTGCCGGGCTTCTTGCGTGGTTTGTCCGGAATATAGGGAACGTAGCCCTTCTCGATGTACTCCTTGTTCGCCATTCGCCCCAGGTAGGGCGATTCATCGGACGGCACCTCGTCGGCGTTCTTCTTCAGCGCCCGGTAGGCCCTCTCCTCCTCGCCCTTCAGCAATCCCTGCTGATAGGCGTTGGTCAGGAAGGGTGTGACGGGGTCACCCGTCATGATGTTCGTCTCCGTGGTGGCGTAGCCCCATCTGGGCAGCCAGCCGCCCTGCTCGTCGACGTCGAGCAGGGAGAGCGCCATGTCGCGGGACTCGCGCGGCGCGACGAGGGTGAGCAGCTGCGCCTGGGTCCGGTAGGTGTCCCAGAGCGACCAGTTCTGGTAGTACGTGCGGCCCTTGGAGCGGTGGATCCTTCTGTCCCAGCCGGTGTAGCGGCCGTCCACGTCCTCGCCGATGTTGGGATGGAGCAGCGCCCGGTAGAGCGACGAGTAGAAGACACGGCGCCGCTCCTCGCTGCCGCCGGTGACCCGCACCTTGCCGAGCCGGTCCTGCCAGGACTTCCGGGCGGCGGCGCGCGTCTCGTCGAAGGAGCGGCTGCCTTCCGCCTCCAGATTGCGCTGGGCGCCCTCGGCGTCGACATAGGACAAAGCGGTCACCGCTTCGACGTCCCGGTCGCCGTCCCGCGTGTCGAAGCGCGCGTAGGCGCCGCGCCGTCCGCCGCCCTTCGTGGAGTCGCTCCCCGGGGTGATCTTCTCCCCGTCCCACGTGCCGTGCGAGTCGAAGGGGCGGTCGAACCGGGTGACGGCCCAGACGGTGTACGGCTCGGTCCCCTGGCAGAAGCCGCTGCCCGTGACGGCGGTGGCCACCGTCCGGTCGTCCAGGACGCGCACCGAGCTGTCGGAGACCTTGTGCAGCGCCTGACCGGAGTTGAGCAGCACGTTCGCCTTGCCGGTCTCGGGAAAGGTGTAGCGCTGGTGGCCGGTGTGACGGCCGGCGGTGAGCTCGGCCCGCGTGCCTCCGTAGTCGTCGAGCGCGACCTTGTACGAGCCCGGTGAGGCCTTCTCGGTGGCGTGCCGGAAGGAGGAGGCGTACTTCGCGTTGTCGGTGCTGGTGATGTCGCCGGTCGTGGGCATCACGGGCAGGTCGCCGCCCAGCCCGCACCCCACGCCTGAGAGGTGGACCGAGGAGAATCCCCGTATGTGGTCGTGGTCCCAGTCGTAGCCCGTGCTGGACCCGGTGTCCGGCGAGAGCTGCACCTTGCCGAAGGGAACGGCGGCGCCGGGGAAGGTGTTGCCCTCGTTCCGGGTGCCTATGAAGGGGTCGACCAGGCCGGCGGGGTCCTTGACCGGTCTTGCGTCCGACCCCGTAGCCGCGCTGCACTGGGCGTCGGGCGGTGCGACGCCGACCAGCCCCGCGCAGAGCGCAGCAGCTGCCAGACCCACAAAGGTCCGGATACGCTTCGCTCGTGCCAACAGGGGCCTCCGTGGCCGGGACATCGTTGTCGAGCCGCCAGCGTCGTCACCTCCCCCCTCCGCTGTCTATGCCCCAGGTCACAACGGTTTCGTGACGCAGCCCTCGCACCACCGTCCGTCCGGGCACACGCGGGGAGTGCGCACTTCCTCTCCGGGGAAACCCTCACGCACAGTTGGTGGTCGGACGACGGGCTCGCAACAGGACATGGAGGCGACCGCATGGCCGCAGGGCATCCC
>NZ_JACBXA010000018.1 GCF_013870515.1 Streptomyces albidus (ex Kaewkla and Franco 2022) | reverse complement strand
GAAGCAGGGCGCGTCGAAAGCGCGGCGCCGAAGCGGGACTTGACCGACGGATAGTCGAAGGAGTCCGGCCCGAAGAGGATCGAGCCGTCGCCCGTGAGTCCGTCCGCACTGCCGTAGACGGTGCTGACGGCACCCGTGCCGAGCCACTTCCCCTGGGCGCCCACGGCCAGGTCCGCGGTTCCGTCGCCGTTGAAGTCGGCCGGTGCGAGAGCGGAGCCGAACTGGTCGTTCCCCTCGGCGACTCCCATGACGCCCTCGGTGTCGAGCGAGATGTTCTGCGCACCGGTTTCGGTGAGCCAGCTCTTGCTGCCGCGCACGACGGAGAGTGCGCCGGCGTTGTTGATGCCGTCGCTGTCCGGGGCGGAGCTGTCGGCGATCAGGACGTCGTCGAAGCCGTCGCCGTCGATGTCGGCGAGCTCTTCGGCGGTGCCGTTCTGCGGCTCGCCCTGCCAGGCCACGGCTCCGGCGGCGTCCAGGCCGTCCGTGGTGCCGGGGAAGGTGCGGAGCTGGTGGTCGTCGGGGCCGTCGGAGAAGCCGGTGTCGATGACGACGTCGTCCTTGCCGTCGCCGTTCACGTCGCCCACGACCGCGTTGTAGCCGGCGAAGGGGAGTCCGATGCCTTTGCCGAGGGCGCCGTCGAGCCCGTCCTTGGAACCGCGCAGCACGCCGAGGGTGCCCTCGTCTGCCGGGTCGTCGAAGTAGGCGACGGTGACGAGGTCCGCGTAGCCGTCGCCGTCGACGTCGCCCGCGGAGAAGCGGCCGGTGCCCGCGCCGCCGCCGGGCGGGGTGTACGCCTTGATCTTCGGCGTCGGGGTGGAGCGCAGGTTCTTGGCCCCGTGGACGACGTCGATCTTCGTTCCCTCGACGGTGGCCAGGTCCTGGAGCCCGTCCTTGTTGAAGTCGCCGAGGCTCAGCCGCCGTCCGAAGCCCTCCCGTGCGTTCACGGACGGGGCGTGGAAGGCGATGGCCTTGCTGGAGAGTCCCGTCGCGGAGCCGAAGATGATCGTCACCGATCCGGCGCCCTTGACGTCGCCTATGGCCTCGCCGCTGGCGCCCACGACGACATCGGCGTAGCCGTCGCCGTCCATGTCGCCGGCCGCGATGGACGAGCCGAACTTGTCACCCGCCTCCGGTGTTCCGGGCACTCCCGGACGGGACTGGGTGAACCCCTGGTGACGGCCCACGCTCATACCGGACTTGGAGCCGAAGGTCAGCGAGCCGTAGCCGGCCTTCGCGTGGCCCTTGACGGTGGCTTCGGGCGCACCGACGGTCAGGTCCTCGAAGCCGTCGCCGTCCACGTCGGCGGTCTTCCCCGCGGCCGCCTTCGCGGCAGCGCCCTGCGCGGTGGTCTTCGCGGCGCCGGGCTTCGCCGGTGCGGCGTACGAGGACGTGCTCGTCAGCGCGACCACTGTCGCCACCGCCGCCACGACTCCCAACGGCAGGATGTGTCTCCGCATGTGTGTGTCCCTTTCCGGTTCGTTGCGCCCGGCCTCCGGCTCCGAGCAGTGCTCGGGCCGAGTGGATGTGCGAGAGGTCAGGTCTGCACACAGTGGGACCGGCAACGGTCGGGAAGAGTTGGACACTTGCGTGTAACGGGTCCTTCTCAGGTTGTCGACAGCCGTCCGGCTGCTGCTCAACCGGCAGGCCACGCTCAGGGTTTGACCGACCGGTAGTAGTGGCTGGCGCCGGTGTGCAGCGGCAGCGGCGCCGTGTAGATCGCCGTACGCAGGTCGACCTTCTGCGCCGCGTGCACCTTGTCGCCGATCTGGTCGCGGCTGTTGAGCACCGCCCGCGTCATGCCTTCCGTCAGGGCCGTGTCCGTACGGTCGGTCGTCACCAGCAGGTTGGCCACCGCGACGGTCTTGACGGGTTCGCCCTGCTGCACGGCCGGATAGGCGTCGGGCGGCATCACGGCGGCGCGGTAGTAGCGCGTCTCGGGGTCCAGGGCGTGGAGTTTCTCCACGAGGTCGCCGAGCTGGACGAGCTGGATGTTGGTCTTCCCGGCCAGCCGCTCGATCGCCGTCGTCGGCAGTCCGCCGGACCAGAAGAAGGCGTCAAGCTTTCCCTTCTCCAGCAGGTCCGGCATGCGGTCGATGCCGGCGCGTACGGGACGCACGTCCTTGTCGGGGTCGAGTCCGGCGGCGCGCAGCAGGCGGCCTGCGATGAGGTTCACGCCCGAGCGTTCCTGCCCGACGCCCACCCGGAGGCCCTTCAGGTCCTTCGCGCTGCGCACGCTCGACCCGGCCGGAACGACGAGCTGAATGTAGTCGTCGTAGAGCCGCGCGCACGCGCGCAGCTGCTTCGCGCCCGGCTCCTTGTCGTCGCGGAAGGTGGCGACCGCGTCCGCCGCCGCGATGGTGAAGGAGGCCTTGCCGGAGGAGACCATGTCCAGGTTCTGCACGGAGCCCTGGCTCGGGAGCAGGCGCAGGTCGACATCGGGCATCTCGCGATGCAGCCGCTCCTTGAGGAGACTGCCGTAGCGGGCGTACACCCCCGTGGGCACACCGGTGGCGAAGGAGACCGTGCCGCTGGGGGAGGAGCTGCCGCCCGGCACGAGCCACCACGCCAGCAGCCCGAGCACGACTGCCACTGCTGCGGCGGCGCGCACGACGGACCGCCGGGGGCGGGCGCCGAGGCTGTGGGCGAATCGGCGGAAGCTGAACATGGCGGTGATCGTGCCAGTCCGGAGCCCTGGACGCGAGGGGCGAGGGCTGCGGCTCAGCGTCGTCTCAGCCCGGACAGCAGCATTTCCATGGCGTCGGTCACCACGACCTGTAGGTCCTCGCCGTCCAGCATCCCGCCGTTCGCCATGGCGGCGAGCCCGTGAAGCGTCGCGAGGGAGACCTGAGCGAGCGGCTCCGGGTCGCCCGGGACGAGCTCGCCGGACTGCTGCGCTTCGGAGATGACCGTCAGCGAGACGGCGAAGGCCTGCTCCGCCGCGGCGTACACGTGCTCGGCGCCCTCGCGGTGCTTGCCGGCATACATCAGCTCGAGCAGCGCGGCGTGCTGCGTCGCGAAGGCCACGTAGGTGTGGGCGAGGGCCTGGAGCTGGGGGGTGCATCCCGGCCCCGCGTCCCGTACGGCCTCGTCCAGGGCACGGCCGAGCCGTACGAAGCCGTCCTCGGCGAGGGCGTCCAGAAGCGCCTGGCGGTCGTTGAAGTGGCGCCGCGGGGCGCCGTGGCTGACGCCGATCTCGCGCGCCAGCTCACGCAGGGACAGTGCCTGCGTACCGCGCTCGCGGACGGTCTGCTCGGCCCGCGCGAGCAGGGCGGAGCGCAGGTTCCCGTGGTGGTAGGGGCGAGCAGGCATGGGCTGCAGATTACTCGACCGTCCCAGGTCAGGCGGCTGGGCGTTCCCGTTCGGCAATGTAGTCATTGACAGCATTGTAGGCAGTGACTACATTCCGGGTCATGAACACTCCCGCATGGACAGCGCAAGAACTGCCCGACCTGTCGGGCCGGACGGTCGTCGTCACCGGCGCCAACAGTGGACTCGGCCTGGTCACCGCACGCGAGCTCGCCGGCGCCGGCGCCCACGTCGTACTCGCCGTACGTGACGTGACCCGCGGCGAGACAGCGGCCTCGACGGTGCGCGGCAGCACCGAGGTACGCCGGCTCGACCTGGCGGACCTGGCCTCCGTACGCGCCTTCGCCGAGCAGTGGCAGGGGCCCATCGACATCCTGATCAACAACGCGGGCGTGATGGCGATACCCGAGCGCCGCACAGCCGACGGCTTCGAGATGCAGATCGGAACGAACCACCTCGGCCACTTCGCCCTGACGAATCTCCTGCTGCCGCACATCACCGGCCGCGTGGTGAGCGTCGCCTCCTCCGCGCACCGCTTCGGGCGGATCTCCTTCGACGACCTCAACTCCCGCAAGGGGTACGGCCGCTGGCGTGCGTACGGGCAGTCGAAGCTCGCCAACCTCCTCTTCGTCCTCGAACTCTCCCGTCGTCTGGAGGACGCGGGCACGCAGATCGGCGCCCACGCCGCCCATCCCGGCTACGCGGCCACCAACTTGCAGGGGCACACGACCAACAAGGCCGAGAAGGCCGTGATGGCCGTCGCGAACCGCCTGGTCGCACAGCGGGACGACATGGGCGCCCTGCCGACGCTCTTCGCGGCGACTCAGCAGCTGCCGGGCGCGAGTTACACCGGGCCGGGCGGTCCCATGGAAAGCCGCGGTCACCCCGCACCTGCCGCCAAGAGCGCCGCCGCCCGCGACGCGGACGCCGCCAGGCGCCTGTGGACGCTCTCCGAGGAACTGACCGGAGTCACCTTCCCCCTGGCTCTCGCCAGGGCGGACCGGAACCGCTCCGAGGACCGCTGACCCGGGGCGCCGGCAGAGGGCCGGAGCCCGGTGCGAGCGGGGCGCGAACGCCACCGGTGAGCGCGTACCCTGGTCGACTGAGATGACTGCGAAGACTTATGAGCTGCGGACGTTCGGCTGCCAGATGAACGTCCACGACAGCGAGCGGATGGCGGGCCTGCTGGAGGACGCGGGCTACGTGCGCGCGCCCGGGGACAAGGACGGCGGGGCCACCGCGGATCTCGTCGTCTTCAACACCTGTGCGGTGCGGGAGAACGCGGACAACCGGCTGTACGGCAACCTCGGGCAGCTGGCGCCGAAGAAGGCCGCCCACCCCGGCATGCAGATCGCTGTGGGCGGCTGCCTCGCGCAGAAGGACCGCGAGACGATCGTGAAGAAGGCCCCCTGGGTCGACGTGGTCTTCGGCACCCACAACGTGGGCAAGCTGCCCGTCCTTCTGGAGCGTGCGCGCATCCAGGAGGAGGCGCAGGTCGAGGTCGTGGAGTCGCTCGAGGCGTTCCCCTCGACGCTTCCGACGCGGCGCGAGAGCGCCTATGCCGCGTGGGTGTCCGTCTCGGTCGGATGCAACAACACCTGCACGTTCTGCATCGTTCCGCAGCTGCGCGGCAAGGAGAAGGACCGCCGGCCCGGCGACATCCTCGCCGAGGTCGAGGCGCTCGTCGCCGAGGGCGTCACCGAGATCACGCTGCTCGGTCAGAACGTCAACGCCTACGGCTCGGACATCGGCGACCGGGAGGCGTTCAGCAAGCTGCTGCGCGCCTGCGGACGCATCGAGGGACTGGAGCGGGTCCGCTTCACCTCACCGCACCCGCGGGACTTCACCGACGACGTGATCGCTGCCATGGCCGAGACGCCGAACGTGATGCCGCAGCTGCACATGCCGCTCCAGTCCGGTTCGTCACGGGTGCTGAAGGCGATGCGGCGCTCCTACCGGCAGGAGCGGTTCCTCGGAATCATCGAGAACGTGCGCGCCGCGATGCCGGAGGCCGCCATCTCGACCGACATCATCGTGGGCTTCCCCGGCGAGACCGAGGAGGACTTCCAGGAGACGCTGCACGTGGTGCGCGAGGCGCGCTTCACCCAGGCGTTCACCTTCCAGTACAGCAAGCGCCCCGGGACGCCCGCCGCCGAGATGGACGGGCAGATCCCGAAGAAGGTCGTCCAGGAACGCTACGAACGCCTCGTCGCCCTCCAGGAGGAGATCTCCTGGGAGGAGAACAAGAAGCAGGTCGGCCGCACCCTGGAGCTGCTGGTCGCCGAGGGGGAGGGCCGCAAGGACGACGCCACCAGGCGCCTGTCCGGCCGCGCCCCCGACAACCGGCTGGTGCACTTCGCCCGTCCCGAGGAGCCGGTACGGCCCGGGGACACCGTCACCGTCGAGGTGACGTACGCCGCCCCGCACCACCTGCTCGCGGAGGGCCCCCCGACCAGCGTGCGCCGCACCCGCGCGGGCGACGCGTGGGAGGCGCGGCAGGCCGCGCCGAGCGCGCCGCAGCAGGGCGTGATGCTGGGGCTGCCGACCGTCGGCGCACCCGAACCGGTGCCCGCCGACGCGGGTGGCTGTAGCGTCTGCTGACGCGTGAACAGGGGTGCGCAGGCCAGCACGGCGCCGGCACGCGATGTACCCGACGGACGATGAGGGGGCGCGTGTGCCGACGTGGGGGCTGATAGTCGAGGAGACCGGAGGGCTTCGGGACCGCCGCTGGGAGGCCTTCCCGCTGGGTGACTTCGAGGGCACCCGCGAGGAGGCCATGGCCCGGCTCCTGGAGCGGGCGAAGACCCACCGTCCCGAGCATCCCCGCATCGCGAAGCGGCGGACGATCTACGAGACGATCGACGGCTACATCGTGTTCGTCAAGGGCGCGACCGAGACGTTCCACCTGCGCTTCTCCGTGGCCGAACTCGTGCACGACAGCGCCTCGCAGAAGCGCTGAACCGCTCTCCGGCCGATCTCGGCCACTCGCTCCGCCGGGACCCGGGCACGAGCCGAAGAGAGTGTGCATCGCGCGGTTACGCAGAGCGACTTGCGGCGTTAAGCTGCGCGCCATGCTTGTCGCCGCCGCCGTATGCCCCAGCCCGCCGTTGCTCGTACCCGAGGTCGCGGGAGGGGCGGCCCATGAGATGGACGCCGCCCGCGCCGCCTGTGACGACGCACTCGGTGCCCTCGCCGACGCCCGCCCCGACCGCCTCGTCGTCATCGGTCCCGCCGATCAAGCCGCCCGCGGTACGCATCCGCAGGGCGCGCGGGGCTCCCTGCTGGGTTACGGGGTCGATCTGGAGGTCAGCCTCGGCAAGGGCGACGCACCGCCTGACGCGCATCCGCTGCCCTCGTCCCTGACCGTCGGAGCATGGCTGCTGACCCGTGCCGACTGGACCGCCGCCCCCGTCGAGGGTCTCGGCGTCGGCGAGCCGCTGAGCAGGGAGCGCTGCGAGGAGACCGGTGGTCAACTCGCCGCCGGTGCCGAACGGGTGGCCCTGCTGGTGATGGGGGACGGCACCAACTGCCGCACCCTCAAGGCCCCGGGCTACTTCGACGACCGCGCGGTGGCCTTCGACCGGCAGGCCGCCCGTGCCCTCGCCGCCGCCGACGCGGGCGGACTCCTGGCGCTGGACGAGGAGTTGGCGTACGAACTCGGCGCGTCCGGCCGCTCCTGCTGGCAGGTGCTTGCGGGAGCGGCGTCCGCGACGACGGGCGGCCTCCAGGGGCGCCTCCTCTACGACGAGGCCCCGTACGGCGTGGGCTATCTCGTCGCGAGCTGGTCCTGACCCGACGAACCCGCCTGTGACGCAAGGCTGTTGAACCTTCCCCGGGTGCGAGACGCCTGAGGGCGTGTACCCACCGGTGATCCGGTGGGCACACGCCCTCTTGTGCGACGCACGGCCTTCAGGCCGGTCGCGGAGGTACTCCGGGCGGAGCGTCAGGACCCGCCGGGGCCCTTCCCGTGGCCCTTGCCTCCGCGGCCTTCGCCGCCTTCCTTGCCGCTGAGCTTGTCGGCCTGATCCTTGGCCTTCTGGGTACCGGTCTTGATCTGGTTGCTGTACTTGCCCTTGGTCTTCGTATCGGCCATCTCACCGGCCTTGTCGAGACCCTTGGTCATCTTGTCGCTGTGCTGGCTCAGCATCCCTTTGACCTTGTCCATGAAGCCCATGGTGGCCACCTTCCTTCTGTCCGGTGTGCCTGATGCGGCATTCACTTGCGGGCGTCGTCCGCGGCCTCGCTGTCGGCTGCTTCCTCGGCGGACTGCTGCTTCGGAATGCCGACGTCCTCAGCCTCGGAACCGTCCCCGGTACCGGCTGTCGCCGCCTTGCCCTCCTCTTCCTTCGCCTTCTCGCCCGCCGCGGCCTCAGGGGCCGTGGCGGCGCCGGCGGCCGGCTCCCGCGGTGTGCCGGAAGAACGGCGCAGAAGTCTTGCAAAGACGCCCATATCTACACTCCTGACCTTACTAACGCGGCCGCGATCCGGCGCCCTGGGGAAGCAGCGCCTCCCCGCACCGTCCCGGAAATCGGCTCTGGAACCCTCGCAACAGGCAACGACCCCGGAGGGTGAGCGTCACGTCGCTCATTCGGGGTTCGAGGGCCTGCGGGAGGTTTGCGACACTGATCACGTGAACGCCGCATCCCCCTCCCCGCCCCCCCGCAGTGCCCCTCCGGTCGTCGCCGTCGTCGGTCCCACCGCTGCCGGGAAGTCCGATCTCGGCGTCGCTCTCGCCCGGCACCTGGGCGGTGAGGTGATCAACGCGGACTCGATGCAGCTCTACCGCGGCATGGACATCGGTACGGCGAAACTCACGCCCGAGGAGCGTGAGGGCGTCCCGCACCAGATGCTGGACATCTGGGACGTCACCGTCGCCGCCAGCGTCGCCGAGTACCAGCGGCTCGCCCGCGCCGAGATCGACAGGCTCCTCGCCGAGGGCAGGGTGCCCGTCCTCGTGGGCGGCTCGGGGCTCTACGTGCGGGGCGCCATCGACGCCATGGATTTCCCGGGCACCGACCCTTCCGTACGCGCACGCCTGGAGGAGGAGCTCGCAGAGCACGGCTCGGGGGTTCTGCACATGCGCCTGGCGGAGGCCGATCCGGGGGCCGCCCGCGCCATCCTGCCCAGCAACGGCCGGCGCATCGTCCGCGCGCTGGAGGTCATCGAGATCACGGGCCGCCCCTTCACGGCGAACCTGCCGGGGCACGAGGCGGTCTACGAGACGGTCCAGATCGGAGTCGACGTCGCCCGCCCCGAGCTGGACGAGCGGATCGCCGCTCGCGTCGACCGCATGTGGGAGGCGGGACTGGTGGGGGAGGTGCGCGCCCTGGAGGCGGCCGGGCTGCGCACGGGCCGTACGGCATCGCGTGCGCTGGGTTACCAGCAGGTGCTTGCGATGCTCGCGGGGGAGTGCACCGATCAGGAAGCGCGCGAGGAGACCGTGCGCGCCACGAAGCGCTTCGCCCGCCGGCAGGACTCGTGGTTCCGTCGCGACCCCCGCGTGCACTGGCTCAGTGGCGCGGAAGCCGACCGGGCGGAACTGACCGGGAAGGCCCTGGCCTTGCTGGAAGAAGCGGTCACAGCCTGACCAAGTGCTGCAAGTGCGTGGGCGGATGACGGTCAGGGTGGGAATCGACACCCTTGGATCCGTCAACAGCTCGCTCTGCTCCTGGCGTTGACGGCGGCAGGCCGGTTGAGCCTCGCGGTGGGTAGACTGGCGACACCGAGGGCATTCCGCGCACCGGTTCTCATGCCGGTGCCGTTCTTGGCGATTGAAGACACCGGGCCGCTCCCCGGCCCGAGTCAGGTACGCGTCATGCACGTGACCGCAGATCGCACTCAGCTCATTCACGAGTCGTATTCCACGCCGTCGGTCCGTCTCGCGCTGAAGGCAGAGGACGCCCCGAGGGGTCTCCTGGACGGTGCCTGGTGGCCCCGCTCCCGCAATCTTCTGCGTGAACTCCCCGCACTCACAGACGTGTTGGACCGCCGTTGGGGACGCATCACGCGAGTTTCAGTGAACCCCACTCACTGGCCGGTCATCCCCCGCGAGGTACCGGTCACCGGCCATGTGGTCAAGATCGGCTGGTTCAAGGAGGAGCAGGACCCGCACAAGCTTGTGCTCCTGTCCTACCGCATCGGCCGCTGGGACCTGCTGGTGATACCTCCGCAGGCGAACGCCGCCACGGCTGCCCGACTGATGGCCGCCGCAACCGACAGCGGGCTCCGCCTCACCGCGAGCGCGCTCGTCGCAGCCGACGACACCGCCCGGATCCGGAGCGCGGAGCAGCGGACCCGGGAAGAGCGGTGGGAGTCCGACGGCGGACCCGCTCCGGTGGCCCCAGCCACTTCGCGGAGCGCTCCCGTCCCTGCCCACGCCTGCGAGGTGTGAGAGCCATGGACACGCTCATCACCGTGGGCATCATCCTCGCGATGAGCGCCCTGGGAGCAATCTTCATCCGCCGGCTCCACCACAGACAGGCGGGCCGGCTCGCGACGATGCGCTACGGACATCACCAGCCGGGCGAGGAGCGCCCGACCACGGAGGGCCGTCGCATCCGCCCCGTACGCGTTCCGGTCCTGCGCGGACGGGCTCGCCGCGACAACCGTGACGGCGGTCGCGGCCGCCACCCGGCGCGGCGGCGCCGTAGCCGCTCCCAGTGACGGCACGCTGCCCGTGATCAACTGTTGAACCCACAGGAGGGCGTCCCGGACCCTGACCCCTTCCTCCTCCGAGGAGGCATCTGATGAGTGCTCACCCGTCCATCCCCCCTGAGGATTTCCGGCTCCTGGACAGTGCCGAGCACCCGTCCGCCCGTACTTCGCACGCCGTCGCGGCACCCGCCGCGGCGGCCACCGCCTCGCGCACCGGTGGCAGTGACTTCGCCCGGTTGTCGAAACAGATCGTGGCGGCGGGTCTCATGCGCCGGCGGACCGGCTACTACACCCTGCGGATCACGCTCGTGGCCACGCTCTACACCTTGGGCTGGGCAGCCTTCCTGGTGGTCGGCGAGAGCTGGTGGAGCCTGGCGGTGGCGGGGTACTTGGCGCTCGTGTTCGGTCAAACCGCCCTCGTGGCACACGACGTGGCACACCGCCAGGTCTTCCGCCGGCGCCGGGCGAGCGACCGCGTGGGACGGATCGCCGGGAATCTGGGCATCGGAATGGGCTACGGCTGGTGGCAGGACAAGCACACCCGTCACCACGCCAACCCCAACCACGAGGAGCTGGACCCGGACGTCGTCCCCGACCTGCTGGTGTGGACCCAGGACCAGGCACGTACCGCCAGGGGCCTGCCACGACTCATCGGGCGCTCACAGGCCGCCCTGTTCTTCCCGCTGCTCGCCCTGGAGGGCTTCAACCTGCACGTCTCCGGAGTCAGGGCCCTTCGGAACCGGTCAGTGAAACGGCGGGGAGTCGAAGGGACCATGCTGTTCGCGCACTTCGGTCTCTACCTGACGGCGCTGTTCCTGGTGCTTCCCCCGAGCATGGCTCTGCTCTTCCTGGCGGTCCACCAGTGCCTCTTCGGTCTGTACCTGGGCTCCATCTTCGCCCCCAACCACAAAGGCATGCCGACGATCACGGGCACGAGCCGCCCGGACTTCCTGCGCCGTCAGGTGCTCACCTCACGCAACGTACGCGGCGGGTGGTTCACGGACATCGCACTGGGCGGGCTCAACCACCAGATCGAGCACCACCTCTTCCCGAGCATGCCGAGTCCGCAGCTGCGCAAGGCGCAACCCATCGTCCGACAGTACTGCGCAGAGGCGGGCGTGGAGTATCTGGAGACGGGGCTCCTCACGTCCTACCGGCAGGCGCTCGGGAGCCTGCACCGTGCCGGCGCACCCCTCCGGGAAGCCCGCCGGAGCCGACGCTCCCGCTCCGACGTCTGAACTCGCCCTGATCACGGACGGCAGGCTGGAGCCACAGGGCCACGAGCGAGTGCTGGGTTGTCTGTCGAAGAGAACAGGCGTCATCGAGCCACCACCCCGCACCCGGCACGCCCGGGGCCCGGGGGACTCCCGCTGTTCAGGGCCGTCTCCGGGCCGTGAGAGGGTGACCGGAAACGACCGATGACACCCATTGGCGACCGCACCGAAACGCTGCCGTGCTGGTGATCGCCAGGTTCGTTCTGGAGGGCGGAACGGCCGGTCACAGCCTGATCACGTGATGGCATCGGGACGCCCTGCGCGTCGGTCGCGGGTAGTCCGGCATGCCATCATCGACCATCGTTCGGAGCCTGCAGGCGTAGTTGGGAGGGCGGGTGGCGATGGAGGCCGGCCCTCGTGACAATGACGAGACCGCAGTCGACGAAGTCGAGCGTCTCGGCGGGTCCGTCGGGCGCATCGAGGACTTCGCGGATCTTGACGATCCCGCGGGGCGCGTCCCCAACGGCAACGGCGGAGCCGTGGCCGACGGCAGCCCGGACACCGGCGGCGACGGCGACGGCGCCACAGATTTCGACGAGCCCCCTGCGGACGATGTGAGCGCAGCCGACTTCTCCGACGACGAGGACCCGGCCGAGGTCTCCGAGGACGGGAATCCGTCCTCCGTCTCCGACGACGAGAGCTCCGTCGAGCCACACGAACTGCGCCCCCCGCGAAAGCTGCGGCTGTGGCAGCTCGCCCCCATCGTGGGGCTGGGCACGCTCGGCTCGCTCATGTTCGCCTTCCCCCTGGCCTTCGAGCCCGGCGGCGGCACGGGCGCGGTCGTCTCGATGCTGGGCCTGCTGATCTGCAGCTGCGCGGCGGGCTGGGGCGTGATGGCCGCCCGGCGAGTGGGTCTGACCTGGCCGGGGCTGCCCGCCCGGGGCTCGGGCGAGCGCCCGGACTGGCGGGTGGTCCTGCTCTACGCGGTGATCGTCGGCACCGTCGCCCTCCTCGCGATCTGGCGCGTCGCCAGGCTGCGCTGACGCAGAGGGCTCGACGGGTGGGGCTCGCCCCCGCTCCCGTACGATCGAGGGCATGACCAGCGCACAGCCCGTGCCGTTCCTCAAGGGGCACGGCACCGAGAACGACTTCGTGATCCTCCCCGACCCGGACGGCCTGCTCGAGCTGTCCCGGGAGACCGTCGCGCGGCTGTGCGACCGGCGGGCGGGCATCGGCGGGGACGGGCTGCTGCGCGTGGTGCGCTCGGCGGCTCACCCGGAGGCGCGGCACATGGCCGGGGACGCCGAGTGGTTCATGGACTACCGCAACGCGGACGGCTCGGTCGCGGAGATGTGCGGCAACGGCGTGCGCGTCTTCGTGCGCTATCTCGAGCGCGCGGGGCTGGCCAAGGCCGGAGAGGTGGCCGTCGCCACCAGGGCGGGAGTGCGGCGTACGCATCTGGCCGAGGACAGCGGAGAGATCACCGTCGCGATGGGGCCCGCCGAGATCCCCGGCGGCGACGTCACCGTGCGCGTCGGCGAACGCAACTGGCCGGCGCTCCACGTCGGCATGGGCAACCCCCACGCAGTCGTCTTCGTCGGTGAACTCGCCCACGCCGGCCGCCTCTTGGACGCTCCTGAGGTGGAGCCGGCGGCGGCCTATCCGCATGGCACGAACGTCGAGTTCGTCGTCGACCGCGGCCCTGGCCACGTCGCCATGCGGGTGCACGAGCGAGGTTCCGGTGAGACCCGCTCCTGCGGTACGGGAGCCTGTGCGGTGATGGTCGCGGCGGCGCGGCGCGACGGCCTCGACCCGGCGGTCGACGGTGCTCCCGCGACGTACACCGTCGATGTGCCCGGCGGCCGGCTGGTGATCACCGAACGGACCGACGGCGATGTCGAGATGACCGGACCGGCCGTGATCGTCGCCGAAGGCGTCGTCGACCCCGTCTGGCTGCACGCGTAACCCTGCACGCGTAAGTACGGCGGAGCCTTCGACCCGAGGGCTCGAACACCGGCCGGACGTCCCGTCAGAACAGTCGGCGCATGCGCAACCTCGCGAACTCCCGTGCGCTCAAACGTCCCTCGATCAGGTGATCCGTTTCACGCTGGGCGGGACCCGGTCATCAGCGTGTCCTGAGATCGGTACCATCGCAGACCCGGGCCCCAGCCGGGGGATCGCGTCAGCGGGAGGTGCCCATGAGGAGTCTGCGAAGGCTCAGTCACGCGGCCCTGCTGGGGCAGGCGCCCCGGCGCGACGGCCTCCCCGACGCCATGGAGCACGTCGCGAAGGTCCACCGGGCGCACCACCCGCAGGCTGATCTTGCTGCGCTGCGCCGGGCCTACGTCCTGGCCGAGTCCTCGCACCGCGGCCAGATGCGCAAAAGCGGCGACCCCTACATCACGCACCCCCTGGCCGTCACCCTGCTGCTCGCCCAACTGGGCGCGGAGACCACCACGTTGACGGCATCCCTGCTCCACGACACCGTCGAGGACACGGACGTCACGCTTGAGCAGGTGCGCAAGGAGTTCGGCGAAGAGGTCAGCTACCTGGTCGACGGCGTCACCAAGCTGGAGAAGGTCGACTACGGCGCCGCGGCGGAGCCCGAGACCTTCCGCAAGATGCTCGTGGCCACCGGCAACGACGTCCGCGTGATGTCGATCAAGCTCGCCGACCGGCTGCACAACATGCGCACCCTCGGCGTCATGCGCCCCGAGAAGCAGGTCCGCATCGCCAAGGTGACACGGGACGTCCTGATTCCGCTCGCGGAGCGCCTGGGCGTACAGGCGCTCAAGTCCGAGCTGGAGGATCTGGTCTTCGCCATCCTCCACCCCGAAGAGCACGCGCTCGCCCGCGAGTTGATCGCCGAGCACGTCGAGCAGCCCGACCCCCTCACCGGCGTGGCGACGTCCGTACGGCACGTGCTGCGCGAGGCGGGAATCGTCGCGCAGGTCCTCATCCGGCCGCGGCACACCGTCTCCGTCCACCGACTGCGCCTGAAACGCGGCGAGTTGGGGCCCTGCGACTTCGGGCGACTGCTGATCATGGTCGAGGAGGACGCGGACTGCTACGCCGTCCTGGGGGAGCTGCACACCTGCTTCACGCCGATCGTGGCCGAGTTCAAGGACTTCATCGCCGCACCGAAGTTCAACCTCTACCAGTCCCTGCACACCGCTTTCGCGGACGAAGAGGGCAGGGTGGCCGAAGTCCTCGTACGTACAAGGCAGATGCACCGCATCGCGGAGGCCGGAGTCATCGCGCTCGGCGATCCGCACGGAGCCCAGGCCGCGGAGAACGAGGGCGCCGCCGAGCCGGGCGGGCCCGGCTGGCTCTCGCGCCTCCTGGAGTGGCAGAGCCACGCCACCGACACGGAGACCTTCTGGGCGGAGCTGCGCGACGAGCTCGCTCAGGACCGCGAGATCACCGTCTACTGCGCCTCGCCAGGAGTCGCGTCCGCGCCCAGCGGCGGCGCACTCCCGCTGCCCGCCGGAGCGACATGCGTGGACGCGGCCTACGCGCGCTACGGGGAGGCGGCCCACCGCTGCATCGGCGCTCGCGTCAACGGGCGGCTGACCGCCCTCAGCACGGTGCTGCGCGACGGCGACGCCCTCCAGCTGTTCCTGGAGCCCGCCGCGAGCGCGCCCTCCGGCCCCTCGCCGGAGTGGCTGCAGCACGCCCGTACCCCGGCCGCCCGCATCGCCATCCGGCACTGGCTTGCGGCCAATCCCCCCGTTTCCGAGGCGGAGTTGACCACAGTCGGCGCGGGCACCGCCTTGATCGGCGAGGGCCCGCACCGGGCCTTCGCCCCGGCGGCGTCGGCGGCCGCCAATGTCGCTGACGGGCGTGCGGAGGCGAGCGTGAGCACCGTCCCGCGTGCCGCCCACGAGGCGAGCGTCCCGCACTCGGCCGCCTCCGTCGTGGCCGACGACCCGCACGCCGTCGTGCGGCTCGCACGATGCTGTACGCCCGTCCCGCCCGACTCCGTGACCGGATTCGCGGTCCGCGGCGGCACCGTCACCGTCCACCGCGACGGCTGCCAGTCGGTGACCCGCATGACGTCCACGGGGCGGCGCCCCGTGCCTGTGCGCTGGGAACAGGGCGCCGCGGGATGCCGGGTGACGCTGCGCGCCGAGGCGCTGGGCCGCCCGCACCTGCTCGCCGATCTGACCGAGATCATCGCGGCGCAGGGCGCGGCGGTCGTCTCAGCCGATGTCGAGCCGCCCCGTGAGCAGCGCGTCCTCCACACGTACACGCTGCAACTCCCGGACGCGGCAGGGCTGCCGGACCTGATGCGCGCCATGCGCCGCGTCCCCGGCGTCTACGACGTCACCCGCGCCACGCGCCCCCTGCCCGCACGCTGAGCTGAGCCTTTCGCCGCCCTGTCCGGGGGGTCGGCGGATCGGCTGCACCGCAGCCGATGCAGGCTGACTTCTTTCGAGTGTGCCGCTGCTGCGGCACCCCCATGGCGCCGCAGATGTGCTGATATGCACGCTTCATGGCCCTCTCACCCCCCGCAGCGGCGCGGCAGGTCCGCCGCCGTGCCCTCACGTGCGCCTCCGCCGCCGCCACCGTCCTCGTACTCGTCGGTGCCGGACTGCCGTCCCCGGAAGCACTCGGCGTGGGCGACCGGCTCTTCCCCGAGCTCGGCAACCCCGGATACGAGGTGCGCGCCTACGACATCTCCTTCGACTACTCGGGCGTCAACACCCGGGCGCTCCAGGCACGTACGGTCATCGACGCCGTCGTCACCTCGCCGGCAGGGCTCAAGAGCTTCAACCTCGACTTCGCCTCGGGGAAGGTGAAGTCCCTCAGCGTCAACGGCCGGACCGCCCGTTACCGGAGCGTCAAGGAAGACCTGGTCGTCACCCCGGCCCGGCCCGCGAAGCGCGGCGACCGGCTGCGCGTCGACGTCCGGCACACCAGCCCCACGGGCGACCCCGGTAAGGGAGGGTGGCTCCGGACCAAGGACGGGCTGGCCATGGCAAACCAGGCGGACGCCGCGCATCGCGTCTTCCCCGCCAACGACCACCCCTCCGACAAGGCGGCCTTCACCTTCCACGTCACCGCACCGAACGCGCTCTCGGTGACCGCAGGCGGAAGGCCGGCAGGAAAGTCGCGCAAGGGCGCCAGGACGGTGTGGACCTACCGGATGGCCCACCCGATGGCCACCGAGCTCGCGCAGGTCTCGATCGGCCGCTCGCACGTGCGGCACACGAAGGGCCCGCACGGTCTGCCGTTGCGCGACGTGCTGCCCCGCAGCGACCGGGCCGCGCTGGAGCCCTGGCTGGCGAAGACGCCGGGACAGGTGAAGTGGATGGAAAAGCGGGTCGGACGCTATCCGTTCGAGACCTACGGGCTCCTGATGGCCGACGCCGAGACCGGCTTCGAACTGGAGACGCAGACGCTCTCCCTCTTCGAGAAGCGGCTGTTCACCGTGCCGGCGGTCCCCGACTGGTACAAGGAATCGATCATGGTGCACGAGCTCGCGCACCAGTGGTTCGGCGACAGCGTCACCCCGGAGCAGTGGGACGACCTGTGGCTGAACGAGGGCAACGCCACCTGGTACGAGTGGCTCTACGGAGCGGAGCGGGGCGGACCCTCGCTGGTCTCGCGGGTGCGCGAGGCCTACCGGACCTCGGACACCTGGCGCACCGAGTTCGGACCGCCGGCGCGACTGCACCCGGCCCGCCCCGGCAACAAGATCGACATCTTCCGCAAGAGCGTCTACGACGGTTCGGCAGTGGTCCTCTACGCCCTCCGCGAGAAGATCGGTGCCGCCGCCTTCGACCGTCTGCAACGCGAATGGGTCTCGCGCTTCCGCGACGACAACGCCTCCACGGACGACTACATCGCGCTGGTCAACAGGATCTCCGGGAAGGATCTGACGCGGTTCATGAAGGACTGGCTCTACGGCACCAAGACCCCGCCGATGCCAGGTCGGCCGGGCTGGCGAAGCAAGTGAGACACGCACCCGGCGCCCGTGCGCGCCGGGTGCCCCAAATCCGGGTGACGGGACGAAGGCGTCGTGCCACCATTTCGGCAGGCGCACAAAGCGCTCCGCGGGGCCCGGGCCGGGAATCAAAGCGGCCGGGTGAGCGTTGTCGAGTCAGAGCTGTGAATGCTTTCGTTCTTTGCATGTCCGGCTCTCCCGCGCACTCTTCACTTCGACGTAAGGACCCAATGACCTCCTCCTCCCGTTCTTCTTCCCTTCCGCACAATGGCCCGCGAGTCGCCGAATCCGACCGCCGAGCTGACGCCCTGATGGAAGAGGACGTTGCTTGGAGTGACGAGGTCGACGGCGAGCGTGACGGTGATCAGCTGGACCGTACCGAGCGCGCGGCGCTGCGTCGCGTCGGCGGCCTCTCCACGGAGCTCGAGGACGTCACAGAGGTCGAGTACCGGCAGCTGCGCCTGGAGCGCGTCGTGCTGGTCGGCGTCTGGACCTCCGGCACCGCCCAGGATGCGGAGAACTCCCTCGCGGAGCTTGCCGCCCTGGCCGAGACGGCCGGAGCGCACGTCCTCGACGGCCTCGTCCAGCGGCGGGACAAGCCGGACCCGGCCACGTACATCGGCTCCGGCAAGGCCGAGGAGCTCCGCGAGATCGTCCTCGGCACCGGCGCCGACACCGTCGTCTGCGACGGTGAGCTCAGCCCCGGCCAGCTGATCCACCTCGAGGACGTCGTCAAGGTGAAGGTCGTCGACCGTACGGCTCTGATCCTCGACATCTTCGCCCAGCACGCCAAGTCCCGTGAGGGCAAGGCGCAGGTGTCGCTGGCACAGATGCAGTACATGCTGCCGAGGCTGCGCGGCTGGGGCCAGTCGCTCTCCCGGCAGATGGGTGGCGGTGGCTCCGGTTCCGCGGGCGGCGGCATGGCGACGCGTGGTCCCGGTGAGACCAAGATCGAGACGGACCGTCGCCGCATCCGCGAGAAGATGGCGAAGATGCGCCGCGAGATCGCGGAGATGAAGACCGGCCGCGAGATCAAGCGGCAGGAACGCCGCCGCAACAAGGTGCCCTCGGTGGCCATCGCCGGATACACCAACGCGGGCAAGTCCTCGCTGCTCAACCGCCTCACCGGCGCCGGCGTCCTCGTGGACAACTCCCTGTTCGCCACTCTGGACCCGACCGTGCGCAAGGCCGAGACGCCGAGCGGCAGGCTGCACACGCTGGTCGACACCGTCGGATTCGTGCGGCACCTTCCGCACCACCTGGTGGACGCCTTCCGATCCACGATGGAGGAGGTCGGCGACGCCGATCTCATCGTGCACGTCGTGGACGGCGCACATCCGGCTCCCGAGGAGCAGCTGGCCGCGGTGCGCGGAGTGATCCGTGACGTGGGTGCCTCCGAGGTGCCGGAGATCGTCGTCGTCAACAAGGCGGACGCGGCCGAACCGCTCGTGCTGCAGCGGCTGTTGCGTGCGGAGAGCCGTGCGCTCGCGGTGTCCGCCCGTACGGGGCAGGGCATCGAGGAGCTGCGTGCCCTCATCGACGAGGAGCTGCCGCGCCCCTCCGTCGAGCTAGAGGTGCTCGTGCCCTACACTGCGGGCCAGCTGGTCTCGCGCGTGCACACCGAGGGCGAGGTGCTGTCCGAGATGCACACCGAGGACGGCACGCTGCTCAAGGCCAGGGTGCACGCGGAGCTGGCAGCCGAGCTGCGCAGGTACGAGCCGGCTCCGGCCGCCGTCGAGCGGATCTGACCGGTTTCACGGCGCAGGGCCCGCCCCTTCCTCTGCGGAGGGGCGGGCCCTGCTGCGTGAGCGCTGAACTTGCGGGTGGTGTCAGTTCTTGCCCGCGTACTTCTTGCTGATCCCGTCGAAGACGTTCTTCGCGGTCGGCCCGAGGCGCGGCCCCGCGAGCCAGGTGGCGGGCTGCGGGCCGATCGAGTTCACCGAGACCAGCTCGGCCTTGCCGCCCTTGCCCTTCATGAACCAGCCGCCGCCGGAGGAACCGCCGGTCATGGTGCACCCGATGCGGTACAGGGCGGGCTCTGACGGGTCGATCGTCAGGCGGCCCGGCTTGTCGGTGCAGCTGTACATCTTCGCCCCGTCGTACGGGGGCGCAGCCGGGTAGCCGTAGGAGCTGAGCCCGGAGAAGCGCTCGGTACGCGGAGCCCGGAAGTTGATCTTCACGGCCGCTCCGACGGTCTCCTCGAGGGACTTGCCGGCGGGCCGTTCGGGCCGCACGTGCAGCACCGCGAAGTCCTGCTGGGCGCCTCCGCCGCCCGACTGCGCGCCTTTCTGGATCCAGTAGTCGCTCGTCTGGGCCCACTCGCCCCACCACTGCCCGTACGGTGCGACGTCCTGCGGCTGGGCGCTCTGCACCTGCGCGGGGGAGAGGCCGCGGTTGTTGTACGCGGGCACGAACATGATGTTGCGCAGCCAGCCGCCGCTCCTGCCGGAGTGCACGCAGTGCCCGGCGGTGGCGACGAGGTTGGACTTGCCCGGGTTGCGCGGGTCCTTGACGACCGTGCCGGAGCAGACCATCGGGCCCTTCGGGGTGTCCATGAAGACCTTGCCGGCGGGCGCGGCGTTGCGGGTGTACGGCGTCTTCACGTTCCGCGCCTTCACCGCACGCGGCTCGGGCCCGGTGGCGCTCGCACCGGAGGCGGACTCGACGTCGGCGGGGACGCGCTTTCCGTTGTCCTCGGCCTTGTCCATCCGGCCGGGCTTCCAGTGGTCCTTGATGTACGGGTTGACGAAGTCGGAGCCCTCACGGACCCACTGGTCGCGGTCCCAGTTCTTCCACTCGCCGTTGCGCCACTTCTCCAGGTCCTTCAGCGAGCTGGGAAGGTCCTTGGGCAGCTCCTTCGGAATGCCGAGGTCCTCGGTCGAGGACGGCTTCGCGGAGGGCTTGGCCTGTGCGTCGGTCTTACCGTCGTCGCCGGACTGGCAGGCGGTGGCGGTCAGGACGAGAGTCGCGGCGATCGCGGCGGCGGCCACGATCGGACGCCGGTGTCCCGGCCTGCTTGTCGATGACATCGAAGAAAATCCCCCTGGGCGGGCTCGTGTGAACTCAGTGCTGTGCTGCTGGAACGCTGTTTGAACTGGGTGTCGCTGAGCAGCCGGTGCCTTCGGACGGCACCGGCCGGCGTACCGGCCAGGGTGAGCGGACGGCCCTGATCGCGGCTCAGCGCGACGCGGCCGCCCGACTCACCCGGGGCGTACGGCCGTTGCTACTTCTTCGCGATCGAGTCGAAGACGTCCTTGGACTCCTTGCCGATGCGCGCACCGGCGAGCCAACCGCCCCCCACCGGACCGATCGAGGTGACGGAGAGCAGCTGCCTGCCGCTCGGGCTGAGCCAGCCGCCGCCCGAGGAGCCGCCCGTCATGCTGCAGCCGACGCGGTACATGGTCGGCTCGCTCGGGTCGATCGTCAGACGGCCCGGCTTGTCCTTGCACGTCAGCATCTTCGATCCGTCGTACGGAGGAGCTGCCGGGTAGCCGTGCGGGGTGAGGCTCGGAATCGCCTTCACCCGGGGCGTGTTGAAGTTGACCTTCGCGGCCTTGCCCACGATCTCCTGCAGGGACGGCCCGGACTTCTTGTCCTCGGGCTGGACCTTGAGCACGGCGAAGTCTTGAGGGGCGCCGCGGCCGCCGGTCTTCGAACCCTCCTTGATCCAGTGGTCGGTCGTCCCGGCGTACTTCGCCCACCAGACCCCGTCGGGGGCGACGTCCTTCTTGGAGGCCTTCCCCAGCTCGGCGTTGGAGAGGCCCTTCGGGTTGTACCGCGGCACGAAGACCACGTTGCGGAACCAGCCCCCGGTCTTCCCCGCGTGCACGCAGTGCCCGGCGGTGGCGACGAGGTTGGACTTGCCCGGGTGCGCCGGGTCCGTCACGACGGTGCCGGAGCAGACCATGGAGCCTTGCGGGGTGTCCATGAAGACCTTGCCGACGGGCGGAGTGGCCTTGGTGTAGGGCAGCTTGACCGGCTTGGCCGCCACTCGCGAAGGCGTGGGGTCGGTGACGCCTTCGTCCTCACCGGTGCCGTTGTCGCCGCCGCTCTCGCCGTCGTCGATCTCGTCCTCGTCGACCTTGCGGTCGTTCCCGTCGGCGTCCTTCATCCGGTCCGGGTCCCAGAGGTCGTCGATGATCGGGTTGACGAACTCCTTGGCCCTGCGGAGCCATTCGTCCCGGTCCCAGTTCTTCCATGCGCCGTTACGCCACTTGTCGAGGTCCTCGAGCGAGCTGGGGAGGTCCTTGGGCAGCTCCTCCGGCAGTCCCAGATCCCGCTTCTCCTTCTTGTCCGGCTGTGCCGAATCCGAAGCGCCGGGATCGCCGCCCGCGTTGTCGTCTTCCGGGCCGCAAGCGGTGGCCGTGAGGGCCAGCGCGGCGACGACCGCTGCCACGGCCAGCGCGGGACGTCGCCGCGGAGGCCGGAGGTTGGCTGACATGAATGAACTCCCCCTGAAGTGTCGTGCTGCCTCTTGAATTGTCATGAACCCCGCGCGAACGAGGCGGGCACCCACTATGCCCGGTGAGGTGGGGGACGGGCCCGGCAGGGTCCACGGTTCCGACCGGTTCACCTGACAGATCTTCACTTCGCCCGTGATCCGGGGGCTCCGGCTTCGTTGGTACGGACGGGGGACACGGCTCGCTCTTCTGCGCGCCGAGCCGACGGCGGAGGAGATCTCTGTGAACGCCCGTACCGGATCAGCCCAGAGCATCCAGCGGGACCCGGTGCGCGAGGAGTTCGGTCCCCCCGTTCGTTCAGCCGCCGTACCGGGACAGGTGCTCGACCCGGCGCGCGAGTCGCTCGCGGACACCGGCGCGGCACGCGCGGCGGACACCGAACTCCCCATGCCACGCGACGATGCGGGGCGCCAGCGGTCCGCACCCGCCCAGCCGTGGGACTCCGCCCGCACCGCGGACGCCTCGGCCGTACGGAATCTGCTCCGCTGCTGGGTCAGGGAGCACGACGTCCCACGGCCCGCCCAGGACCTGCTCCGCATCGCCCTCGACGCCACCGGGGCCGTCCTGCACGTCCCCGTGCACTACTGGTCGCTCACCGGCCTGCACCGTTTCGGACAGCCGCTGCTCCAAGGCGCCCCCACGGGCGCACCCCCGCTCGACGCCGTGACGCTGGCGGCGCTCATCGTCCGGGAAGCGGCGTACCGGAATTCCGAAGCCGGAGCGGCGCCCGCGCCGTCCGGGGCAGCCGATCCCGCGGACGACGCCGCATCCGGCGCCGTCCGCGACGGCACGGGCCTCGCGGAGGCCGCCGGGCTGGTCGCCCGCGTCTTCGACTCCGTGCAGCGCACGACCGACTTCCTCACCGGACGGGACGCCAACCCCGAAACCCCCCTGGGGACAAGCCCGTTCCTGGACGCCGAGCAGTCACTCGTCCTGGGCCATCCGCTGCACCCCGCGCCCAAGAGCCGTCAAGGGCTGTCCGAAGCCGAGTCCTTCGCGTACTCGCCCGAACTCCGCGCCGCGTTCCCGCTGCACTGGATGGCGGTGGACCGTTCGGTGTTCGCGTGCGACTCCGCCTGGACGGAACGGGGCCGGACCGTCACCGGCGAACAGCTCGCAAAGCGCCTCGGGGGAGACGCGCTCGCCGCACGACTCCCCTCCGGCACCGTCCCGTTGCCGATGCATCCCTGGCAGGCCCGGCAGGTGCAGCACCAGCCCGCAGCGGCCCGGCTCCTCGCCGACGGGCTCCTCCACGACCTCGGCCCGTCAGGTGACCTCTGGCATCCCACATCGTCCGTGCGCACCGTCGCCCAGCCCGACGGATCGGTGATGCTCAAGCTGTCCCTGGGCCTGCCCATCACCAACTCCCGCAGGGAGAACCTGCGCAAGGAGCTGCTGCGCGGCCTCGAAGTGCACCGGCTGCTGCGCTCCGGCCTCGGCGCCCAATGGCGGGCCGCGCACCCGGGTTTCGACATCGTCCGTGATCCGGCGTGGCTCGGCGTGGACGGCCCCGACGGGGAACCGGTCCCCGGCCTCGAGACGGTCGTCCGGCACAACCCGTTCGGGGTCACCGAGGACGCGGTGTGCATCGCCGGGCTGACCTCGCCGCGGCCCTGGCCGGGAGGGCGGCGCGGGGTGCTGCGCTCACGGCTGACCGACATCGTCGAGCGTCTGGCCAGGCGTACCGACCGGCCTGCGGCGGCTGTCGCCACGGAGTGGTTCCTGCGTTACCTCGACGCCGTCGTACGGCCCGTGCTCTGGCTCGACGCACACGCCGGCATCGCCCTGGAGGCGCACCAGCAGAACACGCTGGTGCTGCTGGACGAGGCCGGCTGGCCGGCCGGCGGACGCTACCGCGACAACCAGGGCTACTACTTCCGAACTTCGCACCGCGAAGGCCTGGAGGCGCGGCTGCCCGGTGCCCGCCTCGGCATCGCCAGCGACTCCTTCGTCCCCGACGCGGTGGCCGACGAACGCTTCGCGTACTACCTCGGCATCAACAACATCCTCGGTCTGATCGGCGCGTTCGGCGAACAGAACCTCGCCGACGAGCGGCTCCTGCTCGCCGGTCTGCGCCGCTTCCTGCGTACGCAGACGAAGGAGGTCTCGGGCGCGCCCGCGTCGCCGCTGCCCTCCCTGCTGCTGGAGTCGCCGAGGCTGCGCTGCAAGGCCAACCTGCTCACGCGTCTGCACGGCCTGGACGAACTCGTCGGCCCCGTCGACACCCAGTCCGTCTACGTCACCATCACCAACCCGCTGGCCGCCTGAGCTGCCGGGAGTCCGGCACCCCCGTCCCACGCGACCGAGCACCGAGAGAAGAGGAGGCGCCGCCGTGCACGAGCCGAGACACCCCGCTCCCGGCGCGTCCAGCAGCGACGACACACTCGACCTTCAACTGGCCGACGAACTGGCCGCCTTGCTCGCCGAGCACGAGAACGCCGACGCCGGCCGGCCAGGCAGGGCCCGCTACTCGGCCGAGCCGAGGCGGCCGGTGGAGCCCGGTCTGCTCGACTCGGTCCACGACTGGCCGCCCTGCCGTACGCCTGCGGGCACGATGCGGCTCGTGCCGGTCCGGCTGGAGCGCGATCTGCGCCTGATCACAGCGTGGATGAACGACCCCGCGGTCGCCGCCTTCTGGGGGCTTGCCGGACCGGAGCAGGTCACCGCCGCTCACCTGCGCGCACAACTGGACGGCGACGGCCGCAGCGTGCCCTGCCTCGGCGTCCTCGACGGGGTGCCGATGAGCTACTGGGAGATCTACCGCGCCGACCTCGACCCCATCGCGCGCCACTGCCGGGCCCGGCCGCACGACACCGGACTGCACCTGCTGATCGGCGGCGTGCCCGACCGCGGGCGCGGTCTCGGTACCGCCCTCCTGCGCGCCGTCGCCGACCTCGTCCTCGATCAACGCCCCGACTGCGGCCGGGTGCTGGCCGAACCGGACATCCGGAACGTCGCCTCGGTTTCGGCGTTCCTCAGCGCCGGCTTCCGCCTGTCCGCAGAAGTCGACCTGCCCGGCAAACGGGCGGCTCTGATGATCCGCGACCGGGAGTTGCGGGATCTGCTCTGAGTTCTGTCACGGCCAGGCCCGGTGCGTCTCCCACGACGCACCGGCTCGACGGCCGACCCTCCCCTGCCTCGTCCCCGAGCAAAGGAGATCAACAGTGCACCTGCCGACCGCTGACGACGGCCAGGACGATTCCTGCGAAGCCGCTCCGCTCCACCTTCCGCCCGGCCTCGACCGGGACAGCTGGCGACGGGCGTCGCTCAGGCTGCTGGTGAAGATGATCAGCGAGTTCGCGTACGAGGAGATCATCCGTCCCGAGCCCGACTCCGCTTCCGGCCCGGAGGCGGGCGACCGCATCTCGCGGGGCACGATGCGCCCGTACCGTCTGCACGTCGGCGACGACCTCACCCTCCGCTTCCGGGCACGCTGCGGCGCGTACGGGCACTGGAACATCGATCCGGCCTCCCTCACACCCGCCGGCATGGACCCGTTCGTCTTCCTCGCCCACAGCCACGAGACGCTGCTCGGCCTCACCGGAGACACCACCGGCCACCTCATCCGCGAACTGAGCGCGACCCTCACAGCCGACGTGCAGCTGGCCACCCGCGAGGTGACCGCCGAGCGGCTTGCCGAACTCGACTACGCGGAGCTCGAGGGCCACCAGAAGGGCCACCCCTGGCTCGTCGCGAACAAGGGACGGCTGGGCTTCTCCGCCTCCGACGCGACCCGTTGGGCTCCCGAGGCGCGCCGCGCACGCTGTCTGCCGTGGATCGCGGTACGAGCCGGCCTCGCCGCCTACCGCGGCGTGCGGACACTCACCGAACCGCACCGGCTCTACGCGCGCGAGCTCAGCCCGGACACCCTGCGCGACTTCCGGCACACCCTTCGCTCGCGCGGGCTGCCCTCCGAGGACTACCTCTTCCTCCCCGTCCACCCCTGGCAGTGGGACGAGACGATCGTTCCGCTCTTCGCGGCCTCGATCGCCGCAGGCGACATCGTTCCGCTGGGCTCGGACGGTGATCTGCGGCTCCCGCAGCAGTCGATCCGTACCTTCCTCAACACCAGCCGTCCCGAGCGGCACACCGTCAAACTCCCGCTGTCCGTGCTCAACACCCTCGTGTGGCGGGGGCTGCCGACCGAACGGACACTCGCCGCTCCCGCCGTCACGCAGTGGATCCACGGGCTGCGCGAGGGCGATTCCTACCTTCGTGACGACTGCCGCGTGATCCTCCTCGGCGAGGTCGCGTCCGTCACCGTCACGCACCCCCTGTACGACCGGATGCCCCAAGTGCCGTACCAGTACCGCGAACTGCTCGGCTGCATCTGGCGGGAGCCCCTGGCCGGACAGCTGGACTCCGGGGAACGAGCGCGCACCCTGGCGTCCCTCATCCACACCGACGCACGGGAGAAGTCGCTCACGGCGGAGCTGGTCAAGCGGTCGGGGCTGAAGCCGCGCGTGTGGCTGCGCCACCTCTTCGCCGCTCTGCTCCCTCCCCTGCTGCACTTCCTCTACCGCTACGGAACGGTCTTCTCCCCGCACGGCGAGAACGCGATCGTCGTCTTCGACGAGCACGACGTGCCCGTACGACTGGCGATCAAGGACTTCGTCGACGACGTCAACGTCACCTCCGAGCCCGTGCCCGAGCTGGCAGACATGCCCCAGGAGGTGAGTGAGGTGCTGCTGCGGGAGCGTCCGGACTTCCTCACCCAGTTCATCCACTCCGGTCTCTTCATCGGCGTCTTCCGCTACCTGGCACCCCTGTGCGAGGAGCAACTACACGTGCCGGAAGCGGAGTTCTGGTCACTCGTACGGGCGGAGATCGAGCGCTACCACGGGCGCTTCCCCGAACTGAAGGACCGCTTCCGGACCTTCGACCTGCTCGCCCCGCGCATCGACCGCCTCTGCCTCAACCGCAACCGTCTGCACATGGACGGCTACCGCGACCGTTCCGAACGCCCGCACGCCGCCGTGCACGGGACCGTCGCCAACCCCCTTCACCCGGTGTGACCGACGTGTTGTCAGAGGGGCCGCGTAGGGTGCGGTGTCTATGAGCAAGCCCGCCCTCACCGATCTCCTCAATGCCGCTGTGACCGCCGTCGGCGGCACGGAACGTCCTGGTCAGGTCGCCATGGCCGAGGCCGTGGCGGAAGCCGTCGACGGCGGCACGCATCTGCTTGTCCAGGCGGGCACCGGCACGGGGAAGTCCCTCGGATATCTGGTTCCCGCCCTGGCTCACGGCGAGCACGTCGTCGTCGCGACGGCGACGCTCGCCCTCCAGAGGCAGCTCGTCGAGCGGGACCTGCCCCGCACCGTCGAGGCGCTGCACCCGCTGCTGCGCCGCCGCGCCGAGTTCGCCATGCTCAAGGGCCGGTCCAACTACCTGTGTCTGCACCGCCTGCACGAAGGAGTGCCGCAGGAAGAGGAGGACGGGCTCTTCGACCCGTTCGAGGCCGCCGCCCCCACCTCTCGGCTCGGCAAGGACCTCCTCCGCCTGCGCGACTGGTCGGACGACACCGAGACCGGCGACCGGGACGACCTGCGGCCCGGCGTCTCCGACCGGGCCTGGTCCCAGGTCTCGGTCTCCGCCCGCGAATGCCTCGGCGCCTCCAAGTGCGCATACGGAGCGGAGTGCTTCGCCGAGGCCGCCCGCGAGCGCGCCAAGCTCGCGGAGGTCATCGTCACCAACCACGCCCTGCTCGCGATCGACGCGATCGAGGGTGCCGCCGTGCTTCCGCCCCACGATGTGCTGATCGTCGACGAGGCCCACGAGTTGGTCTCGAGGGTCACAGGCGTGGCCACGGGCGAGCTGGCTCCGGGCGGCGTCAACCGGGCGGTGCGCCGCGCCGCCCGGCTCGCCGACGAGAAGACGGCCGACAGGCTGCAGACCGCGGCGGAGAGCTTCGAGCGGCTGATGGAGCTGGCCCTTCCCGGCCGCCTGGAAGTGGTCCCGGAAGACCTGGGACACGTTCTGATGGCTCTCCGCGATGCGGCCCGTGCATGCATCACTGCCATCGGGAACACCCGCGACAGGTCCGTCCAGGACGAGGACGCGGTGCGCAAACAGGCCCTGGCCTCCATGGAGAACGTGCACGAGGTCGCCGAACGGGTCGTCGAGGGCTCCGAGTTCGACGTGATCTGGTACGAGCGGCACGACCGGTACGGAGCCTCGCTGAGGGTCGCGCCATTGTCGGTCTCCGGGCTGTTGCGTGAGAAGCTCTTCGCCGACCGCTCGGTGGTTCTCACATCCGCCACGCTCAAGCTCGGCGGCGACTTCAACGGGGTCGGCGCCTCACTCGGCCTCGCCCCCGAGCGCGTCCTGGAAGACGACTCGCCCGGCGGCAAGGGCGAGGTCGCAGCGGAGGAGACCCCGCAGTGGCGCGGCCTGGACGCCGGCTCGCCCTTCGACTACCGCAAGCAGGGAATCCTGTACGTGGCGGGGCACTTGGCGCCGCCCGGTCGTGAGGGCTCCCGCCAGGACATGCTCGACGAACTCGCCGAGCTCGTGGGTGCCGCAGGCGGCCGCACGCTCGGCCTGTTCTCCTCCATGCGCGCAGCCCAGTCCGCAGCCGAAGACCTGCGCGGGCGGCTCGACGTCCCCATCCTGCTGCAGGGGGAGGAGACGCTCGGCGAGCTGATCCGCCGCTTCGCCGAGGATGCGTCGACCTGCCTTTTCGGCACCCTCTCGCTCTGGCAGGGCGTCGATGTGCCGGGAACCAACTGCCAGTTGGTGGTCATGGACCGCATTCCCTTCCCTCGTCCGGACGACCCGCTGATGAGCGCCAGGCAGAAGGCCGTGGAGGAGCACGGGGGGAACGGCTTCATGGCGGTGGCGGCCACACACGCGGCACTGCTGATGGCTCAGGGATCGGGGCGGCTCGTCCGGGCGGCGGGCGACAAGGGCGTGGTCGCCGTCCTGGACCCGCGTCTGGAGCGGGCCCGCTACGGCGGCTTCCTCCGGGCGTCGATGCCGGACTTCTGGTACACGACAGACCGCAACCAGGTGCGACGCTCCCTTGCCGCCATCGACGAGGTGGCCAAGAAGGCCGACGCGGCCCGCTAGCCCGCTTCGGCCGCGGGCACCGGTCTCCCTACGACCTCTGGAGCGCCGTCTCTGCAGCCCACATGAGTGTCGTCGCAGGTGGCCCTCCGTGGCGCGGCAGGGCGAGACGCACGGCACATTCCTTCGTGTCACATCCTGCCGAGCCGTCCCGTCTCAGGTGTGTAAGCCACCGACAACGGCAGGGGAGACCCGCATGGATGCCCGTTTGAACGTCTTCGACAGCCCGACCACAGGCAAGCTCCTGAAGCACATCATCGCGGCGAACAAGGTCGTCTCGGACTCGACGCTTCCGATCGCGACGCAGCATCTGGTCACGCTCCGCGCGAGTCAGATCAACGGGTGTGGCTTCTGCACCGACATGCACAGCAAGGACGCCATCGCCGCCGGTGAGTCGTCGCTGCGCCTCAACCTGGTCGCAGCGTGGCGGGAGGCCACGGTCTTCTCCGAGGAGGAGCGCGCCGCGCTGGAGTTGACCGAGCAGGGCACCCGCATCGCGGACGGGGCCGGTGGCGTCACGGACCAGGCCTGGGAGGATGCCGCCAAGCACTACGACGAGGACCAACTCGGCGCCCTGGTCTCCCTGATCGCTCTCATCAACGCCTTCAACCGGATGAACGTCATCATCAAGCAGCCCGCCGGCGACTACCAGCCCGGCCAGTTCGGATGACGAAGAGTGCGTGGACGGGGCCGTGGGTTCCGTCGCGTAGCAGCACATGCTCCAGGCGCCGGGCATTCTCGTCCGGCGCCTGGAGCGCTTCTCCGGCCTGACGAGGTCCGGCTGGCGGGAAGAGGGTCTCGCCGGCACCGTTGAGACGCCTCAGGTCCGCAGCGCGGCCCTGAGTGTCTGGCGCCCCGCGGACAAACTGCAGAGCCGCCGGCTCCGGCGCAGTGGAACCGACGGCTCTGACCCGTGAGGGGCCGGGTGCGCGTGCCTCACACCCTGCGCAGCACCGCTACGACCTTGCCGAGAATCGTCGCGTCGTCACCCGGGATCGGCTGGTAGGCGGCGTTGTGCGGCAGCAGCCACACGTGGCCGTCCTCGCGCTTGAAGCGCTTGACGGTGGCCTCGCCGTCCAGCATCGCAGCGACGATGTCGCCGTTCTCGGCGACCGGCTGGCGGCGTACGGTCACCCAGTCGCCGTCGCAGATAGCTGCCTCGATCATCGAGTCACCGACGACCCTCAGCACGAACAGGTCGCCGTCACCGACCAGTTGGCGCGGCAGCGGGAACACGTCCTCGACCGACTCCTCCGCGAGGATCGGCCCGCCGGCGGCGATACGGCCGACGAGCGGAACGTAGGACGCGGAAGGCTTGCCCGTGGTGTCGGTGGCGGTCTGTGCGCTGGAGGTGTCCGAGCCCCTGACCTCGTACGCACGCGGCCGGTGAGGGTCGCGGCGCAGGAAGCCCTTGCGCTCCAGAGCCATCAGCTGGTGCGCGACGGAGGAGGTGCTGGAGAGGCCGACGGCCTGGCCGATCTCGCGCATCGACGGTGGGTAACCACGTCGTTGCACGGAGTCCCTGATCACCTCGATCACCCGGCGTTGCCGGTCGGTCAGCCCCGAGCTGTCCGCCCGGATGCCCGGAGGTCGACCCGGCAGCGAGCGCTTGACTTGTTGATCCTCCTGAGCCTCCGCGTCCATGGCCTCATTCAGCGGCTGAATGTGGTCGAGTGACTGCGCGGAACGGTTCTGGGAGGTGATGGTGGCACTGTCTGCGGTGGTGGTCACGTCGGCCCCTCTCGAGCGGTTCTCCCTAGTAGGACAACGGTAGTTGGTTTCGAAAGGTTGCGCCAAACACACGTTCGAGTGAAAATTCCTGGTTCCTCTGGCTCGATCAGAGTCGACGGTGTAGATGTCTGCCCGTTTCCCAGGTTCCGCACCGGCTCGCCGAGTGTCTCAACCGTGCCCCCCGTGGCCTCTGCCGGACCTCTCCTCACGTAGGCTCGTGGCCTGCCGCACGGATGCGACACGCGTCGTGGCATCTGACGCACCGACACCAGATCTAGTGGTTAGATTGGCGTGCGCCACCACAAGTTGTGGTCCCCGGGGGTCCGGTAGCGACTTCGTCGATTATGCTTGTGGCAACTTCACGGACTCCTCCAGGGGTCCGCCGAGGGCGTATCAGTCATGCACGACGCGGGCTTCCGCAGGCTCGAGGAGGGTGGGGGAAATGCACTGTCCCTTCTGCCGGCACCCCGACAGTCGCGTGGTCGACAGCCGTACGGCCGACGACGGCACCGCGATCAGGAGGCGCCGCCAGTGCCCTGACTGCTCCCGCCGCTTCACGACGGTCGAGAGCGCGTCCCTCATGGTGATCAAGCGCAGTGGCGTCACCGAGCCCTTCAGCCGGGACAAGGTGATCGCGGGCGTCCGCAAGGCGTGCCAGGGCCGCCCCGTCACCGAGGACGCCCTCGCCCAGCTCGGCCAGCGGGTCGAGGAGGCGGTGCGGGCCACCGGGAGTGCCGAGCTGTCGGCGCACGACGTCGGCCTCGCGATACTCGGCCCGCTCCAGGACCTTGATCTTGTGGCTTACCTGCGCTTCGCCTCCGTCTACCGCGCCTTCGAGTCCATCGAGGACTTCGAGGACGCCGTGGAGGAGCTGCGCGGAGCCCGTACGAGCGCCGGAGAAGGCGTGCACGGCGAGGGCGGCAAGACCCGTGGGGGAAGTGGGGCGGATGGCGCGGGCGAGAGCCCCGGAGCGCCGGTTTCGGTGCCGGCCGCCGACTGAGCGGCGGCCCGCCGAAGCCTTCGGACACGGCCGGGCGCGAGCAGCGTGCGCCGGCCGACGCAGAGCCATCGGACAAGCAAGGTGCCCCGGGAAGACACGGGGCGCATCGGGGCGTTATGCCCGGTACAGGGAGGCGGAATGACAGAGACGGCCAGCGGCCCAGCACGCGGCGCTCGCGCGAAGGGCGGCAAGGTGAAGACGGGGCTGCGTATCGAGCGCATCCACACGACTCCCGGAGTGCATCCGTACGACGAGGTGACCTGGGAGCGCCGGGACGTCGTCATGACCAACTGGCGTGACGGCTCGGTCAACTTCGAGCAGCGAGGGGTCGAATTCCCCGAGTTCTGGTCGGTGAACGCGGCCAACATCGTCACCAGCAAGTACTTCCGCGGCGCTGTGGGGACTCCGCAGCGGGAGTACAGCCTGAAGCAGCTGATCGACCGCGTGGTGAAGACCTACCGGCGCGGCGGTGAGGAGAACGGTTACTTCGCCTCACCCGAGGACGCGGAGATCTTCGAGCACGAACTTGCCTACGCGGTGCTGCACCAGGTCTTCAGCTTCAACTCCCCTGTCTGGTTCAACGTCGGCACGACCCAGCCCCAGCAGGTCTCGGCCTGCTTCATCCTCTCCGTCGACGACTCCATGGAGTCGATCCTCGACTGGTACAAGGAAGAGGGGATGATCTTCAAGGGCGGGTCCGGCGCGGGGCTCAACCTCTCCCGTATCCGCTCCTCCAAGGAGCTGCTGTCCTCCGGCGGCAACGCCTCCGGCCCCGTCTCCTTCATGCGCGGCGCCGACGCCTCGGCCGGCACCATCAAGTCCGGTGGCGCCACACGCCGTGCCGCCAAGATGGTCGTGCTGGACGTCGACCACCCGGACGTCGAGGCCTTCATCGAGACGAAGGTGAAGGAGGAGGAGAAGATCCGCGCGCTGCGCGACGCGGGCTTCGACATGGACCTGGGCGGGGACGACATCACCTCCGTCCAGTACCAGAACGCCAACAACTCGGTGCGTGTGACCGACGAGTTCATGAAGGCCGTCGAGACCGGCTCGAAGTTCGCGTTGCGCGGCCGCATGACTGGCGAGGTCGTCGAGGAGGTGGACGCCAAGTCGCTCTTCCGCAAGATGGCCGAGGCCGCACACGTCTGCGCCGACCCCGGCATCCAGTACGACGACGCAATCAACCACTGGCACACGTCGCCGGAGTCGGGCCGGATCACCGCCTCCAACCCGTGCAGCGAGTACATGCACCTGGACAACTCGTCCTGCAACCTCGCTTCTTTGAACCTGATGAAGTTCCTGCGTGACGACGACGCGGGCAACCAGTCCTTCGACGCCGAGCGCTTCGCCAAGGTCGTCGAACTGGTCATCACGGCGATGGACATCTCCATCTGCTTCGCCGACTTCCCGACGCAGAAGATCGGCGAAACCACCCGGGCCTTCCGCCAGTTGGGCATCGGCTACGCCAACCTCGGCGCGCTCCTCATGGCGACCGGGCACGCCTACGACTCCGACGGCGGTCGTGCCCTCGCCGGGGGGATCACCTCCCTGATGACCGGCACCTCCTACCGGCGCTCCGCCGAACTGGCCGCCGTCGTCGGTCCGTACGAGGGCCACGCGCGCAATGCCGACGCACACGCCCGCGTCATGCGGCAGCACTCGGACGCCAACGCCGCCGCCAAGCGCATGGACGACCTGGACAGCCCGGTCTGGGCCGCGGCCACCGAGGCTTGGCAGGACGTGCTGCGGCTGGGGAAGAAGAACGGCTTCCGCAACGCCCAGGCGTCGGTGCTGGCCCCGACCGGCACCATCGGCCTGATGATGGACTGCGACACCACCGGCGTCGAACCCGACCTGGCCCTGGTCAAGTTCAAGAAGCTGGTCGGCGGCGGGTCGATGCAGATCGTGAACAACACGGTGCCCAAGGCCCTCAAGCGGCTCGGGTACCAGCCGGAGCAGGTGGAGGCGATCGTCGAGTACATCGCCGACCACGGCAACATCATCGACGCGCCTGGGCTGCGGCCCGAGCACTACGACGTGTTCGACTGCGCCATGGGCGAGCGGTCCATCTCGCCGATGGGACACGTACGGATGATGGCGGCGGCACAGCCGTTCCTCTCCGGGGCCATCTCCAAGACCGTGAACATGCCTGCGTCCTCCAGCGTCGAGGACGTCGAGGAGATCTATCTCCAGGGCTGGAAGCTCGGCACCAAGGCGCTCGCCGTCTACGTCGAGAACTCCAAGGTGGGTCAGCCGCTCTCCGCCAAGCGCAAGGAGGAGAAGGCAGAGGCCGAGCCGGAGAAGGTCATCGAGTACCGGCCCGTGCGGCATCGGCTGCCCAAGGGCCGTCCCGGCATCACCACCTCCTTCACGGTGGGCGGCGCCGAGGGCTACATGACCGCGAACTCCTACCCGGACGACGGTCTCGGCGAGGTCTTCCTGAAGATGTCCAAGCAGGGTTCGACCCTCGCGGGCATGATGGACGCCTTCTCGATCGCCGTCTCGGTCGGCCTCCAGTACGGGGTGCCGCTGGAGACGTACGTCTCGAAGTTCACCAACATGCGCTTCGAGCCGGCGGGGATGACGGACGACCCGGACGTGCGCATGGCGCAGTCCATCGTCGACTACATCTTCCGTCGACTGGCCCTGGACTTCCTGCCCTTCGAGACCCGCTCGGCTCTGGGCATCCACTCCGCCGGCGAGCGGCAGCGCCACCTGGAGACGGGGTCCTACGAACCGTCCGAGGACGAACTCGACGTGGAGGGCCTCGCCCAGTCCGCGCCGAAGGCCGAGACGGTGAAGGAAGCCAAGCAGAAGGCCAAGGAGGAAGCCAAGGCAGAGGGGATCAGCGAATCCCAGGCGGCGACTCCGGCGCCCGGCGGAGCGCACAACTCCACGGAGCTGATGGAGATGCAGCTCGGTCTGAGCGCGGACGCGCCTCTGTGCTTCTCCTGCGGTACGAAGATGCGCCGTGCGGGCAGCTGCTACCTCTGCGAGGGCTGCGGCTCGACCAGCGGGTGCAGCTGATTCGGCAACGCGGTCGGCACTGCCGAGAGGCAGCGGCTGACCGCTGAGGAGTGACGCCGACGAGGCGGGGACCGGCACAGCGCCGGCCCCCGCCTCGTCTCGTTCCACCGGTGCGGTGCGCGCCGGCCGAGGCAGAAGCGGAGGATGAGCGGGATGAGTGTCGGAGACGGTCTGCCTGTACTGGTCACCGGCGGCACGGGCACCCTCGGCCGCGTCGTCGTGGCGCGGCTGCAGCGGGAGGGGAAGACGGTGCGGGTGCTCAGCCGCCGCGAGCGTCCGGAGACGGGCGGAGGAATCGCGGTTGACGGGACGGAAGCCCCGGCCGCCCCGGAGTGGGTCACCGGGGATCTCAACACCGGTGACGGACTCGTGGCAGCGGTGACCGGTGTCGGCAGCATCATTCACTGCGCCACGAGCGGATCGCAGAAGGACGTCCAAGAAGCGCGACGCCTGATCGAGGCCGTACGGGAGGCGGGTGTCAGCCCGCATCTGGTCTACATCTCCATCGTCGGAGTCGATCGCGTGCCCTTCTTCTACTACCGGGCGAAGCTCGCGACGGAAGAGGTCGTCCAGGAGAGCGGGCTTCCGTGGACGGTGCTGCGCGCCACCCAGTTCCACGATCTGATCGCGCGGCTCACCACGGTCCAGCGCTTGCTGCCGGTCACGCTCTGTCCGCGGGGGTTCTCCTTCCAGCCGGTCGACGTGAGCGAGGTGGCTGGCCGGCTGATCGAGCTGGCGTCCGGCCCGGCCGCGGGGCGGGTGGCCGACATGGGCGGTCCGGAGGTACGCACTGCCCGCGAGCTTGCGCAGCTCACACTGCACGCCTACGGGTTGCGGCGCCCAGTCGTGCCGGTGCCGCTGCCCGGCAAGGCGGCTCGCGCCTACCGGGCGGGGCACCACATGACCCCTGAGCACGCAGTGGGGCGCATCGCTTACGCGCAGTATCTGAAGGACAAGGCCGCCCGCCCGGCCTGGCAGTGATCCGGCACGCAGCGCGGCTCGCCGCAGCACCATATGCGTACGGCTCGTCACTCCGTTGGCCGTACGATAGCGCGGTGCTGGTCAAGTGGATGCGCTGCACCGTGGTGGACCGTCGGGGGTTCGAGCGGGGGCAGCGGAAGTGGGCGGGGCTGCTCGGCGAGCCGGGATTCCGGGGGCAGGGCGGCGGCTGGAGCCGTGCCCGTGACGGTGTGGCACACCTCTTCGGGTTCTGGGAGAGCCGTGCCTTCTACGACTCCTTCATGGCCCGCTCCCACGACCGGCTGCACGCCGCCCAAGTCGGCACCTACAAGGACATGCGAGTGCGGCTCTTCGAGTACCGCTTCGACGTGAAGACGGGCTTCCGCCCCGTGTTCGCGGACGCGGACCTGCTCCGGGTCGCCCACTGCCGCGTTCGCGGCGACCGGATCGAGCACTACACGCTGATGCAGGAGAAGGTCTGGAATCCCGCGATGGCGGGGTCGCCGGGCATGCTGCGCGGGGTCTTCACGCAGGCTCAGGCCGAGGACGAGTTCATGGTGCTCTCCATGTGGGACTCCGCGGCGGAGCACGGCAAATACCGCACGGAACGCGTCGAACGACTCGCGCTGCGTGCGCAGCTCGGCGCGGATGTGACCGGAATTGCCGGAGATGTGATCGACCTTGAGCCGTCCTGGACGGTCTGACGTTTCCGGGGACCCTAGAGTGGCCACATGGCACGACCGCGTCGCATTGTCCTGGTCCGGCACGGTGAGTCGGAGGGGAACGACGACGACACCATCTATGAGCGTGTGCCCGATCATGCTCTGGCTCTGACCGCCCGGGGTGTCCGTCAGGCGGAGGAGACGGGGGAGCGGATTCGCAAGCTCTTCGGGCAGGAGCGCGTCTCCGCCTACGTCTCGCCGTACCGGCGCACCCACCAGACTCTTACGGCCTTCGGCCTCGACCCCGCCCTCCTGCGCGTCCAGGAAGAGCCGCGGCTCCGGGAGCAGGACTGGGGCAACTGGCAGGACCGCGAGGACGTGCGGAAGCAGAAGGCCTACAGGGACGCCTACGGTCACTTCTTCTACCGCTTCGCGCAGGGCGAGTCCGGGGCGGACGTCTACGACAGAGCCGGTGCCTTCCTGGAGAGCCTGTGGCGCAGCTTCGAGCGGCCGGACCACCCGCCGAACGTCCTGATCGTCACCCACGGACTGACCATGCGGCTGTTCTGCATGCGATGGCTCCACTGGTCGGTGGCGGAATTCGAGTCGCTGTCGAATCCCGGCAACGCGGAGACGCGTACGCTTGAACTGGGGAAGGACGGGCGCTACCACCTCGACCGTCCCTTCGAGCAATGGTGCATCCCGCGCCCGTACGGCCCCGAGATCTGAAGTCGCCCCAGTGAACGCCGAATCATGAACGATCGACCTCAAGCCCTTGAATCCGACGGCCCGTTGAGCACTTCGAGCCTCGGTTCGGACGGTCATGGCGAGGTCGAACGGGGCGGCCCCACGGAACCACCGACCGGTGACGGCAGCGCACACGGTGATGGCATCCCTGACCGGCCCGTCGCGGAGAGCTCGCGCTACGCTGAGCCCGCCATGCCCTTCGAACCTCCCACGCACCGTGTCGAGCGGTCGATCCGCGCCACCACGGGTGCCAAAATCATCGCCGGAATCGACGAAGTGGGCCGTGGTGCCTGGGCGGGGCCGGTGACCGTGTGCGCTGCCGTCACCGGGCTGCGGCGCCCTCCCGAGGGACTCACCGACTCCAAGCTCCTCACCGTCAAGAGGCGTACGGCACTTGCGCAGGTGCTCAACGGATGGGTCTCGGCGCACGCTCTCGGTCACGCGTCCTCGGAGGAGATTGACGAGTTGGGCATGACGGCGTCGCTGCGTCTGGCGGCGGGGCGCGCACTCGAAGCCCTTCCGGTGCAGCCTGACGCGGTCATTCTCGACGGCAACCACGACTACCTCGGCCCGCCTTGGCGCGTGCGGACCGTGATCAAGGGCGACCAGTCCTGCATCTCCGTGGCGGCGGCTTCCGTCCTGGCGAAGGTGCGCCGGGACGCCCTGATGGCCGAACTCGGCTCCGATCACGCCGACTTCGCCTTCCAGGACAACGCGGGGTACCCCTCGCCCGTACACAAGACCGCTCTGAGGGCGCTCGGGCCCACGCCCTATCACCGGCTGTCCTGGGCATTCATGGACGCGCTGCCTCGCTGGCACCATCTCAAGCGCGTTCGGGTCGATCCGGCCGAACAGAACCCTCTGGCCGAGCAGATCGGGTTCTTCTGAACCGGTGCGGCCGTCTCCGGAAGTGAGCAGCTGAACCCGCTTACGGGCCTCGCACCATTGTTTGATAGACATCACCTCATGCCTCTCACCCCCGAGGAGCCACAGATTCGCGAGAGTGTCCCAGGCCCCCGCAACGCGACGGCCACGGCCCGGACCCCGCAGGCTCCCCGCCCCGCAGCACCCGTTCCCGGCCCACGAACCGCATCGCGCCCTGCACCGCCCCGTTCGGACAGCAAGGGACCAACGCCCGGCCGCCCCGGCACAGTTCGCAGTGGTGGCCCGTCCTCGGCGGCGCGCGCCACCGGAGCGTCTTCCGCTCCCACCGCGCAGATCGAACTGGTCGCCGCCGCCGACGCGACAACCGTGGACGTAGCGGACGAGACCGTGGACAACCTTCTCGACAACGGCTCCGCGCCAGGTGACATCCTGCTTGCCACCACCGGCGACCAGCACCCATGGGCTCAGCACGAACTCTCCTTCGGTGAGGACGCCTACTGGCGTCAACTTGCTGAGGGTGGTGATGTCTTCTGCGTACACACCACCGCGCTGTCGCATGTTCCGCAGAGGACCGTCGTGGTCCTCGCCGTCAACGGCGGTACGGACGCCGAGGTGGCCGAGGCTCTGCCCGCGGCGCTGGCGAAGGCGAAGCGGCGTATGGTCGTCTGCGGCGATCCGCAGCGGCTGCGCAACCTCCTCTGAGACCGCGACCTCCTCGGACCGCGCCTCGCTCCCGGGTCAGTCAAGCCTGGACTGCGAGAACAAGCGGCAGCACCTGCTCCGCCCCGGCCTCACGCAGCAGTCGAGCCGCGACTGCGAGCGTCCACCCGGTCTCGGTGAAGTCGTCCACCAGCAGCACCGGGCCGCCTGCTTCCGCGACGGACTGAGCGAGCGGTGCCGGAAGCGTCAGCGTCCCGTGGAGCGCGCGGAGGCGCTGGGCTCCGTTGCTGCGGGCTGGTGCGACAGGAGGTGTGCCCTCCGCGTACGTCACCGTGCCCAGGAGCGGGATGCGGCCGACTTCCGAGATCCGTTCACCGAGTGAGCGCACCAGCCGTGGGCGCGCCCTGGAGTCGACGGTGACCACGCCGACGGGACGGGCGCTCGCATCCGTGACCCCCGGGGCCCAACCTCCCGGGCCCTTGGCCCAGTCGGCCAGCACCTCGACGGCGGCCCCCGCGACGTCATCGGGCACCGGCCCGTCCTCGGCCTGCGGGGCGAGCAGCGGCCGGAGCCTGTTGCCCCAGCCGATGTCCGAGAGCCGTCCGAGCGCCCGGCCCGTGGCTGCCTGCTGGCCGGGTGGGATCCGCCCCTTCAACTGGACGCCGATCGAGGGCAGCCCGGTCGGCCACATCTTCCGTGGCTCCACGCCCACTCCGGGCCGGGCCAGCTCTCCCCGCGCCGCGTCCAGCGTCGCACCGGCGACCTCGGGTGCGAAGCGGGCTCCCGAGCAGTTGTCGCAGCGTCCGCATGGAGCTGCGTCATCGTCGTCGAGCTGGAGGCGCAGAAACTCCATCCGGCACTTCGTCGTCGCTGCGTACTCCCTCATGGCCTGCTGCTCGGACTCCCGTTGCCGCGCCACCCATGCGTACCGCTCCGCGTCGTAGGACCAAGGCCGGCCCGTGACCGTCCAGCCGCCGCGCACCCGTCGCACAGCGCCGTCCACGTCGAGGACCTTGAGCATGGTCTCCAGCCGTGAACGGCGCAGCTCGACCTGTGGCTCGAGTGCCTGGAGGGACAACGGCCGGTCGGCCGCTCCCAGCACCTCGAGCGTCCTTCGCACCTGTTCTTCCCCTGGGAATGCGAGCGAGGCGAAGTAACGCCAGATCGCCTCGTCCTCCGGCCCCGGCAGCAGCAGGACCTCCGCATGCTCCACGCCGCGGCCCGCCCGGCCCACCTGCTGGTAGTAGGCGATGGGGGAGGAGGGCGATCCGAGATGGACGACGAACCCCAGGTCGGACTTGTCGAAGCCCATGCCCAGAGCAGAGGTGGCGACCAGGGCCTTGACCCGGTTCTCCAGAAGATCGGTCTCGGCAGCTTCCCGCTCGGTGTTCTCCGTCTTGCCCGTGTAGGAGGCGACCTTGTGTCCCTGCCCGCGGAGGAACGCGGTCACTTCCTCCGCGGCAGCGACGGTGAGCGTGTAGACGATGCCGGAGCCCGGCAGCTTCTCCAGGTGGTCCGCGAGCCATGCCATGCGATGGCCCGCGTCGGGCAGTTGAAGAACACCGAGGCTGAGACTCTTCCGGTCCAGCGGGCCCCGCAGCACGAGCGCGGCGCCGTCGCTCTCGGTCGAGCCGCCCTCTTCCGGTGCGGCACCCGTACCGAGTTGTTCGGCGACGTCAGCGGTGACGCGGGCGTTGGCGGTGGCCGTGGTCGCCAGCACGGGCACTCCTCGCGGCAGCTCGGCGAGCATGGTGCGAAGCCGCCGATAGTCCGGGCGGAAATCGTGGCCCCAGTCGGAGATGCAGTGCGCCTCGTCCACGACGAGCAGCCCTGTGGCGGCGGTGAGTTCCGGCAGGACCTGGTCGCGGAAGTCGGGGTTGTTGAGCCGCTCCGGACTCACGAGAAGCACGTCGACGGAGCCCTCGGTGATCTCGGCCTGGACGGCCTCCCACTCCTCGGTGTTGGCGGAGTTGATGGTGCGGGCGCGGATGCCGGCCCGCTCTGCCGCCGCCACCTGGTTGCGCATCAGAGCAAGCAGCGGCGAGACGATGACGGTGGGGCCGCTGCCCCGCGCTCGCAGCAGTGCCGTCGCCACGAAGTACACCGCCGACTTGCCCCATCCGGTGCGCTGGACCACCAGAGCGCGCCGCCGCTCGGCGACCAACGCCTCGATCGCCCGCCACTGGTCCTCGCGCAGCCGGGCATCGCCAGTGGTGTTACTGACCAGACGGGAGAGGACGGCGTCGGCCTCGAAGCGCAGCTCTGTGTCGTTCATGCCCCCATGCAACCGGATGGCGCGGTGTCCGACGAACAGGCCTGTGGACAAGTAGCCGTCTGTAGTACAAGAAGTACAAACGGCGCCAGCTGTGGATAACTGCGGACGGATGTCCCGCCGAGTCCGGCACGGTCGTGGCATGACACAGCGAGAGAGCGAACAGCGCGGTCACGGCGATGAGTCCGGTCACGGCGAGCAGGGCGGAAGCACACACTCTCCTGGCGGTTCCTCAGCAAGGGCACGGACTGAGATCGCCCTTCGGGGCCCGGCCGAACTGGCAGACGCCCTGCCGTACCTGCTCGGTTTCTATCCCGACGACTCCATCGTGGTCGTCGCTCTGCACGGAGCCCGCGGCCGCTTCGGCGGGCGGATCAGAATCGGAATCCCCGCGGCCCCCGACGAGTGGTGCTCCGTCTCCGCTCAGATCGCAGCGTGCCTCGAGGACGACGTGAAGTCGAAAGGCGGGCGCCCGGACGGCGCCATCGTCTTCCTCTGCAAGGACCCGGCCGACGGGGAGAGCGGCAACGCAGTGATGGAACGTCTGCGTCCCTTGGCCCAGGCGCTGCGCAGGGCCTGCGGCAAGCGCGAGATGCCGGTCTATGAGGCGTTGTGTCTCTCTGCCGGCGCCTATTGGTCCTACTGCTGCCCCGATGGCGCTTGTTGTCCGGCCGAAGGCCGGCCTCTCGGGCCTCCCGGCACGTCGGCGATGGCCGCGGCCGCCACGTACGCGGGAATTCAAGTGCGGGGCTCCCTGCGGCAGATGGAGGGCAGGCTGACAGCTCTCGGAGCGAAGGCTGCTGAGGCCCAGGAGCAAGCGCTGGACTCCGCGAGCACGGCCCTCGTCCCCCGCATGCTCGCGTCGGACGGTCGTGACGTGGTGGGGCGGGAGACGCTTCTCCTCGCGGAAAAGCTTCTGGCCCGGTTCCGGAGGACCGAGCCGAAGGAGCTCGAAGAAGCCATCGCGGACGCTCACGACGACAGCCTCGTGAGCCATGAGGACGCGGCGACGATGATTCTGGGGCTTCAGGACCGAAGGACTCGCGACCGTGCAGCAGAGTGGATGGAAGGCTCCGATGCGGGCCCGGCCCTGCGGTTGTGGCGGGCCCTGGCTCGACGCTGCGTCGGGCCTTACACCGAGCACGCCGCCGCCCCACTGACGCTTGCGGGATGGGTCGCATGGTCCGCCGGAGACGAGCCCGCCGCCCGGGTCGCTCTGGACCGCGCGCTGCGAAGCGACCCCGACTACGTCTTCGCTCAGCTCCTCCACCGGGCGTTCAACGACGGCATGGATCCGGAGCCTCTGCGTCGGTGCATGCGCAAGGAGCGTGCCGCCCGTGGGGCGGAGCCGAAGCGCGGGGGCACGGTGCCGGCGCCGCGAACAGCCCCGTGACCTGCACGCCTGTCAGCACGTTCATTGAGTGCAGACGCCGCTCATCCCACGAACCCGGCCGCGGCCGGGACCACAGACCGGAAGCGGAGGAACGCCCACATGTCCACGACGTCGCAGTCGACTTCGTCCAAGTCGAGCTCCCCGGAGCCGAGCAGGCAGGACACGATGGCCCGAGGCCATTCAGAGCAGGGCGGGGGATTGGCCGCGGCCACCGCGCGTGAGCGGGGCCGCTCACGGTCGGCGCCGATTCCCAGAGCGGCGGAACATCAGTACGCGCACACGGCGCTGATCTGTGTCGCCGCGCCTCACCTCGCGGTCTCGAGCGAGCACGGTCAGCTGACCGGTTCCGGTATGGAGGGCATCTACTGCGCCGGGCGGCGGGTGGTCTCACGCTGCCAGTTGCTCATCGGCGGTCTGGAGCCGGTGCCTCTCCAGGGCCGCATGATCAATGCCGCCCAAGCTCGCTTCATCTCCTCGGCGCGGACCATCGTCGGCCACGGCCCCGACCCGGAAATCGTCGTCGAACGACTGCGCTCAGCCGACGGGGGTGAACGGATCAGCGTCCGCAACGCCGGCGGACGGCCGGTGAGACTGCCGGTCGAGCTGCGGATGGGCACGGACCTCGCAGAGCTCTCCGCCATCGCCGTCGGGAAGACCGGACCTGAACTCACCGCCTCCGTCCATGGTTCAGGTCTGTCGTGGACCGCGGAGGGCCTCCGTGCAAGCGTTGCGGTGGAGCCTCAGCCCGACACCGTTTGGGCGGGACTGGGGCTGATGAAGTGGGACTGGGAACTCGAACCTGGCGCCAACCGCACCATCGTCCTCAGCACCGAACTCGCCCAGCCTCCCACCGACACGGCCCCCGGCGGCAAGCGCGCCGGAAGGAGCCGAGCCCCCGATCCCCGTGAAGTCCGAAGACCGCCACGCGTCTGGCACGGAGCCCGCGCGGGAGGCGAGGACCGGAGAGTTGCAGCCCTGTTCCGTGCGGCCCTCGATGACGCGAACGCGCTGCTGATGGTCGACGAGACCGTCCCCTCCGACCTGCACATGGCGGCCGGGGTCCCCTGGCGCTGCGCTCTCGCTCCAGCTGATTCACTGCGCGCGGCGCGGATGCTGCTTCCTCTCGGCACCCGCCTCGCTGCGGGAACCTTGCGCACACTCGCCCGCAGCCAGCACACGGAGCCGGGCCGGGACTTCGGACGTCTGCCCGGATCTCTTCGTGACGCCGGACCGTACGCACCTCCCAGCTGCACCGGTACGGAGGCCACGCTGCTCTTTCCTACGGTGCTGGCAGAAGCCTGGCGTTGGGGACTGCCCGAAAGCGAAACCGAGCAACTGCTGCCTGCGGCCGAACGCTGCCTCCAGTGGCTGCTCCGCACGGCAGAGGACGACATCTACGTTGCCGACCCCGCGCCGGACGGCCCGTTCCGGTGCGAGGTGCAGGCCGGCGCTCACAGGGCGGCGCTGATCGGTGCTGAGCTTCTCGACGCCTGCGGAGGCGACGGGGGAGGCGAGTTGAGGGACTGGGCGGCGACAATGCGAGGCCGATTCCAGAAGGAGTTCTGGCATGAGGACGGCAGGGTAGGCAGGCCCCTGGCCTTGATCACCCCGAGCGGAGCTGCGAAGACGTATCTGGGCTGCGCCGCAGTGGAACTGCTCGACACGGGCCTGGCCGGAGGCGGACGTCCGGGCGACGGCTTGCTCACCACACCCCAGACCGAGCAGCTCTGCCGACTGCTCTCAGGGCCTCATCTGGACTCCGGTTGGGGGCTGCGGAGCCTCGACGACCGCGAGGAGAGACACAATCCGTTCGGGCATCGCAGCGGTGCCGTACGGGCCCAGGAATCCGTGACGGCGGTGGCCGGGCTTGCCGCAGCCGGCCATGAGCAGGAGGCGGCGTCGCTGCTGCGCGGCGTGCTGGACGCGGCGGGAGTGTTCGGCCTGCGGCTGCCAGAGATGTACGCCGTCGAGCCGGGCGCCGCGACGCGAGTGCCTCTTCCGCATCCAGCGGCCTGCAGGCCCGCCGCGGTCGCGGCTGCCGGCGTCATCCAGTTGCTCATCACGCTCGCCGGGGTACGCCCCGATGTTCCAGGAGGTGCGGTCTGCGTGCGCCCCTTGGCGCCTGCGCCCCTGGGCGCCGTCGAGTTCACCGGGCTACGGATTGCCGGAGGGCCGTTCTCCGTCCGGGTGAGCAGTGACGGCACTGGAAGCGTCGGGGGAGCTGCCAGGGCTTTGCGACCCGTCGGCTGACCACTCCGGAAACGCTCTGACGAACGGGAGTTGTGGTCGGCGAGGTGCCTGAGAACAGCGTGTTTATCGTCAGGGAGACGACTAAGATCACGTCATGCCCTACGATCCGTCGGCCTTCCCTCCCTTTGCCGTCACCGTCGACCTCGTGGTGCTCACAGTGCGCAGACATGCGCTCTGCGCACTTGTCGTACGTCGAGGCGAAGCCCCGTACCAGGGAATGTGGGCGTTGCCGGGGGGCTTCGTCCGCGCGGACGAGGATCTCGCATCCGCTGCCGCGCGGGAACTCACGGAGGAAACAGGACTGCGGGCCCACGAGCAGGACAACAGGACACCGGGAGCCCACCTCGAACAACTCGCCACCTATGGCGATCCCGACCGGGACCCGCGGATGCGGGTCGTCAGCGTGGCCCACCTGGCGCTCGCACCCGACCTGCCTTCCCCCACCCCAGGTGGGGACGCTCGCAGTGCCCGGTGGGCGCAGGCGGACGCCCTGCTCGGTTTCGGAGACTCGGACGGGGAATCAAAGACGCCGCTGGCTTTCGACCACGACGAGATCCTGGCCGCAGGTGTTGAGCGGGCCCGTTCAAAGATCGAATACTCCTCGCTCGCCACCGCCTTCTGCCCGCCGGAATTCACCGTGGGGGAACTGCGCAGGGTCTATGAGGCGGTGTGGGGCGTGGCTCTCGACCCGCGCAACTTCCACCGCAAAGTGACGGGCACCCCTGGCTTCCTGGTCCCCAGCGGCGGGACGACCACGCGTCAGGGAGGCCGCCCGGCGCAGCTGTTCCGCGCCGGCGGCGCCACGCTGCTGAACCCCCCGATGTTGCGTCCCGAGGCCTGAGGGGCCGGGAGCTGCCCCGGAAGGGGACTTGGCCGGGCAGGGCATATTGCCCGGAAAGCCCGACATGTCGCGTTATCTTGCGTGGATGCGTCCCCCACGCTTTCCGCGGGAGAAGCGATGATCCAGGCCATCGGCCTCACCACCTTGCCCCGCCGTCACCAACTGAAGCCGACCGTCGACGACCTCACCTTCGAGGCTCGTCCCGGCCGTGTCACCGTGCTTCTGGGGTCTGAGGGTTCGGGCAAGACAAGCGCCCTGCGTCTCATGCTCCAGCTCCAGCCTGGGCGCGGTATCGCCCTGTTCCGTGGCCGCCCTGTGCAACGGGTCGCCCACCTCGCCCGTGAGGTGGGCGTGTTGCTGGGCGAGGTCCCGGGGCATCCAGGGCGTACCGCACGTGGCCATCTGCGTATGCTCGCTGCGGTTGCCGGAGTTCCCGCCGACCGAGCGGACGACGTGCTCGACGTCGTCGGCCTCAGCGGCCTCGCCGACCAGCGATTGGGCACCCTCTCGCGCGGAATGGACCGCCGTCTCGGCGTCGCCTGCGCACTGCTGGGAGACCCGCACACGTTGGTCATGGACGAACCCGCCCTGGGTCTCTCCCCCCGCGAGACGAAGTGGCTCTTCTCGCTGCTTCGTGGATACGCGAAGCAGGGCGGCACCGTGCTGGTCACCTCGCACCTGGCCGAAGAAGCAGCCGAACTCGCCGACCGCGTGGTGAGCATCGCCTCCGGACGCCTCATGGCTGATCAGGACGTGACCGACTACGTACGCACCCGGCTCCGGCCACGAGTGGCAGTTCGCACTCCGCACGCCCAGCGCCTCACGGCGGTGCTCACTCAGGAAGCCCGCAAGGCCGGTCACGCGGGACGTGACGCCGGACCGCTCAAGGTCGTCCGCGAAGGCGGCAGCCGAGTCTCGGTGTACGGAAGCAGTTGCGCCGAAGTCGGTGAGTACGCCCACCGGCACGGCATCCTCGTTCACCAACTCACTGACGAGAGAGGGGATGCAGGGGACCTGGAGACACCTGCGCCACTCGACCGTGCTGACGGACGTCCCTCCACGCATCCTTCGTCGGAGCCTTCACCGGACCCCACCCCGGCCGACTCCGCGACACAGGAAACGATGCCTCTGCCGACAGAGCAGAAGCCGGAGGACCTGCTCGGACGCGGGGTCGCCGAACCCGCCGCTTCGGAGACCGGCGACGCTGCGACGGCGCCCGATCTCCCACCGGAGTCAGGGACTTCAGAGCCGGCCGTGTGTGCTCCCGCGACGTCTGCGACGGATCCGGCAACCGAGGCGCTGCAGGTCGAAGAGAGCTCAGCGTCGGCTGCACAGGAGCTCCACGAGGAGCCGGCGATTCCGGCCGAGGAATCGGCGACCGCCGCAACTGACCCCGACACCGAGCCTGTTCCGGCCCTTGTCAACGCCTCCGTAGCCGCCGCCACGTCGACTGCGCACACACCCGAATCCGCCTCCGCGTCTTCATCCACGGCCACGCCCGCCACCGAAGACGCCCCGGCTTCCGCTGCCGGGACCGGTTCTGCACCCGCGCACACGACGTTCTCGAGCGCCCCCGACCACGACTCTGCAACTGCTTCCGCCACCGGCACGCCCCCGGAAGCCACGACTCTCAAGATCAGCGACCGCCCCCTCGTGGACTCCTCCGCCACCCGAGTCACGACTTCTCAACCCCCGCCCAGGGACGCTGTCTCACGGAAGTCGCCGCTTGCCTGGAGTCCGACGCGCATTCCCGCACGCGCCGTCGCCGAGCTCCCCCCACGACTGCACGCAGTCCCGCGTCCCGGACCGGCCGCACCGTTGCGCTACGAGCTGTGCCGTCTGATGAGCCTGAGAATCACCTGGATCACCATGGCCGCCGCGGTCGTGTCGGCACTGGGCATCGCGCTCGTGCTCGCCCGCACCGGCATCGGTCTGCCCAGCACCGGCAGTTCGGTCGCGCCTGCGGTTCGCCTGCTCACGGGGTGGCCGTCGGGAAGTGTCTTCCTGCTTCCTCCCGTTGCCGTCGCCGTCGGACTGCTGGGAGCACTGGCATTCGACGAGGAGTTCCGCTACCCGGCGCTCACGCCCGCCCGTTCGCCCGTGCCGCGCAGAATCAGCCATCTCGCGGCCAAGCTGGCGGTGTCGGCTGGCGTCGCTGTCGTGCTCACTCTCGTGGTCGCCGCCGTCAACGCGGCGGGACTGACCCTCCTCTTCGGCGGCGATGTGCTCGCACTGCCGTCCGAGACCTCCGCTTCGAGTTCCTGGGCCTCCCCGGTCTCGGGCTCCCTCGGGGGAGCGGATCCCTGGCAACTCCACTTCGTGGCGGGGCTCGCCCTTTCCGTCGGCTGCGCCTGGACCGGTCTCCTGGCCGCCGGAATCGTCAGGTCGGCGGCCCTCGGCACGGCGATGGTCGTCGCGGTGCCGGTGCTGATCGCCCCGGCGGTACGGATGTTGCTCGGCGGTTCCTCGGGCCGGTCCCTCGACGGAATGCCGGACCGGCTGGAGTCCTTGCTGCTCGTGCCGTGGCCTTCCGGCGCACAGCGCTGGTTCTCGGCCGCCTTCCAGCTCGCTTCCCAACCGGTGGGCCCCGCACTGGTGTTGTCGCTGACCGCCCTGCTGTTCGCGTACCTCGTCATCGCGGTGCGCAGCAGGACCCGGTGATCAAGACGCAGGTCACTTCGTGAGCGGTCGCGGGCCGTCAACGCACCGCATATGACAGGGAGATGATCCCCGGGTGTCGCATTCCTTCCGATAAGGCGTCAATTATCCGGAAGTCAGCGATCACCCTTTCGTGTGCTTTTCACCAAAGCCCTCAAGGCCGTGCGGAGCGCCGCCGACAAAGGATGCGTGACTACCCTTGCGCACACCATGATGACCGCGGCCCGCTCAGCCGACTCCGGCCTCGCCGGCCCGGGCGAACTCGACCGTTACACGTACGCCGAGTCCTCAGGAACGGCACGCACGACCAGCAACGTCCCCGCCTGGCAGGGCTCGGAGGCCGACATCAACCGCGTCGGCCGGCGCACGGCCGGCAATCGCGGACGCGGTCTGCACGGCCAACTCGTCCAGCAGCTCGGCCAGATGATCGTTTCCGGTGACCTCGGAGCCGACCGTCCGCTGGTGCCGGAGGAGATCGGCCACCGGTTCGAGGTCTCCCGCACCGTCGTCCGCGAATCCCTCCGCGTCCTGGAGGCCAAGGGCCTCGTCAGTGCGAGGCCCAACGTCGGTACCAGGGTGCGTCCCGTCAGTGACTGGAATCTGCTCGACCCCGACATCATCGAGTGGCGTGCCTTCGGTCCGCAGCGCGAGGACCAGCGCCGGGAGTTGCGTGAACTGCGCAGCACCATCGAGCCGTTGGCCGCTCGCCTCGCCGCGGGTCACGTACGGGACGAGGTGCAGCAGCGCCTGGCGGACATGGTCGAGATCATGACGCACGCCCTCGCTCAGGGCGACACGCTCACCTTCTCCAGGGCCGACGCCGAGTTCCACGGTCTGCTGCTGCAGGCAGCCGGGAACCGCATGCTCGAACATCTCTCGGGCATCGTCTCCGCCGCACTCCAGGTCTCCGGTGGCCCTTCCATCGGATGCGAACGTGCGACCGAGGCTTCAATCGGTCACCACCAGCGGGTCGTCGAGGCACTCGGCTCGGGCGAGGCCGGTGCGGCGGAGGCGGCGATGCGTCAGTTGCTCGGTGGACGTGCCGAGGCGGCAGCCCCTCCCGTTCCGCAGTGCAGTCCAACAGCCTGTCGCTG